>SLPH01000188.1 GCA_007132095.1 Syntrophomonadaceae bacterium | reverse complement strand
CCCGCTACAGAAGACACGTTTATTATAGAACCACCGTCAGATATAAGGCGCGCACCATGCTTAACGGCAAAAACTACGCCCTTCACGTTTACGCCCAGCATAAAATCAAGGTCGCCGGCATCTATTTCTTCAACCGGGTTTGAGCCTTTAAACACACCGGCGTTATTGACGATAATATCAAGCCGTCCATACTTCCTCACTGTTTCTTCCATTAAGTGTTCAACCTGGTTTTCCCGCACAACATCGGTAGGCAAATAGAAACCGTCGATTTCTGAGGCTAATTGTGTTGAATCGCTGCGATTAGCGATAACAACTTTTGCTCCTGCTTCTGCCAGGCGAATTGAAATGTAACGGCCAATCCCGCTCCCGCCCCCGGTTACCACTGCCACTTTTCCTTTTAATGAAAACATTTTTGGCCTCCCCCTCTTTCATTTGTTCACTATTATAAACCTTACCGCATCATTCACATACTCCCTAAATGCAAAAACGTGGAGAATATTCTCCACGTTGCCAATCAAGTGGTGTCGGGAGGGGGACTTGAACCCCCATGGTGTTATACCACACGGCCCTCAACCGTGCGCGTCTGCCAATTCCGCCACCCCGACATGCCTATTTAATTCCATACCAAATTATAAGGGTTAATGCTTTAACCGTCAAGCTTGATAAGCTTAATTTTTCATGCATATTTGCTATAAAACGGCTGCCCAATTAAGCCCTGATAATCCTGAGCCTCTTAAAAGAGATCGTAAAGATTAAAGGTTTTTCTTAGCGCAGGGAGAAACTATTATCAGCTCGCTTGAGTAACCCGGCAGTGTTAGTTGGTGATACTTACCCTAAAGTTTTACCTATTTGGAGGTAGCCGATGATTGAAAAACTGACCACTAAGGCAATCCTGACAAAGCCAGAAAAGATTAAAAACAACGAAAGGCTGGTGCTGACCGGCAATGAATATGTTTCCCTGCCCCACATCGACCTGTCAGGGGGAATTCACTCCCTCAATGTGCTGCGCCTGGATCAGCTCGGTTTGCTTGAATTTAGCGGCCCCGATCAGGTGCCTCTTGTAGCGCCTGTTCTGAAAATCGGAGAGGATGACATAAGACTGGAGGAACTGGCCAAATGGGAGTACAGATTTGACTGGCTGCCTCGCTTTACAGCTGTTGCTGAAGATAGCTGGTCGTTGACAGGTGAGATAGTTGCTCCTCCCGGCTTCAAGGGCTTTTACTACCGCATTGCCATAGAAAACAAGGGATCCTCGCCTTTACCTCTCCAGCTCGGCTGGAAGGGCAGCTGGGACAGCTTTAATTATGTCGTTTTTAACCGGCGCCCGGTTGAAGGAAACCGGAGCATTATTTATAACCGTTGGACCGACAGCCTCGTTCTTGAAGCCTCTTCCGGACCGCCTTTAGCCGCCCTGGCTCTCAGCACCGGCAGCGGATCTGCCTGGGAAGTTGACAGCGGCAGTGGCACTTTCAGGCTAATCGATAGCATTACCCTTGATCCTGACCAAAGCTATGAAAGTGTCCTTTACCTGGCGGTGAATCTTGAAGCCGACGGCGCCGCTACGTCTACTGTTGACCTGCGCCGGCACGGACAACCTGCGCTGGAAAAAAAATCCCGGGCCTGGCTTGAAAGCCGCCGCGTTGCGCATGAAGACAGCACTCTGCAAAGCATTCTAAATCGCAACCTCTTTTTCTGCTATTTCTATTCCCTGGCCAGATCGCTGGACAGCGAAATACTGGTTCCGGTCACCTCGCGCAGCCCCCGTTATTATGTCAGCGCCGCTTTCTGGAGCCGGGACGCCCTGCTCTGGAGCTTCCCGGCGGTTCTTTTGTGCGATCAGGAAACCGCCCGGGAAATGTTGTTAAACTGCTACCGGAGACATGCAAGAAATGCCGGCGACCATGCCCATTATATCAATGGGACAATACTCTACCCCGGATTCGAATTAGACCAGTTGGCCGCATTTTTCCTCGCCCTTAAGCACTACCTTGACCGGAGCGATGACCGCTCTATCCTGGCCGAAACACCTGTCAAAGCCGGTTTGAACCTTTTAGCCGAGAAAGCCCTGGCCCAGTTCGATCCTGATTCCGGTCTTTACGGAACCTTTTTAGATCCTTCCGACGATCCGGTTCCCTATCCCTTCCTCACCTACAACAATGCCCTGCTTTACTGCTCCTTCCGCTTCCTGGCCGATCTGCAAAAAGAGGAACTCTGGTTCAACCGGAGTGATTTTGCCATTCTGGCCCGCGAATTGCAGCAGGCTATTTATGAACACTGCATAGTCAAAGGCCCCTTTGGAGCCATGTTTGCCTGGTCCGTTGACGGCAAGGGCCGCTTTACTCTATATGATAACCCGCCGGGCAGCCTGCAGCTACTGGCTCATTATGGATTCTGTTCAGAAACCGACCTGGTTTATATCAATACTATCCACTGGGCTCGTTCTTCAAATAACCGCTATTTTTATTACGGTCAGAATTTTGAAGAGGCCGGTTCCCTGCATGCCCCCAGCCCATGGCCCCTGGCAGCATGCAACAACCTGCTGGCTTGCAACGTGGGAGCGGAAGACTTTCTAAGAAGGGCGCAGATGGACAACGGTTTTTTCTGTGAAACCGTCGATCCCCTTTCAGGTGTGGTTTCTACCGGGGCCGCTTTCGCTTCAGCGGCAGGATTTCTGGCCTTTGCCCTGGCCAACGCTAAACCGGAAAAGGGCTGCAGAGACATAGCTCTGGAAGGAGATGAACCAGATGGCGACAAAGGTTAAACAGCTGCCGCTGTGGGGTAAAATTATCTACGGCACGGGATACGGAGGCTTTTCCCTGGTTGACCGGGTTTTAATCACCTGGCTCTTTTATTACTACATAACCAGCCCCATCGAGGGCGTTGATGCACTTATGCCTCCTTTCCTTTTCGGGGCAATCATGTTTTTTGGCAGAATCATCGATGCTGTCGCCGACCCGGTAATCGCCCGCTGGTCCGATAATTACAGCGGTCGCCTCGGTCGCAGGATGCCTTTCATGCTTTTCAGCGGTATTGCTTACGTGGCTGTTTTTATCCTCCTCTTCTATCCCCCTGTCGCCCAAATGTCAGCCCTGAATACAGTCTACGTGGCTTTTTTTCTCGGTATCTACTTTATCTTGTTTACGGCGTATGTCTGCCCGTACCTGGCCCTGCTTCCCGAGTTGGCCCGCAACAACAGGGACAGGGTTGACCTGGCCACTTACCGTGCCGTCTGGGGACTGCTCGGCCTGGGTGTTGCCCTGATCGGGTCCGGAATTATTATCGACCTGTTCAGCTTTCACGGCATGGTCTGGCTAATGGGACTGGCAGGACTGATCCTGCTCTATCTGCCCCTATTAATCAGGGAGCGCGACTACTCCGAAGCTGTACCGGCTTCGCTGGGGCTGGTTGAAGCAGTCTCGACAACTTTTAAAAACCGGGCCTTTCTCTATTACCTGGCCGGCAATGTCACTTTCTGGCTTGGCTTCAATATCGTTACCCTCAACCTGCCGCTTTACGTGACGATCCTGCTCAGGGGAACCGAAGGCGATACTTCAATTTATTTTGGCATTGTATTTATAGTTGCCCTGCTTTTCTTCCCCCTCGTCAACTTCCTATCAAAAAAGCTTGGGCTAAAGGCGATGATGATGTTTTCCCTGGTTGCTTTCATGGTGATCCTGCCGCCCTTTTTCTTCCTCGGCAGTCCTATGCTCGGGCTCGAGGCGGAAACGTTTGCCTACATCCTGATGGCGCTGGCCGGTCTCCCCCTGTCAGTTATCCTTATTGTCCCTGACACAATTGTCGCCGCCGTATCCGACCTGGAAGTGAAGCTCTCCGGCCAGAAGCGGGAAGCTATGTACTTTGGAGCCCAGGGTTTTATTCTCAAGGTGGCCTATGGCCTTTCCTCCCTGATCACCGGAACCCTGCTGCAGCTTTTTGGCAGCACCGCCGCCCAGCCCTTGGGTATCCAGCTTACCGGGCCGGTCTCCGCCCTCTTTATCATGGTCGGAGTGATAGTCTTTATGCGCTACCCGGAAAAAGAGGTCCGGGCTTTCCAGGAAGAGCTGGCGGCAAAAGAAGGATGGAATTAAGAAATATCTGCACCGAATCGCTCCACGGAGCGGGTTCGCCTCAGGCCCGGCGGGTAATGATTCAACGTCAGTCCAGCCTTGGGGATAAAAAAAAATGGCCCGCAATATCGCGGGCATTGAACCAGGTTAAAAGCGGCATTTATATTCTAAGTTCTGTCCCAGCCGCCTTTTTGGCGCAGCTCTTCGACGATCGTATCGGCCAGGACAAGCAGTTCGGTTTTATCAATCTTGGCTACCCTGGTCAGCGGGAAATCTTTATCTTCAGGCCATATTTCAACATGCTGGGGCCGTTTATATGAAGCGATGCCCTCGCAGTGTTCCATGATCTCTTCTGCTGTTAGACGCTCTCCTTTTATCGGCCTGACGAAAGCGATAATGCCCTCATCATAGATCTCATGTTTTACCCCCACCACATCGACAAGATCAACCTTTGGATGAGAAGCGATAAAATCCTGGACCTCATCAGGGAAAACCTGGAAGCCCTTCTGTTTTACCACGAATTT
>SLPH01000171.1 GCA_007132095.1 Syntrophomonadaceae bacterium | reverse complement strand
CTGGCATGGATATTGGCCCCAAGCCCTTCCGGTTTTGCGATTAACATTCCTCTATCCACGTAATCTCCGCTGGATACGACAGCTGTCGCAGGTTTACCCACATGCTGCAAAAGAGGAATTATAACTCTCAATGCGGCATACCTCCTTTCGCTCATTATATCAAAATTGTAAGTAGTTTTAATATAACGCAATTTTTATGCCAATTAGCAATTGCTGTAATGGAGCCTGCTTTAGAGCCCTTTTTGGACAATACATCGATATTTATGCCTTTTTCCTGATCCTGCCCGCTAACATGCCCATCATAGTGTCAGCATACTGACGCCATGACAATGAGCTGAAAGTTTATAGCCTGGAGGGGCCATAGCACATGATCACGACTCCGGCAAAATAAATGTAATTGCCCCGAATATGCGGCCTTTTTAAATTTCTTTTTCACCTGTCCGTGCTAACAGGGCAAAGCCTGTACTTCGCTCAAATTAATAAGAGGTCTCTTTGCTATTGCTTAAATCCGTTAAAATGGTAAACTATCCTTAGTCTCTATTAAGGGGGAATCCTATTGCTGAAATTCATCGCCTTGGCGTTTTTCAAGTTAAATGGATGGAGAATTGAGGGGCATATGCCTCCTGAAATCAATCAATGCGTGTTAGTTGCAGCACCACATACCAGCAACTACGACTTATTGTACGCCATGGCCACTTTTTACCAGTTAAAAATTCCAGCCAGGTACCTGATTAAAAAAGAATGTGCCCATTTTTTCCTTTTAAAACGCATGTTCAAAAACTCGGGAGCCCTGGGTGTGAACAGGTCGAAAAGCAACACCATGGTAGATACCCTGGCAGAGCTGTTCAATAAATCAAATGATGATTTATTCTTGATGGTTGCGCCGGAGGGAACCCGAAAGCTAAACCAAAAGTGGAAAACCGGTTTCTATTACACTGCGTTAAAAGCAAAAGTACCGATAGTTTTAAGCTCCCTGGATTATAAAAAAAAGGTCGCCGCTATAGGGCCAATCATCATTCCAACCGGCTGTTTTAAAACCGATATGCAGATCGCAAAAGATTACTATAAAAATATTACCCCCAAGTTCCCTGCTAAATTCGGCCTCGATATCTACGACCTTGAAGAATCGACCTGCACCGGGTAATCAGCAGAGCGGACCACCGGTTTTGCTCCAACCCCCGGGGCCGGTTATAATATAAACTGAAAGCAAACCCTGGAGGAGGGCCTTCATGGGGAAAAGATTGACTAGCGATATTTTCGAGCGTCAGCGGATTTTCTTTGAAAGCGGCCGCACCCTGGATATCTCCTTTCGTCTTGATGCTCTCCGCAAACTCAGGCAATCGATCATAGACCATGAAGATAGGATAAACGATGCTTTAAAAGCAGACCTGGGGAAACCTTTACCGGAGACTTACACTTCGGAAACCGGATTTACTCTGCTCGAGTTAAATCATGCTATAAAACATCTAAAAAAATGGGCCAGACCGCGAAAGGTAAGGGGGTCACTGGCCACGTTCCCATCAAAAAGCTATATCTACAGTGAGCCTTTTGGAGTTGCCCTGATTATCGGGCCCTGGAATTTCCCCCTTCAATTAACTTTACTGCCCTTGGTGGGAGCAATAGCGGCAGGAAACTGCGTCGTATTAAAAGCCTCCCGGAAAACCCCGGCCACTGCGGAAACAATCAGAAGCATTATAAAAACTGCCTTTAAAGAGGATTACGTGACAGTTTCTGATGACAATGACAGTGAAGGACAAGACCTGCTTGATCAAAAATATGACAAGGTTTTCTTTACCGGAAGCCCGGGGACAGGCAGGCTGGTTATGGAAAAGGCTTCCAGAAACCTCGCCTCCATCACACTGGAACTTGGAGGCAAAAGCCCCTGTATTGTTGATCGGAATATTAATCTCGACTTAACAGCAAAGAGAATCCTCTGGGCAAAATTCATGAACGCCGGTCAAGTCTGCATCGCCCCCGATTACCTGCTTGTCCACAAAGAAGTTAAAGAAGCGCTTTATGATAAAATGATCCATTCCCTGAAAACTTTTTTCGGGCCCGATCCACAGGCAAGCCCTGATTATGGGCGCATTGTTAACCTGAAAGAACTGGAACGTTTAAGCAGCTTTTTAACTGACGGTAAGATCGTAGCGGGTGGCAGCCTCAATAAAGAAAATCTCTATTTCGAGCCAACAATCATCGAAATATCCAGCCTGGAAGTTCCCGTAATGCAAGATGAAATATTTGGCCCTATTCTACCTGTAATTGAATTTGAAACTGCCGCCGAAATTGAAGATATCGTTGCTCTTAACCCCAACCCGCTCGCCTTTTACCTCTTTTCAAAAGATAAAACCCTGATTAAACGGCTGCTCCAAAATGTTCCATTCGGAGGGGGCTGTATAAACGACACCCTCTTTCACCTGGTCAACCATAACCTGCCTTTTGGCGGCAGAGGGAAAAGCGGTATCGGCAGCTACCACGGCCGCTACAGCTTCGATGCCTTTTCTCACCAGAAATCAGTTCTCTACAAGAGCTTCAGGTTTGATTTAGCTCAAAAATATCCTCCTTATGGAAAGATCCATCAGCTGGTGCGAAAACTGCTGATAAGGTGAAACTGTCAGGTTGCTGCAATAAACGGCCCCTCCCGCCTTTATAACCGGCAGAGGGGCCGTGTTCAGTCTTAATTCCCGGTATTTCAACACTCATTCAAATCACCCGGACTTATTATAAAACAGCCTTTCTAAATCCGGCCTTTTTAAACTTCCACCTTCTTATTCCAGGGTAACTGCATGAAGATTGGGCCTGAAATTAAAGTCCATGCTAAAATTATGCACATAGCTGCGCACAGCGTAGACTGTCATATCATGATAAATGGGTGATATAGGCGCTTCTTCGGCAATCATCTCCTGCAGTTCAAAATAGAACCTGCGGCGCTCTTCACGATTCATTTCGCTGGCAGCCCGACCAATTAACTCGTCGGCAGCAGCATCGCTGTAAAGCAGTCCGCGGCTGTTATTAAAACTGCCGGAGGATAAGATCCAGGTCCTGAAAAAATCATCCGGATCGCTGCCGGTCCAGGGTGTAAAGGTAATATGATACTCTTTCGCCCTTACTGCATCATTATACGCACCCATCTCGAGGCTGTTGATAACTGCATCAAGCCCGACCTTGGCCAGTTCAGTCTGCAAATACTGGGCGATTGAGAGTACCGGCCAGCGGCGGGCCCAGTTCGAATTGACCAGTATCTCCACTTCACCGAAACCATCCGGGTAGCCTTCGAGTATCTCAGCAGCCCCGATAGGATCATAAACGGGAGCGGCAGCAGGGTTAACCCAGAAATCAGCAAGCAGGGTTGTGAAGCCCCTGGCGGGAGTGCCGAATCCATCCAGCATGAGCTCAACTATTTCTTCCCGGTTCAAAAGCATTGCCACTGCCCGGCGCAGCTCAGCGTTGTCAAAAGGCGCGTTTTGAGTCTGGTAATGCATAAAGATTGACGTTAGGACGTCAACGGTCAATATTTCAATCTCCGGGTTCCCTGCAATCAGGGGAACCTGCTCGGGAAGAACCACGCCGACATCGGCCAGGGCGTCAACTTCCCCGGCCAGAAGGGCGGATACCCTGGTGTTTTCATCGGGGACATGTTTAAAAATGACAGTCTCGACAGCCGGCTTTCCGGCCCAGTAATTACCAAACGCGTTCAGGGTTATTTCGTCATTGCCATAACTTTCAAAGATATAAGGGCCTGTGCCGACAGGCGACAGGAGGCCGTCGTTTTCATCGCTGAGAACCGCAGAACTGAAAATTGCAGAAGGAAAATAGCTGATCATTTCCGGAAATGCAGGCATGGGTACGGCCAGTTCTACCTCTACTGTCAGCGGCCCGGTAGCGCGGATTTCAACGAGTTCGCTGTAAGGTTGCGATGTACCCGGGTGCCTGCTTAAACGAAGCAGGTTATTACGAACATTTTCAGCATCCATTACGCTGCCATCATGAAACTCTATTCCTTCCTGAAGCTCAAATACCCAGGTCAGGCCATCTTCGGAAGGGTAGAAATCTTCAGCCAGCCAGGGAATGGCATCCAAATTATCATCAAGGTAAACCAGGCTTTCCCAGACATTGGTGCTGCCGTGCAGATAAGTCCTGTCGTCAGGGCCATAATAAAAATCCCGTCCCAGGGCTATAATCAGGGTATCTCGGGCAGGGCCCTCTACCTCTGCCGGTTGATCGGGCAGGTCGGGATCTTGAGCTTCTTCTCCACCGCACCCGGCAGCAGATAAGGCTAATAGAAAAGCTAACAGCAGGATCTTTCTCAACAGTTTTGGTAAAAACATATGCATCTCTCCTTGTTCATTAGATCTATAAAGTCAGTCCATTGGTGCCAATTCTCACAGGCCGAGGCTGCCGGCCTACAATACAATTTCGCTTTACTCAAATATGCCTCCAGCAGGCTGCCAGTCTTCCTGTTTGAACCTTTTTCAACAGGGGCACCTCACTCGAGCAGCGTTCCAGGGATTCAGGGCAGCGAGGGTAAAAGCGGCATCCCGTTGGAAAAGCGGCCGGGTCCGGCGGTTCCCCTTCCAGGACTACCGGGTTTTTAACGTTTAACAGGTCCGGTTCTG
>SLPH01000012.1 GCA_007132095.1 Syntrophomonadaceae bacterium | reverse complement strand
TTGGCCACCTGTTCCACACCCTTCGGGGCGAATTCATCCGCATCAACCACCCGCCTTAAAAGAAAGCGCAAGCCCACGGTAAAGAAAACCACCAGCAGTCCATAAACCACCAGCACCCTGTACGGCAGAAAAATACCGAAGAAAACCCCTGCTTCCATGATCGCAACCACGCCGAGAAAAACGCCCCCGAACAACTTCGCATAATCTTTCAAAGAATAATAATACCACTGTCGCCTGTAAACACCCAGGATCAGAAAAGCTGCCAGGTTGAGCAATATGACCGGCCATACTACCCCATCGAAATGCTCCACGTAGACAACAACCATGGATCCTCCAAGTTGAAATTGCAGCGCCAAAAACAAGGCCAGGCCGGTGAGAATAAGATCGAGGACCACAAGCAATATTTTCATCAACAGCGGGTGCAAAGGAAGCATGGCATACCTGCCTGTTTTGTTCTTTCACGCAAGTTGTTTCATTAATATATCACGTTACCCGACTACTGAAAAGGCATTTTTCTATCCGGTGAATGATTCACTCATCTGGTGTTTTTGACCCTTGCAACAGCTGCAGATGGGTTTTCCCCTTATGAAAAGTTTTCTATAAGGGGGAAAAATACAAAAATTCTTCGTGTTTTACGCAATCCAAACAATACTGGATTTATGATGTAACATAAGAATTCCGTACAAAGAACATCGAAGAAAAGGATTTCTCGAAGATCCTGGCGAAATAATCAAATAATAAACCACGTCTATCAGAGCAGTGGGTTTATCGTGGGTTGTGTTTATGGACAGGATCTGCATTGTCAAGCCTCCAAGGTTTGTTGTTCGCTTTTCGTTTTTCAGATCTTTAATATTAATTAAGGTGTATTTGCTCATTTTATACATTTACCCTTTCTATGCTGCCTGGTCTATTAGAAGTAGACCGGCTAATTAAACAAAACATGTATCCATAGATGCACAAAAATGGCCATGAGAAATTGTCATAACTTTCCGCACAAGGAAATACTACAGCTAATCGTATAATTGAAGTTAGGAACGTATTTACAGCCTAAAAAGAGTTGGGAAGGAGGTGGTTGTTTCGAAAAATCGCGCCTTAACTTTTTGTCTATTCAGATAAATCAAAGGAGGGTTAACTAAATGTCAAGTTTTTTTAGGTTTATTAAGTCCGGAAAAGGAAAACGCAGATGGCTCTGGTCCGGGATGGCTCTACTGGTCATCTTGTCTTTAACTATTGCCGGTTGTGCCGTTGATGATGAAGTCGCAGACGATGAATTACCTCCGCCCGACGAGGATGTCATCCTTATAGGCGGTATCGGCCCCCTCTCCATGCCAGGAGCGGTCCAGGCCGGCCTTGAGATGCAATGGGCCATAGAAACGGCGGCCCAGGATGTTAACGAAGCCGGTGGAGTGCTGGGTAAACAAATCGAGATAGTCTTCGCCGACACCCAAAACCAGCCTGATGTGGCAGCCTCAATGGCTGAAAAGCTGGTCACTGAAGATCAGGTTGTGGCTGTAGTGGGCGAGTATCATTCCGGCTCGGCCCTGGCAATGATCCCGATCTTCAACGAGGCTGCCATCCCTGTTATATTTGCCGAAACTTGGGCCGATGCAATCACGGGCGGTGATCCGGACAACCCAAATCTTCCGCCAAATCCGCCAACTATTTTCAGGATCGCACCTACTTCCAGTTACGTCGGCTCACTGCTTACAGATTGGTTGATCGAAGGAATTAATGTGAACAAGGTAGTCGAGATTTACGAGGCTACAGATTTTGGTCTTAGCCAGCATAATGCCAATAAGGAAGAACTGGAAGCAGCCGGCATCGAAATAGCTTCCGTCCAGGTGGAGTTAATGCAAGAAGACTACTCCGCTATTGTGGGCCGGTTGGCTGAAGAACATCGAGATGCCGATGCCTTATTGATCACCGTCACCGGCGAATCCAGCTACATTGTGGCACAGAACGTTTTTGAAGTTGGCATGACCGACATAGTCCAGGTTGATCAGGTCGCTGAAGACTACGAAGCTTTCTGGCGGGCAGTGCCCGACGGTGCTGGAGCATGTTTTATCTCGATTGGGCTTCCTCCCGCGGAGTATAACGAAATGACGCGCTCGGTGGCTGAACGCTTCAATGAAGAGTTTGGCGGATCACCCAAGAGCTGGGTTTTGGAGGCCTACGACTCCCTACGCCTGATTGCCGACGCCATTGAACGCGCTGGCACCACCGAATCGGAAGCTGTAGTGGCGGCCTTGGAAAACACTTCTTTTGTCGGCGCGCAGGGTCAGTATGAGTTCCCTTATAATTCAACCAACCCCGTGCCAGAGGGCGAACCGAGTTGGTTATGGCACCAGTGGCCCAACCCACCCGCCCAGATAATGCAATATACTGAAAAAGGTCAATCGCTGGCAGAAGCAGCAGTAATTTGGCCGGAAGCGCGGCAGACTGAAGGCAAAGCCTTTATCCAGCCCGAATAATAATTCCGTCTGGAATACTACCGCAGCCCGATTTAACGGCAATGCGCTTTTAACGCATATGTAATAACTGAAGTGGGGCGGCGGTCCGCTCAGGCTTTGCCTGATGCGGCTCGCCGCCGCTTCCAAAGGGGAATTATAAGTGACTCTCTTATCGATCTGGCTTATTGCTGCCGGCCCGCTCTGGGCGGTGGTCGGCGGTACATTAATGCCCCGTCGTTACCGTAAACTGGGTCTGGATCCCCGTCTGACTGGCATGGCTGCCACTCTTTGGGGAGCGGCCATGGGCCCGCTGGTATTAATTTATCTATACCTGCGCACCCCCGATCTGCGGCATAAGCCGTTTCTTTGGACCTGGCTCCCTGCTCTGTTCCTAGCTTATGAGCTGGTTAGTTTTTATAGCCTCGCCTACCCCACCAGTCCGCTGGTCACCAATCCTCTTTACCTTTTGAACCAAGTTCAGAACGGTCTGGCCATGGGTTTTGTTTATGCAATTATGGCTGTGGGGCTGACACTAATTTTTTCCGTGCAGGGCATCATTAATTTCGCACACGGACAGCTGTTCATGTTCGGTGGTGTTATCGGTTATCTATTGCTGACCCAGGTTCTGGAGGTCAATGCTTTTTTTGCTATTCCGGTGGTCGGTGTGCTGGCCCTGGTTGTAGGCCTTTTCATCGAGAAAGCCCTGCTGGCACCACTGCACAAGGGCGACATAGAAAGACCAGAAGAATATGCCATATTGATTACCTTCGGGGTAGGCCTCTTCTTACAGTATGCTTTGGTGGGTATGCTGGGCAGCCCGACCGGTATTCGCGCACCCCGCTACACGGATCGACCGCCGCTGGAAAGCATTCCCTCCACTTTAAGGTTCGGGGACTTCTGGATCCGCACCGACATACTTATTGCCGGCTTAATCGGCCTTATTTTATTTCTCGCTCTGATCTTGTTCCTACAGCGCACCTGGACCGGCAAAACCCTACGTGCTGTTGCCATGAACCAGCAGGCGGCCACGGTAACCGGTATCGACAGCGGACGGGCCTTCAATCTGGCCTTTGGCATCGGGATCATGCTCACGGGCATGGCCGGAGCTACCCTGGTGGCGGTGATGAACTTTCCGGTACCCGAACTGGCCACCCGGGCCGCGATACGGGCTTATGTAATCATCGTCTTGGGTGGCCTCGGTTCCCTACCCGGCACGCTTCTGGGCGGGCTATTTTTGGGTGTAGCCGAATCACTAGTTGCCGCCGGTTTTCCCGACCCTAGCCGCAGCGCGACTTACCAGACAGCAGCGGGCCTGTTTTTATTTGCCATTATCTTGCTGATACGACCGCAGGGATTAATGGGGAGGAAAAAATAGATGATACAGCTTACCGGGATCCAACAGCCTGATTCCATCGCTTCCGGGACGAACCGGGCCACAGAAACGCTGAAAAAACGGCAATATATAGGCTGGGGGATCCTAGCAATCCTCTTATTGACGCTGCTTTTGGGCCCCGAAACCTTTTTGCAATCAGATTACCGACTAAGTATGGCCAGACAGGCCTTTTACATGGCCGGGCTGGCCGCTACCTGGTCCTTGCTGGCGGGAATCGCCGGCCAGTTTTCCTTTGCCCACGTAGCTATTGCCGGGCTTGCAGGTTATTCCGGCGCCATCTGGGGCAAGATGCTGCACACCACCTATCCATTCTTGGGCAGTGTGGGGGTAAGCATCGTCTTTGGCATACTCTTCGCCCTGGTGATCGGCACCCTACTGGGAGTGCTGCTCCTGCGCCTGCGGGCGGCTTACCTTGCCTTGTTCACCATCGCCTTTTCGGAAATCTGCCGGATGATTATTGTCGCCGAGTCGGACATTACGGGGGGGCGGATGTCTCTTAGCGTCATTAACCTGAGCGGTTCGAGAGTCCTTCATTATTATATAATACTGGCCACTCTTCTTGTTGTGCTGGCCGTTGTTTACTGGCTGCTCAGTTCACGCTTCGGCCTTTTCCTGCGCGCTATGCGTGAAGACGATGAAGCCGCTGCTTCTCTCGGGCTTAACGTGGTCTGGCTTAAAATTTTTGTTTTTAGTTTAACATCCGGACTGGTGGGACTGATAGCTTCTTTCTACTTCCATACCACACCGCGCCTCGTTCCGGAAAACTTGGACTTCCTCT
>SLPH01000216.1 GCA_007132095.1 Syntrophomonadaceae bacterium | reverse complement strand
CTTCTCCGCGATATTGCCCTGCTCAACCCGCTCAGCATTTTCCTGCACCGGGGATACCTGCTCGAAAAAGAGGTAATCTGCGACCGGGAAGCGGCGAAACTGGCCGGGCTTGCGCCGGCAGATTATGCCGCGATCCTTGTGAAAATATGGCGTTCCCTGCTGGAACAGCAGCCGCCTCAGTTTGCCCCGGTCAGCAGTTTTACCGGCAGCGGTGACATGAACCGCCGGGTCAGCGCCCTTCTGGAGAAAAACAACAGCGGGAGCGGCTTTTCAACACTCCTATCAACCCTGGTCGGCATCTTCCTTTTTGCCGCCACCATCCTTTTCCTCGGCGTGGTCTGCTAGGAGATGATTATAATCGATGCCGCCCAGCGATTTAGATATTGATTGAAAACGGGCGCCTTTTTTTTAAGGCAGCCTACTACAGACTATAGTAGAAACCGGAGGTTAGAGAAAATGAGTAAAAAGAAAAACAGACAGCAAGGTAAGAGAGAGCAGTTCACCAGGTCCAGTAAATCCCGCCTGCCGCTCCTCATAGCCCTGCTGATCCTGGCTGTGGCAGGAGTTGGCGGAACGGTTCTGCTGGCCGGAAACGGCGATGACCCTGTTGTCGATTCGCCTTTTGGTGAACCTGTCGCCGGGAGCCGCAGCTACGTGGGGCGCACCGTAAGGATGACCCCGATTGAGCCGGCAGTTGAATCCGGCCGGGTCAGCATCCCCCTGGAGCAGTTGGAATCCTACGAAATGGTATCATTCGAAATCGAAAACAGTGAAGGCTTCCCTGTGCCGCTGATGGCCTACATCACCCCAAGCGGCCGGGTATTCACAGGAAGCAGCATGTGCGAACCCTGCCAGGGACGCGCATTCTTCCTGGCCGGCGAAACCCTGGTCTGCGATACCTGCCGCACTACCTACACGATCGAAAGTCATGAATACCTGTCCGGATCACTGGACTGCGGAAGTTACCCTCCCGTATATATGCAGCCCTCGATCGAAAACGGCATGGTCAGTATTGACCTGGAAGATATCCTGCAGTGGAGAATCAGAACATACTAAGGAGGCAAAATCATGAGTAAGTATAAAATATTAACCCTTTTTGCGCTGGCCGCTGTAAGCGCCGCGGCCGTTTACCTGATTACGAGCAGTCAACTGCCGGCAAGGGCCTATACCGCAGCGGTGAATTCAACTCCGATCAGCCGGTCTTCATGCTGCAGCGTCAGCCCGCCTGCAGAACAGGGAAATGCCCTTGCTGACGAAGCCCTAGAGCTGTACATAGCCGGGTTCGGATCCAGCCCCGGCCTGCAGGCAGAGGTGGAAGATTACGGCTGCCATCAGGAAATAGTAATCAGCGAAAACGGACAGTTTTTAAAGCGTTACGGCTATAACGGCGGCACATTTTACGATTTAACGCCATGATACAGCTTAAAGGCAGCGAGGTGCAAAGATGAACCTTTACAGTATTGCGCTACGCAATATCTGGAGAAAAAAAACCAGGGCCCTGCTGATCACCAGCGGCCTGATCGTCGGTATTGCCACGGCTGTCGCCCTCTTTTTGACCGTTGAATCGATGCGGCTGGCCTTAGGCGACCAGATTGACGAATTTGGGTCCAATATCGTGATCGTCCCCCGGGCGGAAGGAATGGATATCAGCTACGGGGGCGCCCACGTTTCGAGAGCCTCCATTGATTTGAAGCAGCTCGAACTTTCAGACCTGGAGGCGATCAAGGAGATCCCCGACTTCAACAGCATCAACATTATTTCACCAAAAATGGTGGCCGCGGTTAACGTAAACGGCAAAGAGGCTTTGCTGGTCGGTATCGAACCAAACCGGGAATTCATCATGAAACCCTGGTATACGCTGGCCGCCCAATCAGGACTAAACGGCGGTGAAGGTATAAGAGGCCTGGCCATGGCTGACCTTAAGCCGGAGGGTATTATCGCAGGCGCAGAAGCTGCCGCCGCCCTGGAACTTCAGGCGGGAAGCCAGATCACCATCAACGGACAAAACTTTGTGGTTCAGGGCATCCTGAACCCGCTTGGCTCGGCGGAAGACGGTCTCTTTTTCGCCAACCTCGCCGCTGTCCAAACCCTGCTGGGAAGACCGGGGGAGATATCAATGGTCGAAATATCAGCCTACTGCAACGCCTGCCCCGTTGAAGAGCTGGCCGCCCAGATCAGCGCAGTCCTGCCAAACGGCGAAGTTACAGCCCTGCGGCAGGCGGCGCTGATCAGGGAAGAGACGATCGATAAATTCAGCGCCTTCTCGATCCTGCTCTCTGCCGTGGCCCTTACCATCGCCGCCCTGCTGGTTTTCACAACCATGATGGCCGCGGTGCATGAGCGGACCAGGGAAATCGGGATTTTCAGGGCGCTCGGCTTTCGCAAAAGTCATATCATCCGCATATTCTTCATTGAAGCGGGCCTGGTTGGCCTCCTGGGCGGCGGCGCCGGATATCTTGCCGGGAACCTTGTTGCCAGCCTGGCCGGGACATACCTTACCGGCAGCGCCGTTCCGGCGACCTGGCAGCCTGAACTTTTCTACCAGGCCCTATTGTTATCAACAACTGTAGCCCTGATCGCTTCTGCCTTCCCGGCCGGCAGGGCCGCCGGCCTGAACCCCGCAGAAGCGCTGCGGTTTATCTAGTTCGAGGAGGTTCCAATTCAGCAATGAGCAACGTACTGATCAAGATGGACAACATTAAGAAATACTACCGCTCCGGCTCGGATACAGTTTCCGCCCTGCAGGAGATAACGCTGCAGATCGGCCGGGGAGAATCGGCTGCCGTGATGGGCGCTTCGGGCTCCGGAAAAAGCACCCTGCTCAGCATCGTAGGCGGGCTGAACCGGCCCAGCGGAGGGAAAATCCTGATCGACGATCTCGATCTCTATGCGCTGCCGGGCGAAAGGCTGGCCGATTTCCGGCGCGAATACATCGGTTTCGTCTTCCAGCAGTTTCAGCTGATTCCCTACCTGACTGCCCTGGAAAACGTCCTGCTGCCGCTTACCACCGCCGGGTATTCCCGTCCGGAAAAATACGAGCGGGCCTTAAATGCCCTGGAGAGGGTTTCGATGACGGGCCGGAAAAACCACCTGCCGAACCAGCTTTCGGGAGGCGAGCAGGAAAGGGTGGCCATCGCCAGGGCTATCGTCAATGAACCGCCCCTGGTCCTGGCCGACGAACCGACCGGCAGCCTTGACAGCCGCACGGCCGGGGAAATCATGGAGCTTTTCCAGGACCTCGGTGAAAGCGGTCTTACGATTTTAATGGTAACCCACAACCCGGAAAATGCCGCCTACATGCAGCGGTTGATCACCATGCAGGATGGTCTTGTAACCGACGACAGCAAAAAGCCGGAACCCCTTGCTTCCGGCAGGATTGCCCTGGCCGGGAACGCAGGTGGAGTGAGATGACCCTTTACCAGATCGCCCTGCGCAACCTGGCCCGCCGGAAAGGCAAAATGGCCTTCATGCTGTTAGGCCTGGCAATCGCTTCCGCTGCAGTGATTGCAGTGATCAGCCTGGTCGGAGCCCTTGAAGATGAAATGTCCGGCCAGCTGGCCGATTCCGGCTCCAACATCGTTATAACCGCATCCAGGGGAGAACTTTCTTTCCAGTACGGGGGGATTGTCATCCCTGAGCTGGTTTTTGATGCCGCCGCCCTGCAGGAAAGCGATCTTGAAGCAGCGCTCTCCATACCGGGCAGCTTTGCGATCACCGCGGCAGCGCCCAAGCTGCTCGGATCGCTGGAGCACGGTCCGCATCACCTGGTTATCGCCGGAACAGACTTACCCGCTGAATTTGCCGTAAAACCCTGGCTGCGGTTTCACGAAAACCACGGAGACCTCACTGCAGCAGAAAGTTCAGGAGCAGCTGAGAAGGAGAGCGCCATGGAAATGGAGATGGATCTCGAATTCGAGATGCTGAACCTCGAAAGAGCAGCAGCCCCTTCCCTGGAAAACGGCCAGCTTGCCCTGGGCGCTGAAGTGGCCGCCATGCTGGAGCTGAAACCGGGCGACACAGTTGAGCTGAATGATCTGGAATTCAGCGTGCTGGCAGTGCTAAAACCTTCAGGAACGGCAGAGGACAGCCAGGTTTTCATGAACCTTAAGCAAGCCCAAAACCTGCTTGACCGGCCCGGGGCGCTGACCATTATTGAACTGTCTGCGGATTTCCGTAAAACAGGCGAAGATGCCCTGATCGGCCAGCTTACGCAGGCCCTTCCGCATGCCAACGTGGCCGGGGTCCGGCAGGCCGTGATGGCCCGCAGCGAACTCCTGCAAAGTTTCCTGCGCTTCGGCGTTTTTACCGGCTCCCTTTTCATCACCGCTTCCATCGTTACGGTTTTCCTGACCATGTCTTCCTCGCTGCGGTCAAGGACCAGGGAAATTGGGATCTTCAGGGCAATCGGTTTTCGGGAAAAAAACATTTTTACCATTATCGCTTCCGAAGTTGCCCTGATCAGCGCGCTCGGCGGTATAGCCGGTTACCAGGCCGGTTTGCTGGCGGCCCGCTCTTTAGCCCCCCTGCTGACAGGCTCTGAACCGGCCCTGGCCCTAAACCCGCTCTATTTCGGTTCCACCGTGCTGGCGACCATGGCGATAGGGCTTACAGCCGGATTATTCCCAATCATTAAAGCGACCAGGATGGATCCGGCCGAAGCGCTGCG
>SLPH01000095.1 GCA_007132095.1 Syntrophomonadaceae bacterium | reverse complement strand
TGCCAGAGGTGACCGTTATTACGCGGGCGCCCAGGAGTTTCATCCGGAATACATTCAGTTCCTGGCGCCGGATATCTTCTTCGCCCATGTAGATGTCGCATTCCAGGCCGAACATGGTGGCCACTGTCGCTGTGGCAACGCCATGCTGACCGGCGCCTGTTTCTGCAATAATCCTTTTCTTGCCCATCCTGACTGCCATCAGGGCCTGGCCCAGGGTATTATTAATTTTATGAGCCCCCGTGTGGTTTAAATCTTCTCGCTTCAGGTAAACTTTCGCCCCTCCGAGCATGGCGGTCAACCTGGAAGCGTAATAAAGCGGCGTCGGGCGACCGCAGTACTGTTTTAAATAATCCTGCAGTTCCTGCCGAAAAGCGGAGTCCTCTTTGCAGGCCCGGTAACTTTCTTCAAGTTCCAGCAGGGCTGTCATCAGTGTTTCCGGGACGAAACGCCCCCCGTAAGAGCCGAAATATCCTTTCTGATCAGGCAAACTGTCCATTTTCCCACCTCCGTGCTTCTTTAATAAACTCCCTGATTAAGTGGCAGTTTTTCCCCCCTTCTTTTTCAACCCCTGAGCTGGTATCAATCCCGTAGGGTTTCAGGATTTGTATGGCTTCAGCTACATTGCGGGCATTAAGCCCGCCTGCGGCTATAAAGGGCATACCGGCTAAAGACTGCTCAATTCTATTGCTCATGAGAGACCAGTTCCAGGGTGTGCCGGTGCCGCCGTTTTGTCCCAGCTGAAAAGTGTCAAGCAGGCAGGCGCTGATACTGCCGTTATATGGCGCGATCGCATCCAGGTCGGCAGGACCGGCCAGGGCGAATGATTTTATTGCCTTTCCGGGAAAAAGACGGCAGTATTCCGGGCTTTCCCGCCCGTGAAACTGGAGCAGATCCAGTCCCAGGTTGTCGGCAATTGCGGCGACTTCATGATGAGGACTATCGACAAAGACCCCGACTTTCTCAATCCCACCGGGAAGGTCCCTGATAATTTTATTTGCCGCTTCAACCTCGATTTTTCTCCTGCTTTCAGCGAAAACAAAGCCGATTGCATCAGCGCCTGCATCAATACTGCATAAAGCCGCTTCTATAGTTAATATGCCGCAGATTTTTACCCACATGACATTGTAGTTCTCTTTACAGCGAGTTTTGCTCCTTTTTTGCCTTCCCCCCGCAGTTCTTGCAAAAGCAAAGAGGGATCAGCTGATCGAACCAGGGCTTCACCGATCAGGACCGCTTTTACCCCTGCCTGCTGCAGAAGCTCGATCTCTGCCCTGGTTGCAATGCCGCTTTCACTGATCACCGGGATTTCTGCGGGAACATGGCTGACCAGTTCCAGGGTAGTGGAAAGGCTGACCTCGAATGTTTTCAGGTTACGGTTGTTAATCCCGATTATTTTGGCTCCGGCCAAGAGCGCTCTCTCCAGTTCACTCTGGTCGTGCACCTCCACCAGGGCATCCATACCGAGGTTGCCGGCAAGCGCGATCAGCCTTTTTAGCATGTAGCTGTCCAAAATTGAAACAATTAAAATGATTGCATCGGCCCCGATTATTCGGGACTCAAAAACCTGGTATTCGCTGAATATAAAATCTTTGCGCATTACGGGCAGGTCTACGGCTTTCTTTATCCGGGCGATGTAGCCGGGGCTGCCCCTGAAGAAATGTTCTTCCGTAATGACTGAGATCGCCCCGGCATTCCCATGCCGGTAAGCTTTAGCCAGTCTTACCGGGTCAAAAGAAGAAGAGAGCAGGCCTTTCACCGGTGAAGCTTGTTTGACTTCGGCGATAATGCTAATGCCGCTGTTATTAATAATCCTTTTCCTGAAGCCGCGCGGTTTTACCGCACTATCCAGGGCGCTGGTTAAAATGCCAAGTGGAACGGCTGTTTCCTGCCTGGCGATTTCCTTTCTTTTGCAGTAAACAATATGTTCTAAAAGCATGGCGATCAGGCGGTCGAGCAGAGCTGTTCCGCCCCGGCCTCCTTTCCTGTAACCTCGGATGTATAACGTTTTAACCTTTCCAGCTTTAAGCCGGCTTCGCCGGAATCAATAGCATGACAGGCGGGTTTAATCCCCTCTCCAATGCTTGTAAAGATGCCGGCGGCATAAAGCGCGGCTGCCGCATTGAGAACTACTATGTTTCTGGCCGGCCCCGGTTCGCCGGCAAAAATGCGCAGCAGCAGGGAGGCATTTTCACCCGGGGCACCTCCCTGCAGTTCTTCTGCAGAGGCCTTGGGCAGGCCATACATGCCCGGTTCGATCTCGTAATTTCTGATCCTCTTTTCGGCCACTTCCGTAATCCTGGTTGAGCCGAGGGTCGATATTTCATCGAGCCCTCCTGCGCCGTGGACTACGAGAGCCCTTTTAACCCCTAGACGCAGCAGCACTTTGCCCATGGTTAACGTGTATTCTGGCTTGTAAACTCCTATCAGCTGGCAATTTGCTCCGGCAGGATTACTGAGAGGACCGAGCAGGTTAAAAATAGTTCTAATCCCAATTTCCCGGCGCGCTTTAACGGCATGTTTCATGGCTGAATGAAAGAGCGGGGCGAACATGAAAGTAATCCCCGTTTTTTCCAGCGCTCCGGCTGCGGCCGCGGGACTTAGATCGAGCTTGACACCCAGCGCTTCCAGTACATCGGCGCTGCCGCACTTGCTCGATATGGATCGGTTGCCATGCTTGGCCACCTTTACGCCGCAGGCTGCGACAACGAAGGCGGTTGCCGTTGAAATGTTAAAGGTGTTGGCCATGTCGCCTCCCGTGCCGCAGGTGTCAAGCAGTTGATCGCAGTTAACGGTTACCTTTGCCGCGCCGGCCCTGGCTGCCCGGGCAAACCCGGCGATTTCTGCTTCTGTTTCGCCCTTTACCCTGAGGGCGGCAATTAAAGCGGCAATTTGGGCATCGGTAGCCTTCCCGCCCATGATTTCTTCCATGACGGTAAAAGCTTCATCTTCGTTAAGCCCTGCCGGTGCTGTAACAGTAGCGATTGCTTCTGTTATCTCCATTGTTGATCTCCTCCCCCTGTAAAAAGTTGTCGATTATTTTTTTCCCTTCAGCGGTTAAAACCGATTCCGGGTGAAACTGGATGCCCCAAATTGGTTTTTGGCGGTGTTTTAAACCCATTATTTCACCATCCTCTGAGGTTGCCGTTATTTCTAAAGCCGCCGGCAGCCTGGAAGGGTTGACCACCAGGGAATGGTAGCGGGCCGCTTCAAAATCAGGCTCTATTCCCGTAAATATATCCCTGCCGTGATGGCTGATCCTTGAAACCTTGCCATGCATCAACCTTTTGGCAGCGATTATTTCGCCCCCGAAAGCCTGTCCGATTACCTGGTGACCCAGGCAAACTCCAAGCATGGGAGCGCTGCTGTTCAGGTGCCTGACGATCTCGAGGCAGTTTCCGGCACCGTCAGGGTTGCCCGGCCCCGGTGAAAGCACGATTCGCTGCGGGGCAAGTTTGGCAATTTGTTCCGGTTCTATTTCATCGTTGCGCCAAACGGCTACCTCCTGCCCTCCCGCCAGCTCTCCCAAATACTGAACGAGGTTATAGGTGAAAGAGTCGTAGTTGTCGATAACCAAAATCATAGCAATCCCTCCTCGGCAATTTGTAAGGCTTGAACCAGTGCTTTGGCTTTGCTGGCTGTTTCAGCATATTCTTTCTCTGGCACTGAATCGGCTACAATTCCCGCGCCGGCCTGGGCATAGGCCTTACCGCCGGCAAAGACGATGGTGCGAATGGTAATACAGGTATCCATACTGCCTGAAAAAGAGAAATAGCCGATAGCTCCGGCGTAGGGGCCGCGTTTGGTCGGTTCCATTTCATCGATGATCTCCATGGCCCTGATTTTTGGCGCCCCTGAAACTGTGCCTGCAGGAAACGAGGCTGCCAGGGCATCGAGCGCATCCCGGCCCTGCTGTAGGGTCCCTCTAACTTCGGAGACAAGGTGCATTACGTGAGAATATTTTTCGCAGGCCATGAAAACGGGCACCTCGACGCTGCCGTATACGGAAACCCTGCCGAGATCATTGCGGCCAAGATCAACAAGCATAACGTGCTCGGCGCGCTCCTTGGGGTCATTGATAAGTTCTTCTTCCATCCTTTTGTCGCTGTCCCGGTCTTCGCCGCGGGGCCTGGTTCCTGCGATGGGCCTGTTCTCGATAATTCCGTCTTCCAGCCTGACCAGCATTTCAGGCGAAGCGCCGGCAATTTTCAAATCCCCGAAATTAAGGTAATACATGTAAGGAGAGGGGTTAATCGAACGCAAGGCGCGGTAAACCTCAAAGGGCGGCGCTTCTGTTTCGGTGACAAAACGCTGGGAAAGAACGGCCTGCAGGATATCGCCGGCGCGGATATATTTTTTAATTTTTTCAACCTTATCGCAGAACTCTTGCTCATCGATCCCGCTCGTAATATTGAGCGCTTTTCCTTTTCCCCCATGGAAATGGTGATCAAGTTTCCCGTTGGCTCCATTGCCGCGAATAGCCGCGGTAATCGCTTCAATTTCTCCTATAGCCTGGCGGTAAGCTGCTTCAGGGCTGGAAATGATCCTGGCATTAACGATAATTTTCAGCCTCGAGGTGTAGTGGTCAAAAACGATCACAGCTTTCGGGAAGATCAGGCAGGCATCAGGAAGCTTAAGGTCATCTTCGGGCTGGTCTGGCAGACGTTCAAATTGCCGTAC
>SLPH01000143.1 GCA_007132095.1 Syntrophomonadaceae bacterium | reverse complement strand
GTCGAGCATCCCTTTACGGTAAATCTTGTCATCGCCAACAGTATGGCCCGGAGCGCGCTGTTCCATGAATTCGGTAAAGATGCCGGCTTCGTAACAATCATGCCAGGCAGGGCTCATTTTATCAAATATTTTGTCACGCATGGAACGGCCCTGCCAGTAAGGAATCATCTCTTCCTCCTGGAGCTTCAGCGAAGCATCATCAACTTTAAAATAGATCTTGTCCCGATCGCTGATCAGCTTGAGGTCACGCACGGTATGGCAGCAGAGCTCGGGATAGGTAGGGGCAGCCTGGGGCCTGGGTCCGCGCTCGCCGACGACCAACTCGCCTTCATTGATGCAGATTTCCTTATTCAGCATCAGGTGCCTGAAAGCAAGGGCCCTGAGCACGGGAACAGAAACCTTGCCTTCATGTTCCCGGTAGGCTTCTGTTATTAAAAGGGCCCGCTCCAGCGTCATGGTCGGCACTGTCGTTTCGCTTTGCCTCCTGAGCATACGCACCCTTTCGTTCATGCCCCTGGGTTCATTTATTTCAACCCCGGTTTTCATCCTACTGATCCACCTCGCAGGTTACGGTTAACCCGTATTTTTTTAGGCCGGCAGCAATCTCCATCATTTTATCTTTCGAGGGCGCTTTTAAATCGGGCAGTCTGTATTCCTTGCCCAGTCTTTCAGCTTTAGATTCGCCAAGACTGTGGTAGGAAAGCAGTTCCACTTGCGGGTTCCCGCAGAAAGAGAGTAGTCGGCCAATTGCTGCGATGTTTTCTGGAGTGTCGTTGATGGATGGTATAACCGGGATTCTCACCCGCAGGTTAGCGCCGGCAGCAAGCAGGCGCTCCAGGTTGTTCCTGATTAATTCACCGGATACTCCCGTATATTTTCTGCTTTTCTCTGTATCCAAGATTTTTATATCATAAAGGAAGAGATCCGTCCACGGTAAAACTTTCTCAACGGATTTCCAGGCAGCCTGTCCGGACGTATCAATTACAGTATGGATGTTTTCCCCTTTTAACAGCTCCATGATCCGGGCCAGGAATTCAACCTGCAGCAGCGGTTCTCCGCCGGAAAAGGTTACGCCGCCCCCTGATTCTTCGAAAAAGACCCGATCGCGGCTCAATTCTGCAAAGAGCTCGTCAACCGTAACCTGCCGGCCGGCCTTTTCCAGAGCTTCCGTCGGGCACCGCTCAGCACAGCTGAAGCAGCGGCGGCAGCGAACCGGATCAATGACGGGTTTGTCTTCCGGGATACTGATGGCCCCTTCGGGGCAGCCGGGCAGACAGCTTCGGCATCCTATACATTTCCAGGGGGCAAAAAGCAGCTGGGGGTACGGATCGATACTTTCAGGATTATGGCACCACCAGCAATGGAGCGGGCAGCCCTTCATGAACACCGTTGTCCGGATACCCGGCCCGTCATGCAGTGAAAAGCGCTGCAGGTTAAATATTATTCCATCAGCCATTTAAGTTTTCCCACTTGCCGCAGCGCCCGCCCCAGCGCGCGAGCAGCTCTCCTTCAAGCGAAAGGTTAATTATTTCGCAAATGTTGGGGCAGCCGTTGCATTCAAATGAACTGGCTTCATATTCAAGGTCACTTAAGGCGAAGCCGCGAAAAGCGGATTTCCGCCCTTCTTTCATCACTGAACGGGCCAGCAAAGCGCTGCCGATCGCGCCCATGACGTGATGGTGCTCCGGAACGATGACCTCAAGGCCAAGGGCGCTTTCAAATGCAGCTTTAATGCCGACGTTGGCGGCAACCCCGCCCTGGAATACGACGGGAGCAAGAATCTCCTTGCCTTTGCCCACGTTGTTCAGATAATTCCTGACCAGCGCTTCGCAAAGCCCGGCGATGATATCTTCAATTTTGTAGCCCATCTGCTGTTTGTGAACCATGTCGGACTCAGCAAAAACCGAACAGCGCCCGGCAATCTGCACTGGGTGCTTGCTGTTTAAGGCCAGCCTGCCAAAATCTTCGATCGGTATATTTAAGCGCGCCGCCTGGTGGTCGAGAAAAGAGCCTGTGCCTGCGGCACAGACTGTATTCATGGCAAAATCGGTAACCACCCCATGGCGTAAGATTATTATTTTCGAATCCTGACCGCCCAGTTCAAGCACAGTCTGAACACCGGGCATCTCGGCATCAGCGGCTACAGCGTGGGCGGTAATCTCATTTTTTACCACATCGGCGCCTACTGCGACCCCGATCAGGCTGCGGGCGCTTCCTGTCACCCCAACCCCGCTGACCGATGCACCCGGCGGCAACTTATCGCCGATCTGCTTCATGCCTTCCTGCACGGCCTGGATCGGCTGGCCCCGGGTAAGTAAGTAATTGTAATCAATCAGGTTGTTTTCAGCATCAACCATCACCAGGTTCGTGCTGACTGAACCGACATCTATACCAAGAAACACTTTCATCTGTTAACGGCCGCCTCCTGTTTCGTTTTCCTGAACCTGAGCATATCAGTAAAAGCTTCAAGGCGGGTCTGAACCCCTCCCTCGCCGGTGTGCTCATCTATAGAAAGGCTGATAAAAGGCACCTTAGCCTGCTTCGCTTCAAGCTCGAGCAGCTTGTCAACCATGGCATCTGGCCCGCAGCCAAAAGCGGTAACATGGATAATGCCGTCAACAATTTCCTTGTTTTCGAGCAGATAAAGGCCAGCCCAGCATACCTGGTTACTGTAGTACCAGAAAAAGCTCTGCGGGATAGTGCGCGACATACGCTTTAACTCGCGCTCGGGTATCATTTCAAATGTGATAACATCAATACCCATTTTGTTGAGGCGATCGTAAATGCCGGCATTGATATAAGGGTCAAATACGGCGTAAGGGTAACCGAGCAGGGCAACGGTCAGCTTTAATTCTTCGCCGGGATTGGTGCTTGCCATAGAAGTTCTGGCCCTATACGGCTTATTCTCGAGAACTGCGCCTGAGGCCTGAAGGGGGTCTACCCCTTTTTGCAGCAGGCCCATGTAGCGGCGGTGCCTGGCAAGGGCAGCAAGGCCGGCGGCATAAACTTTGAATGGATTTTTAATGCCCAGCTGGCCGGCCACTGTGCGGAAAAACCGAAACTGGCCTCCCGGAAAACCCTGCAGGTTATAGCGGGCATCAATTATCGGAGGCAGAGGGCGCCCCACAAAGCGGATCATATCAGGCAGGCCGAGAAATTTGGGGCAATAAGTAGAAACACCATCGGCGCTGATCATGCGGGGCACAAAAAGATAATCTGCCCGTTCGGCAAGATCTATGACATGCCCGTGGAAAACCTTGATCGGGATACAGGCATCATTAACTGTTTCACTAATCCCGTCTTCCAGGATGTCCCGGTTAGTGGCGGAAGAAAGGATTACTTTTGCGCCCAGGTTTTCCAGGAATGCGCGCCAGAGCGGATAAAATGTATAGAATGAAAGCGCTCGCGGGATCCCCACTATCGGCTTTCGCTTCAAACGATTCACCTCGGTGAAAAATCTGCATTCAACAAACAAAGGGGATGTCGGCGACACCCCCTTAATATTAACCGATTTAATGTGAAAAGACAAAAGCTTTATCAGCACGAAGCAAGTTAAATTTTTCACATCACCTGTTATACCAAACCCTTCCTGCTTGATCCCGCTTATAGCTGCCGTCGGTAAAGCTATTCAACCTTGCGAACATCCCTGGCAACCATAAAGCGGATCAATAGAGCAATCGTGAGAAAAACGCTGAAAAACAGTGCCGCATTCAGCATACCAATACCTCCCCGCAAAAATACGGTAGTGATCAATCCCTTAGCGGTTGCGTTTTTTAAGATCGAAATGGATTAGAACTCTCACACCCCAGGAAACAAGTAGAATCAGGGCAAGCAATACAATATATTCCATCAGAACCAGCCTTTCCAGGCCAAGCGAGGTTTCAGCCTAAATGAAAGTGAATCACAGGTATTTCTTCTGCTATTATATAAAAAGGCGCTGCGATTTGTCAATAATATTTGCAATATTGTCACAAGTTAATTTTTTCTCAAGCTCCACCTCTGGAAGCCCTGCCCCACACAACCGGGTGATAATAGGCCTCAGGAGCTTTTATTGTATTGTTAATATGGATACCCTGTGCTATAATTTGGATTAAATGACGGGGCGTAGCGCAGCTTGGTAGCGCGCTTGGTTCGGGACCAAGAGGTCGGAGGTTCAAATCCTCTCGCTCCGACCACGATAAGAAAAGGGTTGGCGGGATATTAGCCAATCCTTTGTTATTAAATTGGCATAGAAGTAAAATCTTTTGACACTTTTTATTAATGTGATGTGCCGGGTATCTTTTACCCGGCACTTTAATTTTGATAACTGCTCTGAATAAATAAAGAATGCTGCCAGGGCAGAAGAGCAGATTAACAACTAATTAGCATGATTTTAGCTAGCCTGACGGTTGATGAAGATAGTTCCTCGTTGACTTAAAAATATAATTACAATGTCTAAAAGTATCGCCGAAGCAATAGCTTCACAATATGCAAGTCTTTTTCTTTATTGAACTTTTTGCCTTTCGCTACCGTCAAGGCTCATCCTGTAGAGCCCGCTGCTTTTATAGTAAATCCAATCATCAACAACAAATATGCGACCAGTGTTTTCATTATTTACCTGCATCCTTCCACTGCCGTCAGTCCGCATCTTATAGATCGTATAATTATCTTCCATGTTAGTATAATAAATCCATCCAGCATAAACATTTAATGTGCCAGGTATATCATCACTTAGTTTGATTCTCTCACTGCCGTCGGTGCGAATCTTATAAATGGCGAAACCATCACTGCCATTACTATAATAGATCCAATCGCCGATTACATTGATGTATATTGAGTAATCATTGTTAACTTTAGTTTTCCCGCTGCCATCAAGGCGCATTTTATATATATTATACGCATCATCTAAATTGCTATAATAAATCCAATCGCCAACCACATTAAGATATTGCGAGTGAGCATCAGTAAGCTTAGTACGTTCAGTGCCATCCGTGAGCATTTTGTATATTCTATTATTTGTCCTACGGCTTCCATCGTCATCCGTATAATTTAGGTAATAAATCCAGTCGCCAGCTACGTTTAAGCCCATTGCTTCATCATTATTTATTTTTACAGGATCACTGCCATCAGTACGAACCTTGTAGGTTGAATAAAAATCATAGACATCAGCATAATAGATCCAATCACCGACGACATTAATGAATGAAATGTAGTGGGAATTTAATTGTGCATGCTTACTGCCATCAGAACTTACCCTGTGGGTTTCGCCATAAGCAGTATGCCAATCAGCCTGAATTGTTATCATGTAATAGATCCAACCATCGTGCTCGGCAACCAGCCCTCCATTAATTATATTGCCAACAGTGTTTCCTCGCAGCTCATGTTCTTTTTGGTCAACAGCTTTCCATGGTTCATCTATTATGTCTTCCTGATGCTCGTATAGCTCTCTTCGCAGATATTCCGCAGCAACCCAACCGGTTATGCCAGTTCGTTCGTCTGTGACTTCCCACCAGGTATGCTGGTCAGAGACTATAGTATTTTCATTTTTGTCAACAACGCTCAACTCTGATCCCCTGGGCAAACGACCAAGTATGTCTTCAGATGATTTGCCTTCAGTCCCATAGCTGCTACGCAAATAAAGACTAATCCCTTCATCAACAGCCACGAAGTACTGTTCCGGGGAGACAGCCTTCACTTCCGGCTGGGCCATATTAAACTTCAACCTTTCGCTGCCATCAGTTCTTATTTGATATATCTCTTCACTAATGATATTGAAGTTATCATCCCTTTGGACAACTGAGTAATAAACCCAGTCACCAAAGACAATAATATTACTCGACTTATCATCGTTAAGCTTAACGAGCTCACTTCCATCAGTGCGAATCTTGTAGATAGAAAAATTGTCATCCCAATTTGTGAAATATATCCATTCTTCGACAACAACCATTTCATCTGCGTTTATTTCTTTGAGTACCATACTTTGGCTGCCATCAGTTTTGATTTTATTGATCGTTGTGCCATGGCTGCGCCCTACCTCGATATAGTATAACCAGTTATCCACTAGACAGATATTTCTCGGAAAGCCTTTTAAATCAACTGCTTCGAAAACTTCGCCGCCATCTATGCTAACCTTATTTAGGGAACTTGCATGCCATCCATCAGCTTGTTGCCAGCCTTCTAGATAATAGAGCCAACCTTCAGCTATATAAATGCTATGCGCAACAGGGCCATCACGCACTACATCAGTGATTTTCTTATGCCCGGTTCCATCAGTCCGAAATTTATGAAGATCATAATTACTAGTATGATAGATCCAATCATTAGCTACTAAGAATTCACCTGCCCACAAGGACAATAAAGTACGTTCACTTCCATCAGGCCTGATTCTATAAATATTATTGCCGCTAGAATAATAGACCCAATCATCAACGATACTAATTCCCGATGACTTTTCGTTGTTAACCTTAATATGCTCGCCACTATTTAAGTTAAATTTATATAATTTGCCACCATCGTCATAGTTGCTATAGAAAAGCCAATCATCTTTTTGGGCTATAAATCCACCTGAGCTAAAAACTTCCTGCCTTAACTCTGATTCTTTTATCCCCTCAGACTCCATTTTTTCTGGAGAATAATTGATATTTGAATCGCAACCCATGGCTATGATAAGTACCATGCAAACAGTAATGGCCAAAATGGATAATAGAAAATGTTGTCCTTGCATCGCACCAAAACCTTTCTATGGCTAATATCTAAGGCATTTAAATATTTTTTCATGCAGTCTTCAACTATCGCCACCTGCCCCACTACTGCATCCTATGCCAAACTGTCGAACCATGCATGATCTAAACAGGGGTAAATATTTCTATTCACTCATATATATAATCTCAGTTCGCTATGAATGTAATCAGTGTTCGTCGATCTAAAAACCATTTTTAATTTATAGGATAGCAGCCAGTTACTCTTAAATTACACCTATGTCCCGCGAAGCATTAAATTTTTTCGTTTAATAAGGCCGAGCTTTTCAGCAGTTACTTAAAAGGACTGAGATAGCTGTTAAGGTTTTCAGATAGGAGTGCACTATGTTCAAGCTCGCCCTTTACTGCATTATATATAACAAAGTCATCATCAATTCCGAGGCGCCTCATCATTAATTGCTCTATCGGTATGGATGGTAATTGCTTATTGAAGTTTCTACCACTTTCAATTGCAGCAAGGTCATTAATATCAGTAATCTCGGCAAGTTCAAAGTGAAGATGGGGCGCACTAACAATACCCGTATCACCACTTAAAGCAATTACCTGTCCCATTTTTACTTCTTCGCCTAAATTAACCTTAATCGCATCATCACACCTGCAAAGGTGAAGGTAAGATGTGATATACTTTTTGCCAGTCGGACCGGTGTGCAGTAAGCGGATAGATTTGCTGCCTCCTATTACGTCATAACCATAGCCAGCCTGAATAACCACGCCATCGGCAGGAGCTAACACCTGTTCTCCTACATTCATATAAATATCGAGTGCCCAGGCCAGGTTTGAACCCGGTCTATGAGATCCGGCTAGGTTATTATTTCCCTGCGAAATTGGATATGTCCCCCGCCATGGTGCGTGGAACAGGGGCTGCTCACTGGACAATAATGGCTCTGATTCGGAGATTCGTTCTTGTCCAGGCACTTGCTCCACTTGACCCGATGAAATTTTATATATTATTAAATATGGAGAATAAGAATGAGCAACCGCCAAATAAGCTGAATCATGGCTAAAAGATAGATCCATGCCCCGTCCTTCAGGCGGATCAACTAAACCTGGGAGTTTCAAAAAGCTATCGTTATCAAGCTGATATATTATCACTGACGGCTTGGCTCCACCCCAGCAGGCGACAGCTAACAGTGAAGCATCGTGGCTGAAAGCAACACTCTCTGCAGTAAAACCGGGGATATCACTTGGCGTGGGCAGCTGGTAAAATTCATCACCATTTCTTCTATAAACAGTTATTCTGGGAGCTTGTTCAGAAGCTACTGCTATATACTTTGAGTTTGCACTGATCTCAACATTAGTTGCAGTTGTCGCTGCTGTTATTGATGTATCTGCCACCCTTAAATAATTGCTGCCGCTCTTCCTGTATATTGCCAGGTAAGGCCTTGACAGTGTAGATAGCGCCATATATTCTGAATCATCACTATATGCTATCCCAGAATATGCCCTAACAAGTTCTGGTAGGTCGGGCGGGTTGGGTGCCCTTGTAAAAGTATCACCGTCTTTGATGTAGATGGTTAAACAAGGCTTACCGCTGTGAATGACTGCCAGTTCGCTGGAATCATGGCTGAAAGCTAAGTGCTTACCATCTGAAGCAGGAAGGTGGTCTGGATCGGGCAGTTTTAAGAAACTATCTCCATTTCTCTTGTAGATGGTAATAAAGGGGTGGGAGTTGTGAGCTACTGCCAGGTAGTTTGAGTCATGGCTGAACGCAACTCCTTTCACAACACCTGAGGGTAGTTCAGCCGGATCAGGAAGTTTAGTAAACTGGTTGCCTGATCTCTTGTAGATTGTAAGAAATGGGTTGCCGCTATGGCCAACTGCAAGATAGCTCGAATCATGGCTAAAATCAAGGCACCAGGCGCCAGATGGAGGTAAAATATCCGGCCCAGGAGTTTTAAAAAATAGCGGCAAGACTTCTTTTGGAACTGCCGGCTTCGCCTCCTGGTCAATTGGTTCCTCAACAGGGAGAGGCTTTGGAGAGGTGTCAGGATCAGCACTATTTCCACCATCTCTTTTAAGGCACGCAGGCGACAAAAATATTAATAACATAATCAAGAGCATTAGCACTGAACCTGTGCTCAGTTTCTTCAATGATCTGCCACCTCCATATTAACTGGACTCCTTCTTTTAGCTCGGGATATATCCATAGTAATGCAGAAATAGTTTTAACGTTTTAATAATTAAACGTTTTTTCAAAAATACCTGCAAGCATGTTCAGCAACCCGGTTTTAAATAGATTGACTGCCGACCTGGTTTAGCTGTTTCATAAACGTATATGTGCCCTTTTTATGGTCGGTGCAAATAAAAAAAGGCGGATGCATTTATTCTCCGCATTTTAATCGACGCCCATTATTCTCAGCCTTCCCTTTACAATTGAGGCGAATCACTTAGCATGAAATTTTAGTTATGCCATAATGCCATCTTGCATGGCAATAAGCTGAAGTAAAGGGCCATTTGCATTGTATCAGGCCCGTCCTTCAAAAAAACGAGCAGGACAGGTGTAATCTTGCCTGTCCTGCTTCGATATGGAATACTTTGAATCGAACTGTAAAGAGCGGGCGGCACAAAGACACCGTCCCCCTTTGTTATGCCTCATTGTATGTTTTAGGCGGCCTCATTATCCTTATGCTTGAAGATTTTATAAACGCCGATTGTGCAAACAGGCAGAGCATGCAGCAGAAGGAAGCCATAACCCATAGCAGTATAACCCTGGGCAACAAGGCCGATCAGCCCAAATTGTGAAAGCAGCATAGCTGCCACCAGGACTAATACCGCTCCAATTGCCCGCTGAGAGGGATTAAGCTCATCTTTACCCAGTTCCGTTAAATGGCCGTTGATTCTCTGGACAAAACCGATCACCATTCCGGTAGAGGTTTCGATCAGAGTCGCCCCGAGGGCAATAAAATAAATATAAAGCAGGGCAACAACACCGAGTGCGCTCATCGCGTATGACCATGGCACGGCAACATCAATAATTTCTGGATAGAAGGCCAGCATGGAGAGAAGAGTGAACAGGGCCGGCAGTATTGCCAAAACGGCGGCGATAAAGCTGGAAATGAGAGCTTGTTTACGCGTTTCAAAAACATCGCAGAACCAGAGGACGGGAACTATGCAAACCAGGTTATACATAGCATAAATAAAACCGCTTTGGGCCCATCCCGGTTCAATTAATCCAAGGGAAAGGGTAGCAGAGATGTTCGAACCCATGTTGGTAAGTATAGAAATGAACAGGCCGATAAATGTTAAATAGAGCATGACTGTAATAATGCTTTTATAGCCTTCGATGGTTGCCCTCCCGTAGAACATAAGCAGACCAACGACGATAATAACAAAAATAGCGGCCAGGCTAAATGGTATGCCCACCTGCTCCTGGATAATATCAGCGGCTGCGGCAGTAATAACTGCGATAACCAAAATTGCCATAAAAAAGTATAGAACGTCATAGAGGGGCCAGGCTGGGCCAAGCATCCCTTTGATCCAGGTCCTGTAGTCGTAGGCCTTGGCTATACGGGCAAATTCAAAGCTGAGGAAAAGGATCACTGCAAAAAAGATAAAGGTAACGAGCAGTCCAAGTAAACCGCCAGCCCCGTAACGACCAAAGTATTCAACCGTTTCCCTGCCGGTTCCGTATCCACCGCCGATTAGAACGGACTGAAAGATAATTCCAGGGATAAAATAGATTCGGAAAAACTTCCTAAAGTTTTCCACAAGCGGCTGCCTCCTTTTATGGTAAATAATTCGCAGGCTTCAGATAAATAACAGTCTTACATTTCGCTCTCTGCTCTTCCCGGCACTCACTCCTTTCCAGCCTGGATTCTAATAATTTAATTATCACCGGGCTTAAATTATCTTCTTTAACATATGACTAGAGGTTGTAAGAGCCCTCGTTCTGCAAAGCTTCAAGGGAAGCTTTGATAGCTTCTAACGAATAATCCAGATCGGGTCGACCATGCTCTGCTGACAATATAAAAATGGAGCCGCCAATATTTGATACCCCCCGGCTTAAAAGATGAAAGAGCAGTCGGTTAAACAGAGGTGCCTTAGCAGGATCGATCAATTTGCGCGGGTCCTTCGTGGGCGGCAAGCGATCATCGTCGGGCTCATAATCGCGCGCCCCAAGGTAAAGAAATACAACCGAGGAAAACCCGTAAAAAGCGCCGCTTATACCCAGCTCAGCCAGGATCTCGTTTCCTTTCCGGCGGAGATATACCGCAGCCTGATCGGCCTTTTCCTGAGGACGCCCTGTTTGTAGTTCCCGCAAAGCAGCAACCCCGGCTGCAGCTGCCAATGGGTTGGCATTCCAGGTTCCTCCATGATTTATCCGGCAGTCTGCAGGAGCACCCGGTTTCATGGCATTAAAAAGTTCAGCCCGCCCAACCAGCGCGCCTGAACTTAATCCACCGCTGACACATTTACCCAGGGTGGTCAGATCAGGTTTGACGCCAATTTTTTCCTGCCATCCGCCTGGAGCAACCCTAAACCCGGTTACTACTTCGTCAAGGATCCACAGCGTACCGTATTTTTTGGCAACAGCCCCAATTTGCCGGACAAAATCGGGATCAAGCGGCACCTTGCCTCCAATAAATGCACCTCCGCCTTCTGTTAAAAGAGCTGCATATTCTCTACCCGAAAGCTCATTTTCCAGGATGGTTAGATCATTATGAGGGATTACGGTGACATGATCCTGGATCACGGCTGCATCAGCAGGAGAAGCAAGTTCATCGGCCCAGCCGTGATAATGCTTTTCAAAGCGCAGTATTTTCTTCCTTCCGGTTGCAACCCTGCTCAGGCGTAAAGCCATCATGTTTGCTTCATTGCCACAGGCAAAAAAGAGCACTTTTTCTGCAGAAGGGATCATCTCTTTGATCAAGCGGGCCCACTCGACTTCCAGGGCGTGGTTCTCACCATATAAAACCCCCCTGGCCACCTGCGCCTGAACAGCAGCAACAACTGCGGGATGGTCGTGCCCAAGGATCAGGGCTCCATGCCCCATGATGTAGTCAATATATTCATTGCCGTCAAGATCCCACTTTTTGCAGCCGGAAGCATGACTAATATATGGGCGAAAAGGGTCAAAGACTCTGATAAAATGGGTGGCACCGTTTGAAGAAAAATGTTTTTTTGCTTCCCCGTGAAGACGCATCGATCCAGGCCTCTGCTCGATATAGGAACGGCGTAAAGCATCTTCATTTTGCATCACATCAACCTCTTCTCTTCGAAAAATATAAATTTCGAGGCTATGCGCCTCTTGCCCTTGCAGAGTAAAACAGGGTTGGATGTAAATATACTTCTTGCCGATCGCACAAATCCCTTCAATAAATCAGGCTCCATGCAGCAGGAAAAGCATTGATGTTATCAGGCAAATGATGCCCTTAAAATAATCCGGGTCCTTTTGCTAGCGCCGGTGTTGCTCCGGGAAGCTTAATTGTGTTACTATGTACTTAATTGGTTATATAGTAAATTATTGTTTCACGGAGGCGTTTATCATCGTCAGCGAATTGAACCAGATTCAGGCCGATATTTTTAAAGCAATTGCCCATCCGACCAGGATCGAGATTTTAAACCTTTTAAAAGACGGTGAAAGGTGCGTATGCGAAATTTTCCCGGCCCTGGACATCGAACAGCCTAATGTTTCGCGCCACCTTTCGGTTTTAAAAAAAGAGGGGATCCTATCTTCACGTAAAGAAGGGCTTAAGGTTATCTACCGGGTAAATGACGATCGGGTTTATATAATTTTGGACCTGGCCAGGGAGATGCTTAAAGCACACTATAACAGCAGGAAAGAATTCCTGCTCTAATCGTATTTTTCGATCATAAACGGCCTGACTGCAATGATTATGAAAGGAGGAGTGGGAAATGGACATTAAAATACTGGGCACCGGCTGCCCAAAGTGCAATAAGCTGGAAGCGCTGGTAAAAGAGGTTGTTGCCGAAACCGGCGCCGACGCTGAAGTGAGCAAGGTCAGCGATATCAAGGAGATTGCCAAAACAGGGGTGATGCTGACTCCGGCCCTGATGATTGACGGCGACGTTAAACTGACCGGCAAAGTTCCTTCAAAAGAAGCCCTGGCAAAAATGATCAGCGGCAGCTAAGCCGACAACAATTTCTAATCAAATGGAGGTATTGTGGATGAGAATGCTCGCCGAGTTTTTCCCCGAGTTTGTCGAAAAGCTTGACCAGATTGATGAGCTGTATAAAGAAAAGCGCACCATTGACGAAAAAACATACCAGTTTATCTGCTTTGCCCTATCCATCAAGGCACGCTCAAAGCCCTGCGTGTTGAAGCACTTCAAAGAAGGGCTGGAAGCCGGCGCAACGGTTAAGGAACTCTCTTATATATTCGCCCTGGTCATGCGCGAAGCGGCGGGCGCAGATGACTGCTGGACCCATGAAGTGCTGGGCGACTGGCAGGAAATTGTTGCCGGCAACGTAGACTGTGGCTGCAAGCAATAATAAGTGCACCGGAAGGCAGGTTGCAACCGGCCTTTTTAAAAAAGCGGCCCTGCGAAGGGCCGCCTTTCATTTCTGTAGATTGATTTCCATGTTGCAAATTGATTCCCTGGCTAAAAGCAAGTCTTGTCCTTCTGCCGCCGCTTATGGGGGCAGCAGGGTGAAGTCTTATCCCTGGTACCGGAACCGGGATGCCTGCCTTGATGCTGCTAAGGGTTGATCAAACCGAAAATCAGCCCCGAAATAGTAGCCATGATCACGACGAGAACAACAAAGATCAAAGTATTCTTGGTGCCGAGAACGCTGCGGATAACCAGCATATTGGGCAGACTTAAGGCCGGACCGGCCAGCAGCAGCGCCAGGGCGGGACCGTTACCCATGCCTGCTCCAAGCAGACCCTGCAGGATTGGCACCTCGGTCAGGGTGGCAAAGTACATGAAGGCCCCGATCACCGAGGCGATCAGGTTAGCCTGCAGGCTGTTGCCCCCGACTATCGATTCAATATAGCGGGCCGGGATAAGGCCGGCATCTGATTCAGGGCGGCCCATGAGCAGTCCGGCCACAAGAACTCCGGCAAAAAGAAGGGGCAGGATCTGCTGGGCAAATTCCCAGGTGGTCGAAACCCAGTCGGACCGCTCTTCCCGGTTAAACCAGCGGACTAAGATATATGCCAAAGCTAGCAATAGGCCGATAACGAAGTACCATTTCATTTCAAAGATGAGGTTAAAAAACCCGAGCGGTTCAGCAGGCCTGCCCCAGGCGGCAAAGATTAAGATGAAGACCAGGATGGCGAAGAAAGCTATATTCTGCACCGGAGTCCTGCTTTCTTCTTCTTCGAAGTCGGCGCCGGCGGCGCAAGTCTCAAGGCGTTTTTCTTCTTCTGCCCGGCACAGGTAGGCCATCAGCAAGCCGATTACGACGGCAAAGACAACCGCCCCGACGGCACGGGCAACACCAAGTTCCCAGCCGAGCACCCTGGCAGTAAGAATAATGGCCAGCACATTAATGGCGGGCCCGGAGTATAAAAAGGCAACTGCCGGACCGATACCGGCCCCGCGCTGGTAGATGCCGGCAAAAAGCGGCAGCACGGTGCAGGAACATACTGCCAGGACGGTTCCGGAAACTGAAGCGACAGAATAGGCGATCCACTTTTTCGCTCCACCGCCAAAATACTTTATTACTGCCCCCTGGGAGATAAAGTTGGCAATAGCCCCGGCGATAAAAAAAGCAGGTACAAGACAGAAAATAACATGCTCGCGGGCATATTCCTGGAGCATATGAAAAGCTTCCATGATTGATTCGGAAACCAGGGGACTATCAAAGGGGATAAAGTAGGCGGCAAGAAAAACGGCCAGGATGATTAAAAACTTTTGCCACTCTTTCATGGCTGAAAATCACTTTCCTTTCTAAGTGTTTATATGCTTATATATGCATATAGTAGCACATGCCCACCTTTTTGGCAACATCAAATCATTGTGCCGGCATTAGTGCTATAATTTAATAGTAACGTATATGAACAGGGAGGCACAAATAATGAGCCTGTTAAACATGTTGTCAAAGCAGTTGAGCGATCCGAAAGTGTTGGAGCAGTTGAGTAAAAGCACGGGAGCAAACCCGGACCAGGTTAAGAAGTTAGCCCGGGAAGGGCTGCCGGAACTGATGAAGGCTCTTCAGCAAAATGCCGCTACGCCCGAGGGAGCAAAGTCACTTGACCGGGCCCTTGAAGAGCATCAGGACGATAAGGTTGAAAACGTTCTCGGCTTTCTACAAAATGTGGACACCAATGACGGAGCAAAGATGCTGCAGCATATTTTTTCAGGAAGAAATGATGCGGTGCAGGCTCAATTAGCGCAGAAAGCCGGCCTGGATAAAAATCAGGCCTCCACCCTGATGACACAGCTCGCCCCGCTGGTGATTGGCGCCCTGGGCAACCAGAAAAAACAGCAGGGCAGCAGCAGCATAACAAACCTTGCAGGTGGAGTGCTGGGTAGTTTCTTTAAAAGATAAAACCCGGTAAAAACGCCCCGTTCCAGCCCTGTAAGGCCAGGCGGAACCGGGGCGTTTTTTTTGCCTATGAATAAACCTTATTCAGGCGATCCTTCTTTTACTGGCCGCAATCCAGCCCAGGAAGAAGAGAATACCGCCGGCAGCAAGCCAGGCCATCAGTGTGAGCATAACCTGGTCAGAACCGTGCCTGACCCCGATAGCGGATAGGGCCCAGACGAACACTGCTGTATATACATAATCCTGGCGCAGGTAGAAAACGGTCAGCGCTACCGCCGCCGCCACCAGGATCATCAGCATTGTGAAGACGACTCCCCAGAACCCGGTCCCGAGCCAGCCGATGTCATAGAGCCAGACATTGAAGTTAACCAGGGTAGCGGCGGATATCCAGCCCAGGTAAAGGCTGAAAGGGTACTTAACAAGCAGCCGGTCGTAAAATGTTTTTTCGGTGGTAACCGCGCCAATGCGCAGGTAAATTGTAACCAGGGTGGCAAGAAGCAGAAGCATCGCCACCATGGACCAGCCAACGCGCTGGTAATGCCATACCAGGAGCCACATCACGTTGAATAAGCAGCTTACCGCAAAAAGGACCCCGACAGCCTTTACGGCTGAGTTATCCCTGAACTGAGGCAAAGCCTGGTAAACAATGAAAGCGATTAAGGCGAGATAGATCAGACCCCAGATCGAAAAAGCATAGGTGGCAGGCGTAAGCAGGATAGGGTATAGTTCTGATAAATCGCCCTGGGTCAGGCCGTTAAAGGGGATCAGGTTTGAGAGAATATTCATCAATATGGTCACGGCCAAAGCTCCGATATTGATGTATGCCCTGATATCACTGCGGATCATAAAGATTCCACTCCTTCCGGTTTATTGTGCCTATTATCCAGCACCAGACAGATTATACCTTAACGGTAGAACCCGGAAAGCGCATGGTGGCAAAGTAATCGTCTAACGTTTCCGCCCGGCGAATCATCCGGACCGAACCATCTTCGCCAAGCAGCAGTTCAGCTGAACGCAGTTTGCCATTGTAGTTGAATCCCATGGCGTAACCGTGAGCTCCGGCATCATGAATCACGAACAAATCACCGGGCTCAATTTGAGGCAGAGCCCTGTCAATGGCGAATTTGTCGTTGTTTTCACATAGTGATCCGGTAACGTCATAAATATGATCACGGGGCAGTTCTTCTTTGCCGGGAACGGTAATATGGTGGTAAGCGCCATACAGGGCCGGCCGCATCAGGTTGGCCATGCAGGCGTCAAGACCGACATAGTCTTTATACTTGTTAGTGACATGCAGCACCCTGCTAACCAGGAAGCCGTATGGGCCGGTAATAACCCGGCCGCACTCAAATGCTATCCTGACCGGATCCAGGCCGGCAGGGGCGATGATCTGTTCATAGAGCTCACGGATTCCCTTGGAAACATTGTAGTAATTAACGGCGCTATCTTCGGGCCGGTAGGGGATGCCAACACCGCCGCCCAGGTTTATCAGCTCAATTCTAACTCCTGCTTCATCTTTAAGCTTCACGGCCAACTCAAACAGCATGCGGGCTGTTTCCACGAAGTAGCTTTCTTCCAGCTCGT
>SLPH01000180.1 GCA_007132095.1 Syntrophomonadaceae bacterium | reverse complement strand
CCGGCGACAACGTGAACATGGAAATACAGCTGATCACCCCCATCGCCGTCGAAGAAGGGGTCCGCTTCGCTATCCGCGAAGGCGGCCGCACCGTAGGCGCAGGCGTGGTCACCGGGATCCTTTAATACTATAAATGAAAGTGAACAGCGATGAAGCAAGAGGTTGCCGGTATTAAAACCGGGTAATTCCTGTGGAGCAGCACTGATACAATCAGGCGAATAGGAGGAAGTTAACAACCCATGGTTAACCAAAAAATCAGGATCAGATTAAGAGCTTTTGACCACCAGCTGCTGGATCAGTCAGCCGGCAAAATTGTGGAGACGGCTCGCCGCACAGGTGCAGACGTTTCCGGGCCGGTGCCCCTGCCCACGGAGCGCAGCCTTTACACGGTTATTCGGGCGCCGCACAAGTACAAAGATTCCCGGGAGCAATTTGAGATGCGCACACACAAGCGCCTGATTGACATCCTGGAGCCGACACCGAAGACGATCGACGCTTTGATGAGGCTTGATTTGCCTGCCGGTGTGGACATTGAAATCAAGCTCTAGCTTAATGGCAGGAGGTGCCGTATAGTCATGACTAAAGCAATACTGGCCCGTAAAGTGGGCATGACCCAGGTTTATGATGAAAACGGCCGGGTAATCCCGGTAACCGTTCTCGAGGCTGGACCGTGCCGCGTGGTTCAGGTAAAAAATGATGAAACTGACGGATACAACAGTATTCAAGTCGGCTTTGCCGATAAAAAGGAAAACAGGACTAACCGTCCCGATAAGGGCCATTTCGGAAAGTCCAAGTTGAAGCCGATGCGCTTTTTACGCGAATTCAGGGTTTCTGACCCCGCCACCTATAAAGCGGGTCAGGAGCTTAAAGCCGACCAGTTTTCCGCCGGCGACTATGTTGATGTCAGCGCAATTACCAGAGGTAAGGGTTTTGCCGGCTCGATCAAGAAAATGGGCTTCAGCAGGGGCCCGACAACTCACGGGTCGCATTATCACCGCGGTCCCGGTTCGCTGGGCTCAGTAGCGCCGGCGCGGGTTTTCAAAGGGCGCCGTTTACCCGGCCGCATGGGCGGCAAGCGGCGTACTGTGCAGCGTCTGTTCGTTGTTGACACCGACGCCGCGAAAAACATTTTGTTAGTTAAAGGTTCTGTGCCCGGGCCCAGGGGCGGCCTGGTAGAGATTAAAGAATCGGTAAAGGGCAGCTAAACGGTTTGCCCGAGGAAAGGAGATGCCCTGAACATGCCAAAAATATCGCTATATAACAGAGACGGTGAACAGGTGGGCGAAGTGGATGCCCAGGAAAGCCTGTTCGGGGCGCCGTTGAAACAAGGTGCGCTTTACCAGACCGCGGTGGCACAGGCGGCAAACCGTCGGCAGGGTAACGCTTCGGTTAAGAATCGCGCCGAGGTGCGAGGCGGCGGCAGCAAACCCTGGCCCCAAAAGGGAACCGGGCGTTCCAGGCACGGCAGCACCCGTTCGCCAATCTGGGTGGGCGGCGGATCTGTGTTCGGACCGAAACCGCGCGATTACAGCATCAAGGTGCCAAAAAAAATGCGCCGGGCGGCCCTGAAATCTGCATTAACTGAAAAATTCAAGGCCGGAAAAGTTTTTCTTGTTGAAGATTTCGGCGTTGGCGAACCGAAAACAAAACTGGTCGCCGGTCTGCTTGATAACCTGAAGGTAAGCGGTGGAGCGCTGCTCGTGTCTGCTGAAACCGATCTTAACCTTATCAAGTCGGCGCGCAACCTGCCCCGGGTTAAGACCATCCTGGCCCGGCAGCTGAACGTGCTGGACATACTCACCTATAATTACCTGGTCCTGAGCAAGGATGCCTTCGCCCAGGTTGAGGAGGTGTTCGGCGGATGAAAGATGCAAGAGATGTAGTCATTCGTCCCCTGATCAGCGAGAAAACATCAATCCTGATGGAAGAGAACAAGTATACTTTTGTTGTCGACCGCAGGGCAAACAAAATTGAAATCAAGCGCGCTCTTGAAGAGATTTTCGATATCGAGGTCAAAGCGGTTAACACTGCAAACTTCAAGGGCAAGAAGAAGCGCCTCGGGCGCTTTCCGGAAGGCAAACAACCCCGCTGGAAAAAGGCGGTTATTACACTGGCCGAAGGCAGCAAACCGATCGAGCTGTTTGAAAGCCGCTAAGAGAAGGAGGGAGCACAACAATGGCTGTAAAAAGATTTAAACCCACTTCGCCGGGGCGGCGGTTTCAAACGGTATCCACTTTTGAGGAGATCACTAAAACCGAGCCGGAAAAATCGCTCCTCAAGCCTTTAAAGAAGAAAGCGGGCCGCAACTCTTACGGCAGGATTACTGTCCGTCACCAGGGCGGAGGCCATAAGCGCAGCTACCGTATAATCGACTTTAAGCGCAACAAGGATGATGTTCCGGCCAAGGTTGCCGGAATCGAGTACGATCCTAACCGTTCGGCCAATATTGCCCTGCTGCATTATGCAGACGGCGAAAAACGTTACATCCTGGCCCCCCTGGGGTTAAGGACCGGACAGATGATTATTTCCGGTGAGAAAGTGGAAGTGCGACCCGGTAACACCATGCCTCTTCGTTCTATTCCGACGGGCACATTTGTGCACAATATCGAGATGAAGGAAGGACATGGCGGGCAGCTGGCCCGCTCCGCCGGCACTGCCGCTCAGCTTGCCGCTAAAGAAGGCAAGTACTGCCACCTGCGTCTGCCTTCGGGCGAGATGCGCCTGGTACCGATCGGCTGCCGCGCTACAATCGGGCAGCTTGGCAATATTGAGCATGAAAATATTACGATCGGCAAAGCGGGCCGCAGCCGCTGGATGGGCATCAGACCCACAGTGCGCGGTTCGGTTATGAACCCCTGCGACCACCCCCACGGTGGTGGTGAAGGCCGGGCGCCGATTGGCCTGAAGCGGCCGGTTACCCCCTGGGGCAAACCGACACTGGGTTACAAAACCCGGAAGAAGAATAAAGAATCGGATAAATATATTGTCCGTCGCCGCAAGAAGTAGCCGGAAGCCGGCCCGGGTTAAAGGGCAGCTTCCGTCTGAAAGGGAGGTTATCATAAATTGTCGCGTTCATTGAAGAAGGGCCCCTATGTCGAGGATAGCCTGATGAAGAAAATTGTGCAGATGAACGACAAGGGAGACAAAAAGGTCATTAAGACCTGGTCTCGCCGTTCTACCATTTTCCCGGATATGGTCGGACACACGATTGCTGTGCATGACGGCCGCCGGCATGTGCCGGTTTATATCAGTGAAGATATGGTCGGGCACAAGTTGGGCGAATTTGCCCCGACCCGCACTTTCAGGGGTCACGGACACCATACCGAACGCTCTACCACTTTGAAGTAGGGCAGAGGAGGCAGAATAAATAGATGGAAGCAAGAGCACAGGCCCGCTACGTGCGCCTGGCGCCGCGAAAAGCCAGGGCTGTTGTTGACCTTATTCGCAATAAAGATTTAGACGAAGCGTTAAGCATACTGCGCTATACCCCGCGCGGCGCCGCCAAGGAAGTGGAAAAAGTAGTCCGCTCGGCAGCCGCCAACGCGGAAAACAACATGGAGCTTGATCGCGGCTCACTTTATATCGATCGGGCATATGTTGACGAAGGCCCCACCATGAAAAGGGTGCAGCCGCGCGCAAGAGGCAGGCGTTTCCTGATTCTCAAACGCAGCAGCCATATTACTGTTGTAGTTAAAGAAAGAAAGGGGGTCTAGTCATGGGACAAAAAGTTAGCCCCGTCGGTTTTCGCATCGGTGTGATTCGCGATTGGGACGCGCGCTGGTTTGCCGGTAAAAACTATACCGAACTGCTGCATGAAGACTTGAAAGTGCGCGACTATATCAAGAAAACCCTGGACAGCGCTTCTGTTTCCCGCGTTGAAATAGAGCGGGCGGCAAACAACCTGCGCATCAACATTCACACTGCCAAACCGGGTATGGTAATCGGTCGCGGTGGAACCGGTGTGGAGGAGCTGCGCAAGAAGATCGAGGCGATGACCGAAAAGAAAGTGCACTTAAATATCATCGAAATCAAGAAACCGGAGCTCGATGCCTTCCTGGTTGCCGAAAGTGTGGCTTCCCAGCTGGAGCGGCGGATTGCTTTTCGCCGGGCTATGAAGCAGGCTGTTTTCCGGACGATGCGTAACGGCGCCAAGGGCGTCAAGATAGCCTGCAGCGGCAGGTTGGGCGGATCAGAAATGGCCCGCAACGAAAGTTATCATGAAGGCACAGTTCCGCTGCAGACACTGCGTGCCGATATCGACTACGGTTTTACCGAGGCAAAGACTACTTACGGCCGGATCGGCGTAAAGGTCTGGATCTATAAAGGTGAAATATTGCCCTCGAAGCCGAGCGAGGAGAAACCGGCGGAGGAGGTAGATAAGAGTGTTAATGCCTAAAAGAGTTAAATTCCGCCGCCAGCACCGCGGCCGCATGAAAGGCCGGGCCAAGGGCGGAACTACAGTACAGTATGGCGAATTCGGCATGCAGGCTCTTGAGCCTTCCTGGATCACGAGCCAGCAGATTGAAGCAGCCCGGATCGCCATGACCAGGTCTATCAAGAGGGGCGGAAAAGTATGGATCCGCATCTTCCCCGATAAACCGGTCACCGAGAAGCCTGCCGAAACCCGGATGGGTAAAGGTAAGGGTTCACCGGAATACTGGGTAGCGGTAGTCAAGCCGGGACGGATCATGTTCGAACTGGCCGGTGTCAGCGAAGAGCTGGCCAAGGAAGCGATGCGCCTGGCATCAAATAAGCTCCCCATTAAGACCAAGTTTGTTAAAAGAGCTGAAGCAGGTGGTGGTTCAGAATGAAGGTAAAAGACGTGCGTGACTTAAACGAGCAGGAGCTGGAGGAAAAAGTTAAAGAGTTGAAAGAAGAGCTCTTCAACCTTCGTTTCCAGCTAGCCACCGGCCAGCTGGAAAACGTGATGCGCATTAAAGAGGTCCGCCGCAGTATAGCCCGGGTTAAAACCGTGCTCAGGGAGCGGGCTCTTAGCTGACACTGACAGAGGAAGGGAGGCCCATCGGATTGGAAACAAGGAGAAAAGTTCGCAGCGGCCAGGTGGTCAGCGACAAGATGGATAAAACCAGGGTTGTCTCCGTGGAAAGAGTGACACGGCACCCGCTTTATGGAAAAACCATTCGCCAGAGCAAGAAATATAAGTTTCATGACGAAGGAAATGAATCCCGAGTAGGAGATATAGTCAAGATCGTGGAATCAAGGCCGCTGAGTAAGGATAAAAGGTGGCGCCTGGTAGAAATCGTTCAGCGATCGAAGCTGTAAGTTCTCTTCCCGGTTGAGAACCCGGGCGGGGGATGAAAGGAGAAGCAAAGATGATTCAAAGTGAAACCATCTTAAACGTAGCCGACAACTCGGGGGCAAAAAAGGTCTTGTGCATCAAGATCCTCGGAGGCTCGAAGCGTAAAGCCGGCCACATCGGCGATATAGTTGTTGCTTCGGTCAAGGAAGCGACTCCGGGTGGAGTAGTCAAGAAAGGCGAAGTAGTGCGGGCAGTAATAGTGCGCACCAAAAGCAGGCTTAACCGCAAAGACGGATCTCATATTAGCTTCGATGAGAACGCCGCGGTTATTATCAATGAACAGAATAATCCGCGGGGAACCCGTATTTTTGGCCCCGTTGCCCGTGAGCTTAGGGAGAAAGATTTCATGAAAATTGTTTCCCTGGCGCCAGAAGTGATTTAGATGCTTAAGTATGGAGGTGGCGAGTAACCGGTGGAAATGAAAAAAATGGCTGTGCGCCGCGGGGACAAAGTTTTGGTCCTCTCCGGCAAAGACAAAGGTAAAAAAGGCAAGATAATCGCTACTTTCCCCCGTCAGGGACGGGTCAAGGTTGATGGCGTGAACATGATTAAGAAGCATGCCAAACCGACCCGCAGAGTTCCACAGGGGGGAATCCGCGAGATGGAAGGCGCGTTTCCGGCTTCCAAGGTAATGGTTGTATGTCCTGCCTGCAGCAAGCCGACCCGTGTTGGCAAGAAGGTTAACCCCGACGAAAGCCGGGTGCGTATCTGCCAAAAATGCGGCGAATCGCTGGATAAGTAAGGAGGGTTAAAGGGCGAATATGTCACGGTTTAAGGAAAAGTACGTTCAAGAAGTAAGACCGGCCCTGGTGAAGCGGTTTGCTTACAGCAGTATTATGGAGGCGCCGCGTATCGAAAAAGTAGTGATTAATATGGGGCTTGGCGAGGGTAAAGAAAACCCGAAAATACTGGATGCTGCAGCAGCAGACCTGGCTCAGATCACCGGCCAGCAGCCTGTTATAACCAAGGCGCGCCGTTCAGTGGCCAGCTTTAAGGTCAGGGAAGGCATGCCGATTGGCTGCAAGCTGACTCTGCGCGGCACGAAGATGAATGATTTTCTGGACAAACTGTTCAACATTGCCCTGCCAAGGGTCAGGGATTTCAGGGGGATATCTCCCAAGTCTTTTGACGGGCGCGGCAATTTCACCCTGGGGATCAAGGAACAGCTTATTTTCCCCGAGATTGAGTACAGCAAGGTGGAGAAAATTCTCGGCATGGATATCACGATTGTGACCACTGCCAAAACTGACGAAGAAGCACGCGAGCTTTTAACTTTAATGGGTATGCCTTTTCAGGCTGCTTAAAGCTTAAAGGTAAGCGTCAAGTTAAGGAGGGAAAGGATGGCTAAGAAATCGTTAATAGCCAAGGCCAAGCGCGAGCCAAAATTTGCGGTTCGCAGTTATAACCGCTGTCACGTATGCGGTCGTCCCAGAGCTTATTTGCGTAAATTCGGCCTGTGCCGCCTTTGCTTTCGTCATCTGGCCAACGAAGGTAAAATTCCGGGAGTAAAAAAAGCCAGCTGGTAGATGATGAAAGAACGAGAGGAGGTTGTTATTGCCCATGATGACAGATCCGATTGCCGATATGTTGACACGCGTACGCAACGCCAACATGGTCAGGCATAAAACCGTGGAAATCCCTGCTTCGAACGTTAAGCGTGCGATTGCCGCGATTATGAAGCAGGAAGGTTTCATCAAGGATTTTGAGTTTATTAAAGATCAGAAGCAGGGGGTTTTACGCCTGCACCTGAAATACGGCCCCAACCAGGAGCGGATCATCAGCGGTCTGAAGAGGATCAGCAAGCCCGGTTTAAGGGTCTATGTCAAAAAAGATGAACTGCCCAAGGTTCTGGGCGGGCTGGGAATAGCGGTTATTTCCACCTCCCAGGGTTTGATGAGCGATCGCCAGGCCCGGGAAACCGGCGCCGGCGGCGAAGTATTGTGCTATATCTGGTAGCATAGTGAGGAGGTTCCAAGATGTCTCGAACCGGTAAAAAGCCTGTTCCGGTCCCCAAAAATGTTGAGGTCCGGATAGATGGTAACAATATAGCTGTAAAGGGTCCCAAGGGACAGCTTTCCCGCGAACTGCACCATGAGATGCAGGTTGAAAGGGAAGATGATAACATCCTGGTAAAGCGTCCTTCAGATAACCCGCAGCACAGGGCCCTGCACGGACTGACCCGGACCTTGATCGACAACATGATCATCGGGGTTACCGAAGGATACAGCCGCAACCTGGAGCTGGTTGGCGTCGGTTATCGCGCCGCCCTGGACGGGAAAAAGCTGGTCTTAAATGTCGGGTTTTCCCATCCCGTGGTTTTCGACCCGGGCGATACCCTGGAGATTGAAGTGCCCAGCGCCACCAAAATTGTGGTAAAAGGGATTGACAAACAGCTGGTAGGCAACTTTGCGGCCAATATCCGCAGAACCTACCCGCCTGAGCCCTACAAGGGTAAAGGCATTCGTTACGAAAATGAAATTGTCCGCCAGAAAGTCGGTAAATCCGGCGCTTAATGGCCTGGAGGTGTTGAGTTGTGCTAAAGGCAAAATCGCGTAATATGAGCCGTAGGAAACGGCACCGTCGGGTCCGGGTGAAGATAAGCGGCACCACCGAGCGCCCGCGGCTGAATGTGTTTAGAAGTAGCAAGCATATCTATGCCCAGGTAATCGATGACCAGAACGGAAAAACCCTGATTGCCGCCTCCAGCCTCGATCCGGAACTTCGTTCCGAACTGCCGACTGGAAGCAATCGTGAAGCGGCCCGCAAGGTTGGAGAACTGCTGGCTAAAAGGGCCCTGGATCAGGGCATCAAGTCGGTTGTATTCGACCGGGGCGGTTATTTATATCACGGGCGGGTCAAAGAGATGGCCGATGCTGCCCGTGAAGGCGGTTTAATCTTTTAGAAAGGGGGGATTTTGAAGAGTGCCTAGGAACGAACAACCGCAAGAATTTATGGAAAAAGTTGTCAAAGTCAACCGTGTGGCCAAAGTGGTCAAAGGCGGGCGCCGGTTCAGTTTTAGCGCTCTCGTCGTGGTAGGCGATCAGAAAGGCCGGGTTGGAGCAGGTATGGGTAAAGCGGGCGAAGTGCCTGAAGCGATCCGCAAAGGTATTGAAGACGCCAAGAAAAATCTGATCACCGTGCCCATGGTAGGCACCACGATCACCCACCCGGTAACCGGTCGCTTTGGCGCAGGACGGGTTATGCTTAAGCCTGCTTCCGAGGGAACCGGCGTTATCGCCGGAGGACCGGTGCGTGCAGTCCTCGAGCTGGCCGGGGTGAGAGATATTCTGACCAAGTCGCTTGGTTCTTCTAACGCAATTAATATTGTGAACGCGACGATGGAAGGCCTGAAATCATTGAAAAGAGCTGAACAGGTAAGCGCTCTGCGCGGTATAGAACTAGAGAAGCTGCTTGGTTAAGGAGATGTGCTTAAATGGCTAAAAATAAGAAAATACAGGTTACCCTTGTTAAAAGCCCTATATCCTGTAAACCGAAACACCGGGCAACAGTGCGGGCGCTTGGCCTGCGTAAGATCGGGCAGTCGGTGGAACACGACGACACGGCGGTTATCAGGGGTATGACAGAACAGGTCGGCTACCTTTTAGAAGTAGTCGAAAGCGATTGATACTGCAGCGGTACTTAAGGGAGGTGTAGCCGATGCGTTTAAATGACTTAAGGCCTCCTGAGGGAGCCAGGAAAGCGCCTAAGCGCAAAGGTAGAGGTATGTCTTCGGGCCTGGGAAAAACTGCAGGCCGGGGGCAAAAAGGACAGAAATCACGTTCCGGTTCCGGTATTCGCCGTGGGTTTGAGGGCGGCCAGATGCCATATTTCCAGCGTTTGCCGAAACGTGGATTTACAAACATATTTAAAAAACAGTGGGCTATCGTCAATATTGGCGATCTGAACACTTTTGAAGACGGTACAGTAGTAACAACAGAACTACTGATCGAAAACGGCCTGATCAGGTCTGCAGATCACCCGTTAAAGGTTTTGGGAGACGGGGAACTGGAGCGCAAGCTGGAAATACGCGCCCACAAGTTCAGTGACCAGGCCAAGGCAAAAATTGAAGCAGCAGGTGGGAAGGCAGAGGTGATTTAAGTTGCTGGAAACAGTCCGTACCGCTTGGCGGATCAAGGAACTCAGAGAACGGATCCTCTTTACCCTGGCCATGTTCGTGGTTTTCCGGGTCGGATCGGCGATCCCTGTTCCGGGAGTTGACCCCAGCCGCCTGGCCGCTTTTTTCCAGGAGGATACTATATTTGGGTTTATTAATATCATCGGCGGAGGCAACCTGGCTAATTTTACCATATTTGCCCTGGGGATAATGCCTTATATTAACGCCTCCATTATTATGAACCTATTGACAATCGTCATCCCCAAGCTGAAGGAATGGAGCCAGGAAGGACCTGAAGGCCGTAAAAAGATATCGCAGATTACCCGCTACGGAACTATTGTAATCGCTATCATTCAGGCTCTCGGCATGTCGACCCTGATCGCAGGAGAAGCAGTTCTCGACAGGACTTTCCTGTCTTACCTGACCATAATTATTTCACTGACAGCGGGCACGGCATTCCTGATGTGGATGGGCGAGTTGATTACCGAAAAAGGGATTGGTAACGGTATATCGCTGATCATCTTTGCCGGTATAGTCGCCGGATTCCCCATCGGTGTGGCCATGGCAGCAGAGCAGTATCGTTTCGGCCAGATTAACCTGCTGATTATCGCTATCGTGGTGCTGGTGCTTTTAATCCTGATCGTTGGCATTATTGGCCTCGACCAGGGGCAGCGCCGGATCAACGTGCAGTACAGTAAGCGTGTAGTCGGCCGGAAGATGTATGGCGGGCAGGCAACACATATACCGATGAAAGTTAACCAGGCGGGGGTTATCCCAGTTATCTTTGCCTCGGTAATATTAAGTTTTCCTCAAACCCTGGTCAGCTTTATTCAGCAGCCCTGGGCGCAGAGTGTTGCCGCGGCGCTGGGCTGGGGCAGCAACCTCAACCTGGTATTATATATGCTATTGATCATCCTGTTCACCTATTTTTACACGGCTGTTCAGTTTGATCCTTTCCAGGTAGCAGGCAATATCAAAAAATACGGCGGTTTTATCCCGGGGTTAAGACCCGGCCGTCCTACTGCAGACTACCTGGCCCGGGTTACTTCACGACTGACCACGGCGGGCGCTTTTTCACTGGCCTTTATTGCCGTGTTCCCGATCATCTTAGAGCGGCTGACGGGGATGAATATTATCTTCGGCGGAACCGGGCTGATTATTGTGGTCGGTGTAACCCTGGAAACTTTTAAACAAATCGAAAGCCACATGCTGATGCGCAGCTACCGTGGCTTCATGAAGTAGCGCCCGATTATGATTAAGCTGAAGTCAACCCGGGAAATTGAGCTGATGCGTGAAGCCGGGAAAATTGTCGCCGCCGCCCTGGCTGAAATTAAAAGCCTCATTGAGCCCGGCATAACCACCGGGGTCCTTGATAAAGCGGCAGAAAAAGTAATCCGCAGGTTTGGCGCGGAGCCGGCCTTTTTGGGTTACCATAACTTTCCCGCAAGCATCTGCGCTTCAATCAATGAAGAGGTTGTCCATGGGATACCCGGGTTGCGCAGGCTTAAAGAGGGCGATATAATCAGCATTGACGTCGGAGCCCGTTACAAGGGCTATTACGGCGATTCGGCGGTAACCTTCCCGGTAGGGAAAGTGAAACCCGAAGCAGAAAAGCTGATCAGCGTTACCAGGCAATCGCTGCAAAAGGCGATTGAGGCCATGCAGAGCGGCCGCCACCTTTCGGATGTATCTCACGCCGTCCAGTCTCATGTTGAGGCTAAATCGTTTTCGGTGGTGCGCAGTTATGTGGGGCACGGTATAGGCGAAGATATGCACGAGGAGCCCCAGGTCCCGAATTTTGGGCTACCCGGGCGCGGGCCGGTTTTGCGCGAAGGAATTGTTCTTGCCATCGAGCCCATGGTCAATGCCGGCAGCTGGGAAGTAAAAGTGCTGGATGACAGCTGGACGGTGGTAACCAGCGACGGCAGTCTTTCCGCCCACTTCGAGCATACAGTGGCTCTGGGCGACAACGGACCCCTGGTGCTGACTTCGACCGACCCCGATTAAGGAGGGCTGAATGATGGCGGATCTGAAACCGGGGCAGCTGGTCCGGTCCCTGGCCGGGCGAGACAAAGATAAGCACTACATCGTGCTGCAGGTTCTTGATGATAAATATGTTTTCCTGGTTGACGGTCGCAGCCGCACCCTGGCCCGGCCAAAGCGGAAGAATATTGCTCATCTGCAGCGCTACGATCGGGGCATGAATCCGGGGGAACCGTTCGAGGTGGAAAAACTGACCGAAAGCGACGTTATAAGCTTTTTAAAGTCAGCTGCACCTGACGGCGGGGTTCCTGAACAGGAGGTTTAACTTTAATCATGAGTAAGAAAAAAGATGTTGTCGAAATGGAAGGAATTGTGGTTGAACCTCTGCCCAATGCCATGTTCCGGGTAGAGCTGAAAACCGGGCACAAAGTGCTGGCTCATGTATCCGGTAAAATCAGGATGAACTTCATCCGCATTCTGCCGGGTGACCGGGTTTTGGTGGAGCTTTCGCCTTATGATCTGTCCCGGGGGCGCATTACCTATCGTTATAAGTAAGGAGGTTGACGGGTTATGAAGGTGAGGCCCTCAGTAAAAAAAATGTGTGAGAAGTGCAAGATTATCCGCCGCAAGGGCCGGGTTGTCATTATATGCCAAAACCCGAAGCACAAGCAGCGCCAGGGCTGATTGGCCTGCTTGAGCCCTGAACCGGATTATCTCTGCTTAAAAAGTTGAAATAATAGAAAACAGGTTTAGAGGAGGTGTTTGAAGATTGGCCAGAATTGCAGGTGTTGATTTGCCGCGCGATAAGAGAGTTGCAGTAGCATTGAGTTATATTTATGGGATCGGACGCAACCGGGCCGTGAAGGTTCTTGACCATGCCGGAGTGAACCCAAATACCAGGGTGCGCGACTTAACCGAGGACGAAATTGGCCGTTTGCGTGAGTTTATAGACAAAAACTACAATGTTGAAGGCGATTTGCGTCGTGAAGTGGCGTTGAACATTAAGCGTCTAGTCGAAATCGGCTGCTATCGCGGAATCAGGCATCGCCGCGGTCTGCCGGTTAGAGGTCAGAAAACCAAGAATAACGCCAGGACCCGCAAAGGTCCCCGCAAAACTGTCGGCATACGCCGTAAAACTTAAGACAACGCGGAAGGGAGGAGGAAGCTTAAATTGGTCAAGAAAAAGGTTACCCGCACAAAAAAGCGTGAAAAGAAAAACGTTGAGCGCGGGCTTGCTCATATCAAGTCAACTTTTAACAATACCTTTATCAGCATAACCGATGTTGACGGTAACGGCATTTCCTGGTCCAGCGCCGGCAATGTAGGTTTTAAGGGTTCGCGTAAATCGACTCCTTTTGCCGCCCAGCTTGCTGCAGAATCGGCAGCCAAGGTGGCAATGGACCATGGCATGAGACAGGTTGAGGTCTATGTCAAGGGCCCGGGCGCGGGCAGGGAAGCAGCTATCCGGTCCCTGCAGGCCGCCGGTCTCGAGGTTAATGCGATCAGGGACGTAACACCAATACCGCACAACGGGTGCCGTCCGCCGAAGCGGCGGAGGGTTTAATCAATATTTTGGGGAGGTGTAACATTTTTTAAATGGGACGCCATACAGAAGCAGTTTGTCGTTTATGCCGTAGAGAAAGAGAAAAATTATACCTTAAGGGTGATCGCTGTTTTTCCGATAAATGCGGAATAGTGCGCCATGCTTATCCTCCGGGAGAGCACGGACAGGGACGTCAGAAGTTTTCCGAGTACGGCCAGCAGCTGCGTGAAAAGCAGAAAGCCCGCCGGATTTACGGAGTAATGGAGAGGCAGTTCCGCCGCTATTTCAAGGAATCCGACCGCCGTAAGGGCGTTACAGGCGAGATCTTGCTCCAGCTTTTGGAAAGCCGCCTGGATAACATGGTATTTCGTATGGGACTGGCCCGCTCTCGCAGTGAGGCCCGTCAGCTGGTTAACCACGGCCACTTTGAGGTTAATGGTCGCAAGGTTGATATTGCATCATACCTGACCAAGGCCGGCGATTTAGTCGCCGTGCGCGAAAAAAGCAAGGGCAAGCCTGTCTTTAAACTGATTGCCGAAGCGAGAGAACAACAGGGTACCGGTGAATGGCTTGACGTTAATCATGAGAAGCTCGAAGGGCGCGTAATCAGGCTACCGCTGCGTGAAGAAATTGACGTGCCGGTTTCGGAGCACTTAATCGTCGAACTCTATTCCAGGTAATTAAAAGAGCACCCTCAATATATCAATCGGGGAGGGTAAAAGAAGAATACTATGATTGAAATTGAAAAACCGAAAATAGATTATATCGGCAATGATGACCAGGCTAATTACGGCAAATATGTTGTAGAGCCCCTGGAAAGGGGATACGGCACCACGCTGGGCAATGCCCTGCGCAGGATATTGCTGTCTTCGCTTCCGGGCGCCGCAATTACAACTGTCAGGTTTGATGGAGCCCTGCACGAGTTTTCGAACCTGCAGGGGGTTCTGGAAGATACAATAGAAATAATCCTTAACCTGAAAGCGCTGGCGATCAAGATCCACGGCGATGAACCGCAGACGCTGGTTATTGAAACTGACCAGGCCGGCCCGGTAAAAGCCAGGGATATAAAAGCGCCTGCAGACGTTGAGATCCTCAACGAGCAGCAGCATATCTGCACCCTGGAAGAGAATGCCAGGCTTTTTATAGAAATGACAGCCATTAACGGCAGAGGGTATGTCCCTGCGGATCGCAATAAAACACCGCAGATGCCAATCGGCGTTATACCTGTGGATTCAATTTTTTCGCCGATCAAGAAAGTTAATTACCAGGTTGAAAACACCCGTGTCGGGCAGGTTACCGACTATGATAAGCTGACCCTGGAAGTATGGACAGATGGCAGCATCAAACCTGACGAAGCGATCAGCCTGGCTGCAAAAATACTGAATACGCACATTTCTTTATTCGTCAACCTTACCGAGCAGGTCGATGAAGTGGAAATCACTTCCGATCGCCACGAGGAAGACCGCGAGAGGATTCTCGACATGACTATCGAGGAACTTGATCTTTCGGTTCGCTCTTACAACTGCCTGAAGAGGGCCGGTATCAACAGCGTAGGCGAACTTGTTCGAAAGAATGAAGACGAGATGATGAAAGTGCGCAACCTGGGCAAGAAATCTTTGGAAGAAGTTGAAAACAAGCTGGTAGAGCTTGGCTTCGGTTTCAACAAGAGCGGAGAGTAAGCCTTCAAGGAGGATTTGTTAATATGCCATACCAGAAGCTGAGTCGAAAAAGCGGCCCCCGCAGGGCACTTTTACGCGGGCTGGTTACTTCATTCCTGCGTTCGGGCAGTATCACGACAACGGCGGCCAAAGCGTCCGCAATCCGGCCGCTGGCTGAAAAAATGATCACCCTGGGTAAGAAAGGCGATCTTCATTCGCGCCGCCAGGCCCTGGCCTTCCTGCTCGACGAAGACGTTGTAACAGAACTGTTTGAAAAAATTGGACCGAAAATGGAAGGCCGTGACGGGGGTTATACCCGCACCATACCAATTGGGCCGAGGCGCGGAGATAGCGCTCCCATGGTTATCCTGGAACTAGTGTCCTAAAAAGGATTGTCCATAATGCAGAGCTCCGGGAATATCATTATAGAGGCTCGGGCTGTAAGCTTTACCTATCCGGGGGCCGCCGTTGAGGCGCCGCCGGCTCTTTCCGGAATCAACCTGGCTGTCAAAAAGGGCGATTATATCGCCCTGATCGGCCCAAACGGTTCCGGAAAAACTACTTTATTGAAGCTTTTTAACGCCCTGCTGCAGCCAACGGGCGGGGAAATCATTGTCAAAGGAATTTCCACGGCAGATGAAGAAAAACTGCCCCTGGTTCGACGTTACTGCGGGATGATTTTTCAAAATCCCGATAACCAGCTGGTGGGAACCACGGTTGAGGAAGATATTGCTTTCGGGCCGGAAAACCTGGCCCTTGAGCCTTCCATAATCAGGGAGCGTGTAGCCAGCGTTAGCGAAAAAATGGGTCTTGCCCACCTGGCCAAGCATCCACCGCACCAGCTCTCAGGCGGGGAGAAACAGAGGGTGGCCATTGCCGGGGTTTTGGCCATGCAGCCCCTGTGCCTGCTGATGGATGAACCAACGGCAATGCTCGATCCGGCTGGAAGAAACGAGGTTCTCTCTACAGTGGAAAACCTCAACCGGGAAGAAGATATTGCCGTTATTCATGTCACTCACTATCCCGAGGAGGCTGCCCTCGCCCGTAAAGTAGTCTTACTGGACGATGGCTGTATTGCTGCAGAGGGTGATCCCAGGGATGTTTTAACCGATCTTAAACTGTTGCACCGGCTGGGCCTCCAGGGCACGGCGGCGGTAGAACTGGCCGCCATGCTTAAAAACGACGGCTTCGAATTTCCGCCCCGCCTGCTGCACAGCCGGGAGCTGGTCCATGAGATATGTTCATCGGCACAAAAGATCTAACTTATATCTATATGCCCGGCACTCCCTTTGCTGCCGAGGCGCTTTCAGGTGTCTCCTTTAGCCTCGAACGCGGCGATTTTGCCGTGTTGATCGGTCCTTCCGGTTCAGGAAAATCGACCCTGATCCAGCACCTGAATGGTCTTCTAAGCCCCACGCAAGGTAAGGTGTTCTTTAATGATCAGGATATCGGCGCAGATAAAAAAGAGCTTCTCTTCTTAAGGCGTAAAATCGGGCTTGTATTCCAGATGCCTGAAGAACAGTTTTTTTCCGAGACTGTTTTTGATGAAGTTGCCTTTGCTCCGCGCAACCTGGACCTGGCCGGAGAGGAGATTGCAGCCAGGGTTAACAGCGCCCTGGCCCTGGTTGGTCTTGATCCGGATGCCTTTAAAGCGCGTCATCCTTTTCGCCTCAGTTCCGGACAAAAACGTCTTGTCGCAATTGCGGCGGTCCTTTCTTTACACCCGGAGGTATTGGTTCTTGACGAACCTACTGCCGGCCTGGATATATCAGCGCGCAGTCACCTTTTTGCCCTTCTGCGCAGGTTAAATGCTGACGAGGGTTTAACTGTGCTGGTATCTACCCACCATCTTGACGAAGCCGCAGCCCTGGCCAACCGGGCTGTCGTATTAAACAGGGGGCGCCTGGTAATGTGCGGCCCGGCAGGAGATGTTTTTCAAAACCGGGTTAAGTTAAAAGATATTGGCCTGGCCCTGCCCCCGGTGACAGGAATCATGGATTCCCTTTGTGAAGAGGGGATGCCTGTAAGAACTGATATTTTTGATCTGCAATCTGCCCGGCTGGAAATTTTGCTATTGAAAGGGCGGTTATAGAGATGAGCCCTAGTATAACCCTGGGGCAATATATCCCCGGCGAAAGCAGTATTCATAGACTAAACCCGCGTTT
>SLPH01000205.1 GCA_007132095.1 Syntrophomonadaceae bacterium | reverse complement strand
CGCAGATGGTATGCACGCCCCTGCGCAGCAGCCCAACCGCTTCCGGTTGTTCTTCTGCGGCAACCAGGTAAGGTATGTTATGGTGTTCGAGCAGGATAATTGTCCGGGCCACGATCTCGTTAAAAGCGGTGAAGACTACGTGGTCAGTCATCTTGGTGCGCGTCGGCGCCCGGGGGGTGATCCGGTTTTCCACCAGGGAGGCCATCAGGGTTCCGGCGGTCATGAAAATCAGGAAAACTCCTGAAATCATCAGCAATATGGAGAGGGCGGACATGGCGAAAGAGTGGAAGGGGAGCAGTTCCCCGTAGCCTGTGGTAGTCAGGGTCTGCACGATAAAGACGGCGGCCTGGCCGAAGCTGATCTCGCGGCCTTCAAAGGCCCGCATGAAAAACACGACCACGGGGGTCAGTAACAGGACCCAGAGGATGGCCAGGCCCAAAATCCTCACCAGCAGCCACTTGGTATAGTCGGCTACCCTGAAATAGCGGGCCTGCTGCTTATCGTAAAAACCGATCTCTTTTTGGGGGTAAAAAATTTCTCTAAGCGGTCTCATCAAAACCCTCCCGGGGCGCTGCTATTGGCAATAAGTCTGAAACTGCCTATAATTATAACATAAGGCTGCGGGTGTAAAAGGGGTGGCTTTTTGCTGCGGCGAAAAAGATCTTTAAAGGTTACCCAGTGGCCGGCCCTGCTTGAAAGGGCGGGATCTTTGCCCTGCCTTTTGCAGGAGGACAAAATGGAGGTGCTATTGATGGAGGAGAAGATCATCAAGATGATTAAAAACTATGTAGCCGCGTACCCTCACAGCGAGGGGACCGGCTGGAAGGAACCGCTGGTTGCATTTGCCGCCGCCGGCGACCCGCTTTTCAGGGAGCTGAGGAAAATAGTCCAGCCCGCCCATGCCCTGCCGCAAGATTTTTTGCCTGCAGCGCGGAGCGTGATCACTTATTTTTTACCCTTCCGCGACCCGGTAGCGGAAAGCAACATTGCAGGGCGCCATTGTTCGCGCACCTGGGCCGTCGCCTACATAGAAACAAACCGCATGATCGGAGAACTGAACGCTTACCTGCAGCAACAGCTTGAAGTGCTCGGTTTTGAAGCGGAGCATCTGCCGGCCACCTACAATTTTGACAAGAAAACCCTCTTAAGCGGCTGGTCGCATCGCAGCGCCGCCTATATCGCCGGGCTGGGCACTTTCGGAATCAACCATATGCTGATTACTTCTAAAGGCTGCTGCGGCCGCATCGGCAGCCTGGTGACCGACCTGGAGTTAAAACCGACACCCCGTCCCGAGGAGGAATACTGCCTCTACAAGAGTGACGGCAGCTGCGGCGATTGCGTGGAAAGATGTGTCAACGAAGCTCTTTTTTATGACCACCTGGACAAGCAGCAGTGCTACCGAATGTGCCTGGAAAACAACGAGCGCCTGCAGGGCCTGGAAAGCGAAACCGACATCTGCGGTAAGTGTATGGTCGGTGTGGCCTGCTCGCATATAAAGCCCTAAAATGGTTTATCTGCCGGAAGATTCATCGCCCTGCCATCGCCCTGCCCGCCTTTTTTGTTAGTTTGCCGGGCAGGGTTTGACCGGCCCGAAGCAGAATAAAACATCAATAGAAGCTAAGATTTCTATAAGCGAATATGGCTCCCTGATGCTGCCTGGTTCAGGCAGGGAGATAATTTCAGCGGCCATGGCGCTTATAATTTAATATTATAGAAGGAGGCGAATGAGAAAGGATGAAAGTGAAAAAAGCGATCATTCCCGCCGCCGGTTTAGGCTCCAGGATGCTGCCCGCAACTAAAGCCCTGCCCAAGCCGATGCTGCCCGTTTTGGATAAACCGACCATCCAGTACGTTGTCGAAGAGGTGGTCGAATCGGGGATCGAAGAGATATTTATCATCACGGGCCACAACAGCCAGGCCATAAAAGATCATTTTGACAACAACTCTATTTTCGACCAAATGCTGAAAGAGGCCGGCAAGGAAGCAGAGCTGCAGGAACTTTACGATCTCTGCAGCAGGGCTTCTTTCACCTATATCCCCCAGGAAGAGCCTAAGGGGTTAGGGCACGCCGTGCTCTGTGCCAGGGACTACATCGGGGACGAACCGGTAGCTGTGCTCACCAGCGACGATGTGATCTACGGTTCCGAGCCCTGCATCGGTCAGATGGCCCGCGTTTACGAAGAGAAGGGTCATACTGTTTTAGGCGCCCAGCGGGTTGACTGGAGCAACGTCCATAAATACGGAATTGTTGATTCAGATGATCCAACCGGCTCAACGGTCCTGGTCAAAGAGCTGACCGAAAAACCCACCCGCGAGGAAGCCCGCTCGAACTTAGCAGTCCTCGGCCGCTATATCATCGACCCGGAAATTTTCGCTATCCTGGAAAGGACACCCCCCGGAAGGGGCGGAGAGATCCAGATCACCGACGCCCTGAACCTGCTGGCCCAGGAGCAGCCGGTTTGGGCTTACACCTTCGAAGGGCGCCGCTATGATTTCGGCGATCCATTCGGCATGCTGGAAGGGCTGATTGAATTTGCCCTGCGCCGCGAAGACCTGGCTGACGATTTAATGAAGTTCATGGCTGAAAAGGTTAAAGCCGGGTAGAGCAGGCTCTCAACTGTCCTTCAATGCCCGGTTTATGTATGGCATAGATTTCCGGTTACTTTAGCCCTACTGCGACAGATCAATATCGAGCGGCGCAATGGGAAATATTTAGAAGGGCTTTAAGCGCCGCGAAAGCCTATAGAGAGACGGCGGATCTTTCCCCTTTGCTTAGCGGACTAACGGACCCTGTAATAGTAATAAAAAATAAACGTCTGCTCTGGTTCAGGAACCCTCTTTACGGCTTTATTACGCTTTCTGGTGATGAAGGTTATTAACCAGGGTATATTAAACTAAACGAGGTGAAGTGGTGGAGTTTAAAGGCAAAACAGTATTGGTCACCGGCGCTTCCAGCGGAATCGGCCTGCAGGCGGCGGCCATGTTCCTGGAAAAGGGAGCCACGGTTTACTTAAACGGCCGCAGCAGGGAGAAAATTAAAAGGGTGATCGAAAGCCTTGACGGCCTGCCGGGCACCGCCCTGATCCTGCCGGGCGATGTCTCCTCGGTAAAACAGTGCGAAACAATGATTAACCATGTCGAGGAAGACGGCCGCGGACTCGATATTCTGGTTAATTCAGCTGGAATATGGGTAGAGGGCGACGCTGACCGGGCCACCGAGGCCGATTGGGACTCCACCATGAACATCAATGCCAAAGGCACCTTCTTCATGTGCCGCTACGCGATTCACCTGCTCGAAAAAAGTGAAGGAGTGATCATCAACGTTGGCTCGGATGCCGGGATCATGGGCAATAAGGGCGCTGTAATCTATTCCGCCTCCAAGGGCGCCGTGACCCTGCTTACCAGGGCGCTGGCTGTCGAACTGGCTCCCCGCGGGATCCGGGTTAACGCCGTCTGCCCCGGAGAAGTGGACACTCCCATGCAGGATAAGGCGATCCACCAGCATGGCGAAGGCGATCGTGAGGCCTACATCAGGAAAATGCTTGAACCCTACCCCCAGGGTGACAGAGCCCGCTTAATCCGACCCGGCGAGGTGGCGGCGGCGATTCTTTTTCTTGCCTCACCGGCTGCCACGGCGATCACCGGAGCCTGCCTATCGGTGGACTTCGGTGTCTCTGCGGGTTATTAACAAACCGGCCTCTAACTTGAAGCGCCCGGCTTCAGCTTGTACCCGGCGCCCTTATATTCCACTGCGCTTAACCCGGTATGGAGGCCAACTCCCGGCGCATTAAATATATTTGAGGCGCAGCGGGAATAAAGATATAATGGACGGGTAAGCAATTAACCTCAGTTAAACAAGGAGGAACTGCCTTGCCCGAAGACTATACCGCTCACTATCTGCCAAACGGGATCAGGCTGCTTTTCAAGCCGTCAGAGAAATTCAAGACCATTTCGATCGGTCTTTTCGTTCACCAGGAACTAAACAGCGACCTGGCCGCTTTAAGCGCCCTTTTGCCCTCTGTGCTTGAGCAGGGCAGCAGCCGCTACCCTGATTACCTCACATTGCAGCGCCAGCTCGAAAACCTCTACGGGGCCGAAATCGGCACCGATATCATCAAGAGCGGCGAGAAGCATATTCTCGCTTTTACCATGGAACTGGCCCATGATCGCTTCATCGGCGAGGGCACCGACCTGCTCGGCAAAGGGATGGCCGTCCTCGGTTCCATCTTAGCAGAACCGCTCCTGGAAGGGGGCGCTTTCAGGCCTGATTACGTGGCCCAGGAGAAGAACCAGCTGGTTAAAGATATCAGGGCCCTTTTAAACGACAAGGCCGCTTATGCCATGGAACGCTGCCTCCAGCTGATGTGCGGCGAGGAGCGTTTTGGCGTCTACAAGCTTGGTCGGGTCGAAGACTACGATAAAATCAGCCCTGAAAGGCTCTACAGTTACTACAGCGACACCTTTGCCTCGAACCCCATCGATCTCTACGTGATTGGCGACCTTGACGGGGCCGCTGTGGCTGAAGCTGCAGCCTCGGCTTTTAACTTTCCCCGCAGCGAAAACCTTAAAGTCCTGCCGGAGACAGAGATAACTGTTCCAGTAACTGAGCTGAAACGGCTGGAAGAAGAGATGACCGTCAACCAGGCTAAACTGGTCTTAGGCTACCGCACCTACACCGGCTACACCGACCCGCTCTACTGCGCCCTGCAGGTCTACAGCGGCCTGCTCGGCGGATT
>SLPH01000120.1 GCA_007132095.1 Syntrophomonadaceae bacterium | reverse complement strand
CTTCCACTCGTATCTTCCACGGCTTCGGTCGAACTTTCAACATTTATTTTGAACTTTTCAGTCAGGGTAGCTTTTATGGAAAGATCGGCTTTCGATTTAAAAACGCTGTTTTCTCCGACCAGCGCCTCAACAGTGTTGGAAACATCCAGGTAGGCAGCGGCTCCGGCCATGCTGAAGTAATCATTTAGACCAAACCCGCTCTTTTGGGCATTAGCGTTCTGGCCACCCTGGCTGCCACCGGTCGATTTATTCGTCGGGCTGGAGATCATAAAACCGATAATATTTTCCAACTGCAGCCCCCCGGTTGTTGAAGAGGCAGAAGAACCATTATCATTACTGGTGTCTTCACGACCCGACGAAGCTTTGGCGGTATCTTCGCTGGTAAGGCGGGCGATAATACCGATGCCCTCGCTGAGATCATAGCCTTCGTCGGGAATAATCTCCCTGCCGGAAGCGGTAAGCGCCGCATCAACAGCAGCCCTCACCGTTCCCTCTTTAAAACTTAAGGCGACAGCGGCGCCAAAAACCCCATCATCATATATACCTGCTTCAGCGGTAGCCGTGTTTTTGCTTTCACCCCGGGCCTGAATATTAATATTTCCCCCGGCTTCTATAGAAGCGCCGGGTCCGATATCGATCGTGGAAGCAAGCTTTGAGTCGGCCAGGGCAAATGCCGCTGAAAGCAGGTTGAAATGATCGGGAGCCGGGCCCATATCGTTTTTGGTTTTTGCTTCAACCGAAGCAACTGTGAAGGAATCTGTCCTGATCAGAACGCTATCGCCCGCTGAAAGGGCTGCTGCACCGATAACTATTACCGCTGAAGCATCGGCATAGCTGAAGCCGGCGCTGAGAATGGTGTAACCCGTTTTAATGGTGGCATCGGCTTTGGCCTCGGCCCTGATGATCAGGTTATCGCCAGCTTCAATTACGGCAGAATCGGCGATTAATATCTCGGCCAGGGCATCTTTCCGGATCGCAAATAAGTTTAAAGTATCGCCTTCTCCGGACAACGCATCTTTCAGGGCTTCTACGAGGACTGCTTTAAAAGTTAAATCTTCCTGGTCTGTACCTGGAACCAATGCGTGAGCGATCGCTGTAATGGTTATGTTTTCGCCTGAAATGAGGGCGCCCGTTTTAATTTCGATCCGGGCAACAGCGTCATCAACCACAACGCCAATGCCGCTTTGCGCCAGCAGGATAATATCAGCGCCCCTGAGAGTCGAATACTCTTCTATAATTATAATAGGATTTTCGATAGTAATTGTTTCAGCCCTAAGATGGACGGTCAGCCCTTCCAGGGTCAACCCGCTGCCGATGAAAATGCTGTTAGTACCCGCGCCGCCGTCAATCTTTAAACGGCCCTGGCCGGTGGTGGCGCCGCTTAAGTAGATTTCGTCAGCACCGGAACCGCCGTAGATTTTTAGGCTGCCAACCTGATCCTGCAGATTAATCGAGGTGAGGCCGCCTCCGTTAGCGGTGTAGATTTCTACATGGGCACAATCCCTGATTTCGATTTGACCATTAATATGGAAGCCTTTGATAACAAAGTTATCGAAAGACTTAACACCAAGAGCTGCTAAAGTATTGTCTCCGCCGTTTGATTTAAGCATGATGCTCTTAAATGTCGGCTCCATTATGCCGTCAAAGAGCAGGGTTCCATTATAAATGCCGCTGTCGACAACAATCACATCAAAATCTTCAGCAGCATTTATTGCAGATTCAATTGTTTCATGATCTTTACCCGAACCAACTGTATGTTCAGTTTCAGCCACCCACACTTTAGGATCGCTGTAGCCGGCTGCCATGTTGTTTGCATTATTCCCGACGGGTAAAGGCGAACCATTTTGCGTTGGCAAACTTCCCCCGTTATCGAGAACATCGGACCAGGCTGCGTGATTGCCTGCATCCTGCCAGGCCTTGGTTTCAAAAGCAGGGTAACCGGGGTTAGTGGGATTTGCCAGGAAGGTAACGGAAACCCACTCGTTTTGGACCAGGTAGTTGGCCTGGGCATCGTTTTCAGCCCACAAAGAGAGAACACGGTCGACCAGGACCCCCAGCCAGTTCTTGCCGCCGCTTGCTTCTATATTAAGCTCCTGCCCATTATCTACAGAGAAATGCCCATCAGGGATAATCATCTGGGCTGAGCCAAGCGGAGTATTATCGCCCACCTCGGTAAAAGTTACCTTAAAATTTGCTGCCCCGTCGTTCTGAAGCAGATAATCGGCCCCGTCATTGATCTCAATCTCTACTGTGTAGGAGTTGCCGGCTTTTTCTTTTTCATGAATATCATTAGGATCGCTGCTTCCTTTTTCCCCGGCTTCACCTGCGGGATCAGATTGATCAAAGTCATGATCAGGCCCGGTTGATTGACCTGAACCGGCCTCGCTATCAGTATCGTCTATAGTTTTTGCGCCTTCTTCGGGGTCGCAATCTCCTTCGCTATCTTCATCTTCGGTCTGGTCTGCAGGTTGATCAGGTTCGCCGGCAGTTCCCTGCTCTTCTTCATCCTGTTCATTGCCCTTAAGAGAAGGGCCGCTACCGGGAATATAGTGTTCATCCAGACCCTTGATGCCGCTGTCGTCAGCTTCATTGGTATCAAGATCATGATCCTCCGGATCTTCGCTGTCCGGGCAGGCGGCTTCCTGGATGGTTCCGTCACCTGTTGTAGAGCCATCCGCTGTTGAAGAGTGATCTGAACTCGCCGGGCTTTCTGAAGGGAAAGAACTACCTGCTTCCTGGGTGGAAGATGGATCTAGATTTGTTGAGGTTGAATTTTCGCTTGTAATCGTTTCCTGCGGTTGAAGGGAACCGCTCGTATTAAAAGAGCCTGTATCATTTGCAGATACAGGCTCCGGTTCATATTGTTCGCCGGCATCATCAGTGCATTCCTGATCAGGCTCAACTGCTGCTGACACCTGTTTGGGCAGGGAAAATAGTAGAATGACAAGTAGAAATAAAGAAGTAGCGATCAAAAGTAGGCTTAATCGGAACGGCACGCTTAAGCCCGGCCGAGTAAGTTTCAACATTGAGTTTCCCCCCATTTAAACAGGCAGCACCGTGGATGCTGAGTGTCATGGAATAATTAAACCGATTGTTTGTTTATACTATTTTGTATTATTAGAAATAATTATACATCACCGCATGCCCACTGTATACAGCAATATTAGCCGCCGATTAAATTTTCTTTTGGGCGAAAATCGATTAAATGATATAATTGTTTTTATGCGGCAACTGCCTTCAACAGGTTAAATATTGCAATACAACTACTTATAGTTTATAGTCGCGATTTGAAATCATGTATTAAGGGATGGTTAAAAAATGCTCGGCAACTATGTAAACGCTCTGGCTATCATCATCGGATGCCTGGCAGGCCTATTGGTTCGGAAAGGTTTGAAAGAAGAACATAAACAGATCATCATCCAGGCAATAGGTCTGTCAGTTCTTTTTGTCGGGGCAGCCACCGCCCTGGGTGGCCTGCTGGACCCGAACGCAGAACCTATCCTCTTTATCATCAGCCTGGTTATCGGTGGCATTGCCGGCGAGCTTGTCGGAGTTGAAAAGGGGCTTGAGAAGTTCGGGCTTTTCCTGCAAAAAAAAGTGGGTGGGGGCGAAAACACAATTGCCAAAGGGTTTGTTACCGCCACCCTGATTTTTTGCGTGGGAACAATGGCTATTATCGGCTCCCTTGAGAGCGGCTTAAGGGCTAACCATGATATTCTCTTTGCCAAATCAATTCTGGACGGGGGGATTTCGATCATCCTGGCTTCAACGCTGGGCATTGGCGTCATCTTTTCGGCCGGCGCTGTTTTCATATACCAGGGGGCGATAGTGCTTTTTGCCGGTATAATGGAACCTGTCCTGACCGCCGCTGTTATCCGCGAGATATCTATCATCGGCGGGATCCTGATCTTCGGAATTGGCCTCAACCTGCTTGAAATAGTAAAAATTAAAACCGGCAACCTGCTGCCCGCTGTACTTGTGCCGGTAATTTATTACTCTTTGATTATTCCACTATTCCGCCTGCCCGGGTAAGATTAGGCCTTTTTCATATAACCAGACCTGGCTGTACTTAAACTTGACCAGTTCTAGTTCAGAAGTAGGATAACGCTTTATGCTATAACCGGATTACCCCGGCAGGAATAATCACAGCATAAGGTATAAGAGTTTTGAGTAAAACCAACCAGCAAGGTGGCCTGATGGATATCGACAACAAGAATAAGCTGGCCTGGTTCATGTGGGCCAACCTGGCGCTCGCCTATTTTATTTCGCTCTTTCACAGGAATTCGATGGCGGTGGTGATCGACCTGGTGATGGCTGATTTAGCAATCAGCAGCGCCCTGGTTGCCAGTTCGCTGGCGGGCACTTATGCGATCTCATATATGATTATGCAGGTTCCCGCAGGATTGATGGCTGATTTTTTAGGACCCCGCCGCACCGTCAGCGCCGGCATGCTGGTTGCTGCCCTGGGATCATTAATCTTCGCAACCAGCGCAAACCTGGAAATGGCTTTCCTGGGCCGGGTTTTTATCGGGCTTGGCGTCTCGGTAATTTTTGCTTCCGCCCTGAAGTTTCAGATTTACTGGTTTAAGGCTGCCCAGTTTGCAACCATATCGGGACTGACAGTTTTAATTGGTAATTTAGGCAGCGTTGCCGGTACTACCCCCATGGCCTGGCTGGTATCCGGTATCGGCTGGCGGGGTTCATTCATCGCAGTAGCAGCAGTTACAGTCATGATCGCACTTTCATGCTGGATCTTCGT
>SLPH01000082.1 GCA_007132095.1 Syntrophomonadaceae bacterium | reverse complement strand
CTTAAATCCGCCCCAACCTCAGCCGGCGGAGACGCTGTATTTTTGCGCCAGAAGCTGCAGGAACTGGTCGTGGCTGACAGCGGAAAACTGGCTAAAGAAACCCGCCTGGATAAAGGTAAAGTGGAAAGTTTGCTGGCGGAGCTGGTCCGCAGCGGCAGAGTTATTAATCTTGGCGAGTCTTATTTTCCGGACGCTATCTATGAACAGCTTGTAAATACGATCAAAAAAGCGCTTGAAGACCATCACCTCAAACAGCCCCTTTCTAAAGGTCTGTCGCGTTCAGGGTTAAAAAATGCGCTGCCGGCGGCTGTAACACAGCGCGATTACGATGCCCTGCTAAAAGAACTGCAGGATCAGGGCCTTATTACTTTTTCCGGTGACCGTGTCTCTATATTCGGCTTTTCTCCCAGCCCTTCACCGGCCGACAGGAAGCTTATTGACCGGTTAGCCGCTGTTTACTACAGCGCCGGATTGCAGCCGCCTTCGGTCAGGGATGCCTTTTCTGAGGCCGCCGCTCCCCCGGAGCGTAAAGACGAGTTGCTCAGTTACCTCCAGGGTGAAGGTCTGCTCAGTAAAGTTGGAGACGACCTTTATTTTCACGGCGAAGCATATCAAAAGGCCCTGGTAATACTGAAAGAACACTTTAAGAATGAAGATAAAATCACCCTGGCTCAATTCCGCGATCTTACCGGGGGAAGCCGTAAATATGCCCAGGCCCTCCTGGAGCATTTCGATAATGCCCGTTACACCCGCCGGGTTGAAGACCACCGGGTCCCTTTTAAGCTGGAACGCTAGAGGAGAGGATGGTGGAAAGATGAACCGTGATCAGATTCGTCTCACTTCAATGACGGCAAGCGCAGGCTGAGCGGCGAAAATCGGGCCCGAAGCCCTGGCGCAGGTCCTGCGCCGCTTGCCGCCCTTTGAAGATCCAAACTATCTCAACCGGGAGCAGCACTTTGCAGATGCCGGTATTTATCGCATTTCAGAAACCGAGGCCCTTGTCCAAACCGTCGATTTCTTTACTCCTATCGTTGACGATCCTTACATGTTTGGACAGATTGCTGCCGCGAACGCCCTGAGCGATGTTTATGCCATGGGCGGAAAACCGCTGACAGCCCTGAATATAATCTGCTTCCCCGTATCCTGCCTTCCCCTGCAGGTGATGGAAGAAATCCTGCTTGGCGGTCATGATAAGGTAAAAGAGGCAGAAGCGGTGGTCGTGGGAGGTCACAGCGTTGAAGACAGCGAACCGAAATATGGACTCTCGGTTACGGGACTCGTGCAGATCGACCGCCTTGTAACCGGCATGGGCGCCCGCCCGGGTGACCGGTTGGTGCTGACCAAGCCGATCGGCAGCGGGATTATCGCGACCGCCATCAAGGGTGAAATGATCGAACCAGCCAGTATGGATGCAGCAGTGCAGGGCATGGCTGCTTTAAACTCGGCCGCCTCTAAAGCCATGCTCGAAATTGGTGTATCTGCCTGCACCGACATCACCGGTTTCAGCCTGCTCGGCCACCTGCATGAAATGCTCCTATCAAGCGGATTGGGGGCTGAAATTGATTTTCAAAGCGTCCCCTTCTACCCGCAGGTTTCCGAAATGGCTGCGATGGGCATGATCCCGGCAGGGGCATACCGAAACCTTGACTTTGTGCGCCCTCACCTCGGCTGGCAGGGACGGGATGAAGATAGGGAAGATGCCCTGATCATCCTGGCTGACCCCCAGACCTCGGGAGGACTCCTGGTGGCAATTCCGGATCATAAAACTGCTGCTTACCTGGAGAAGCTGGAAAATTATGGTTCAGCAGGAACAATTGTTGGCCGGGTCACAGACGGAAAACCCGGAAGCATTGCCATAGCTTGATATGCAGCTTTATTGACTGGATCAATATTTGATCATGGAAAGTATTTAATTATTTAAATGGAAGCAGGATATGCTGCAGGATGCGTCGAAAAGAGTTTAACATAAAGGGATTTTATCGCAATTGTCTTAACATTACGATAAATTTGCGGGGAGGTGAGGAGCAGGGGCAAATGAGAAATTACTGGTTAAACCGGTAGCTATTTAGAGCCTGCCGGATAGGTTACCGTAAGATAATTACTTTTACATGCGGGGTATGCTAATGAGTACCGAAAGCCAGACATTCACCGAAAAATACGATCTGCTTGGTTGTATACAATGCGGCCGCTGCACCGGCGGTTGCCCGGTTACCGTGCGCGCCGATCTTAATGTGCGCCGCTTTGTAAACGATGCCTACGATGAAGAGAAGCTCGATGAACTGGCCAGGCTGGCAGATATTTGGGATTGTACAGCCTGTCATACCTGCGCCGTTCGCTGCCCCAAAGGCCTGAAGCCACTTGAAGTGCTGATTGGCCTTCGCTCCCTGATTGTCGAAAGCGGCAAAGTGGAGCCCACGGTGCGCGACGCCCTGCAGAGTGTGCTTCTCGAGGGCAACCCCTGGGAAAAATCAAGGGCGGCCCGCCTGGATTGGATGGAAGGTCTCGATGTCCCCATCGCCGATCCGGAAGTTCCCGTTGAAAACCTTTTCTTTGTTTGCTGTACAATCGCTTACGACCCCCGGGTTCAGTCCATTGCCAAAAACATCATTAAAATATTGAATAAGGCCGGCGTGGACTACGCATTCCTGGACGAAAGCGAATCATGCTGCGGCAGCGAAGTATTCACCCTCGGCGAAGAAGGGCTCTTCGAAATGCTGGTTGAAGACAACACCGAGTATTTAAACGAATACCAGGCCAAGCGCATAGTTGCTCTTTCGCCGCACTGCTTTACAACCTACAAGGCCCACTATCCCGACCTGAAAAGCGAGGTAATTCATTACACCCAATTTTTGGATGAACTGCTCGCCGAAGGCAAGGTAACCTGGAAAGGCGACCTGCAGAAAAAAATCGTTTTCCACGATCCCTGCTACCTGGGCAAGCAGAGCGGGGTTTATGACGAACCGCGCCGCCTCTTAAAAGGAATACCGGGAGTGGAGCTGCTCGAGTTTGAACGCAGGCGCGAACGCAGCCTTTGCTGCGAAGGCGGGGGCGGTAAAATGTGGGTTGAGTCTGAATCAAAAAAAGAAAGGCTGGCCGAAACCAGGATCAAGGATGCCAAAGAACTTGGCGCCGATATCGTGGCCGTTGCCTGTCCTTTCTGCGTGTTAACCCTTGAAGATGCCATGAAAGGCCTCGGTTACGAAGAAGAGATGCGTGTGGCCGAGATCATGGAGCTTTTGGGAGAGTTTGTCGAAGCTTAAGCAAGCTTTAATTTTGGCAGGAGGTGGAATGTATCATGAAAACATTTGTATGTATTAAGTACGTGCCTGACACTTCCGAAGCGGAAGTAAAGGTCAACCCCGACGGCGTCAGCGTTGACAGCAGTCGCTTTTCCTTTGATATCAACGAAGCCGACAACTATGCCGTTGAGGAATCTGTTTTAATTAAAGAAGATAAGGGCGGGGAAATCACCGTGGTTTCCATCGGCCCCAAGCAGTCTGACGTTATGATCAGGATGGCCCTGGCCAAAGGCTGCGATCAGGCAGTCCGCGTGGAAGACGATCGGATCGCCTCCCATGACCCCCTTATGATGGCCAAGGTGCTTTCCGGGGCGGTCAAAGGGCAGGAATTTGACCTGATCCTGGTAGGCTGCATGGCCAGCGACGACTGGCACATGTCAACCGGTGTGGCCATGGCTGAAGAGTTGGGCATAAACCATGCCTCTATGGTTAAAAAAGTGGAGCTGCTTGACGGCAAAGTCCGGGCGCACCGTGAACTTGAAGGCGGTTTAATGGAAGTTGTCGAACTCGAGCTCCCCGCTGTCCTGACTATCCAGACCGGGATTAACGAACCGCGTTATGCTCCGATCCGCGGTATCCGCCAGGCCCAGAAAAAAGAGCTTAAGGTGGTTAGCCTTGACGACATCGAAGTAGATGCCGCTTCTGTCGGCCCCGATGCTTCGGGCGTCATCTTAGAGCAGCTCTATATTCCGGAAGTTGAATCCGCTGCAGAGTTCATCGAGGGCGAACCCGATGAGAAGGCGGAAAAACTGGCTTCCATACTGGTTAAGGGAGGCTTAGTATAATGGGTAACGTCTTGGTATTGGCGGAACACCGCCAGGGAGTTTTAAGAGATATTTCCTATGAAATGATGGCTGTGGCGCCCAAGCTTGCAGAAGATATGGGCGGAGAAGTAAACGTAGTGCTTATCGGCAGCGGGATGGATGAAATGGCCAAGAAAATGGCCGCATTCGGCGCGAAGGTCTTCGTTGTTGACGATCCTCTCTTAGCCGACTTTAACGCTGAAAAGTACCAGAAAGTGCTCTCGGCTCTGATTGACGATCTAAAGCCTGCTGTTCTGATGGCCGGCCATACGGTCCAGAATGTCGACTTCATGCCGGCGCTGGCCGTGGAAAAAGGGCTGCCGCTGGCTGCCGCAGCGATCGGCCTTTCCTATGAAGGCGAAACCCTGAAAGCAACCAGGCAGATGTATTCGGGTAAAGTAAACGCAGTTGTCGCTTTCAAGCCTGCCGACACTTACCTGGTTACATTCCGGGAAGGCGCTGTCGAAGCTCCGGAACCGGCAGCGGAGGGAGCGGTTGAAAAACTTGACTCTCCTTTGAAGGAAGATATTCCTTCCCGTAAATTTGTCGAATATATCGAAGCCGAAGTGGGCGATGTGGATATCACCCAGTCCGATATCCTGGTAGCAATCGGGCGCGGTTTAAAAGAGGATAAGAACTTGCCTATTATTGAAGAACTGGCCCAGGCGATCAAGGCTGACAT
>SLPH01000187.1 GCA_007132095.1 Syntrophomonadaceae bacterium | reverse complement strand
TACGGGACTCCCAGGGGTGTGGCTCCTGCGGTGCCGATGGGCGCCAACCTTGGTGAACCAAACAATAAGGAAAAGCAGACGAAGGTGCTTAAAGATACTCTGAGGCAGCTGATTGAAATTGACGCCCCGGGTATGATCGTGTCGCTGCCCTATACTTACGAAACTCCCAAAGAGGCGGTGTAAGGATGAACAAGGCCGCCGAAATATACAAGAGACTGCTAATCAGGGCTTATCAGATTGATAAAGTATATTTCGGCGGCCAAACCGCTGTTGAGGGGAAAGCTCTCTGCCTGGACAGCTCTGCTGCAGCTGCAGCTGCTGCAGGGGAGCAGCTTGTTGAAAAGGTAGAGATTGAGATCCTGCCCCCCGGCTGCCTGGGCAGGGAAGTATATACCATTCTGGATATTATACCGGTAGCGGCTAAGGTCCTGGGAAGGCTTGGCGAGGGAATTACCCATACCCTGACAGGAGTTTATTTTATTTTAACAGCAGCCGATGCAAGCGGTCGTCCCCTGGCCCAGTTTGGCAGTTCTGCCGGAGTGCTTAAGGATAAACTGAAACTGGGAAGGCCCGGTACCCCCGGAGAGGGAGACAGAATTATCCTCTGCCAGGCGACGATTGCAGCCGGAGCCGGCTTTAAAAGAGAAGGCATCATGGCAGTGCACAGGGCAGCTGACAGCATCATCCAGCAGGTAAGAGACTGCCTGAAAGGTTTGGATGGGAAAGGCTGTACGGAAGAACACCTATACGTGGAAAAACCGACCCCCGGCAGAAAAAAAGTCGTCCTGGTTAAACTGCTGGCCGGTCAGGGAGCCATGCACGATAACCTGGTCCTGCCGATTGAGCCATGTGGATTCAAGGGCGGACATTCTATTATTGATCTCGCCAATATGCCCCTTTTGCTTACGCCTAATGAATACAGGGATGGGGCCTTAAAGGCGATGACTTGATTGTTCAGTAAGGGAGAATGAATTATGGGTGTCGGACCTTCAACAAAAGAGACCACGCTGCACCATTTTCGCGATCCTCTGGCAGCACTTTTAGGCAGCGATGATGAATTCGAACTTTCTGGTGTCATTGTTGCCGGCATTTCTGCGGATTATGCCGGTAAAAGTTTTACCGCTGCCAGAATTGGCGCCTGGATATCGGCAATGAATCTTGATGGAGCAGTTGTATCCATGGATAGCTGGGGCAATAGCCATATTGATTTTTCATTGCTTTTGGAGCAGCTGCATCGGCTGAGAATGCCGGCTGTAGGTTTATGTTTTAAGGAAGAACATTCTGACTATATTCTAACCAGCCGATTCAAAGGCGCGGTTATAGACACCTCAAAAGCAGACAGTAAAAGGGAAACCGAAATGGTGGGTGAAAACACCGTAACACCCATGGATGCCCGCAAAGCCCTGGCGATGTTAAAATTAACTGCAAGAAAACAAACTTGACCAAGGTAAAAGCCCCGATTAAAATTTACAGCCCCCCCGAATAATGATAAAATTATATTGTCCATTCTAAACATTCTGCTTTTAAGTCAATGGCAGCAGGAGTGAGCGCTAAGTGCCTCCGGAAAAAATTAAACCTGTTTTATCCAACGAATTGGAAAACAGCACCTTCAAAATGATTCTTAACTCTATTCATGAGGGAGTCTGTATTGTTGATCACACAGGTGAAGTGCTGCTGTGGAGCAAGGGAGCTGAAGAGCTCTTTGGCGTGAAAAGTGATCAGATTGTCGGTAAACCGCTGGAAAACTTTTTCCCCAATGCTCTGTTACTTGAGGTGATCAGGGAAAAAAAAGCGACTGAGAATGTTCTTGTCAGCCCCAGGGATAATACCTACGTGGTTGTAAGCGGACGGCCCCTTTTCCTTAACGGCCAGTTTGTGGGGGCGGTTTCAACGGACAAAGAGGTAACCGAAATCATGAACATGGCTACTGAGCTGGAAGAGACACGGGGCAGACTGGAGCTTTTACAGGAAGAGGTTAGCAAGCTCAGGGAGGATAAATATTCTTTTGGTAACATTCTTGGCCGCAGCCGGATCATCAAAAACAAGATTGCCAGGGCGGAACAGGTAGCTAAAATCGCGGCTTCGGTGCTGATCGTCGGTGAAAGCGGCACTGGAAAAGAAATATTTGCCCGCGCTATTCACCAGGCCAGCGGTCGGCAGGGCCCTTTTGTGGCGGTTAACTGCAGCGCTATCCCGGACAACCTTTTTGAAAGCGAAATGTTCGGATATGTTGCCGGGGCTTTTACCGGTGCATTGCGAAAGGGCAAGGCCGGTAAATTTGAGCTGGCGAACCAGGGCACCCTGTTTCTTGACGAAATCGGCGATATGCCAGCTCATATGCAGGCTAAACTGCTCCGTGTCCTGCAGGAAGGGAAAGTCAACCGTGTCGGGGCCGAAAAAGCGATTGACATTGATGTAAGGGTGATATCGGCCTCAAACAGGGAGTTGGAGGCCCTGGTTGAAAATAAGCTATTCCGCGAAGATTTATTTTACAGGCTCAATGTTGTAAAGATTAGCCTTCCTGCTTTAAGGGAACGTAAAGAAGATATTCCCCTGCTCCTGGAACTGTTTATTAAGGAATTTTGCCAGCAGAATAACCTCACAGTGCCCAAGCTAACCCCGGAAGTGTTTGGATCCCTGATGAGTTACGACTGGAAAGGTAATGTGCGGGAGCTTAAAAACACGGTGCAGCATTTAGTGGTTTTTTCCAACGACGGTAAAATTGATTTAAGCGGCCTTCCCGAACATATCCTGGAAGATTCGATTGGTTCGCGACCCGAGGGAGATTCAATATTTGATCTTCAAAAGAGGATCGAGGTTGTAGAAATAGAAACGATCCGTAAAGCAATGAAAATGGTTGATGGTAATAAGAGCCGGGCCTCAAAGCTGCTTAACATTCCCCGCAGCACCTTATATTACAAGATGAATTATTATGGTTTAAAGGATCTTCTCGGTCAGTAGAGCGTTATCAGAATTGCCGGCCAGGGGTTGAGGGTCTGAGAATAATTTTTAGGCAATCCTGTTTCGGCAAGCATGTCGGTTGGGTGACATGTGTCGGTAGGCTGACGCTTATACCTGCCCCTTCGCAGGTCTATCTGGCCGCCATTGTCGCTATATTGACACTTGTCAGAGTAGGCGCAATACACCTTATGTATCTGTGCCATTTCTCTCGGCAGTAGCAATAGGAGTATTCGTTTGAGCGCGGGTAGTCAATTATAGAACATTTATCCTTGTTATTAAGGGGTAAACTAAGCTTTAAGCTTTCTAATTGAAGCCAGTGATTATAAATATTGATCGTGAATTGCGCGATATTTCAATACCCTTTTGAAAAATGGCACAAAAATTGCGTTTATTATTTGAAACCTATCTTACCAGGTGCGATTGCTGGTAGCTAAACCGAATTGCCCTGTTCTATATAGGGGTCGCAGCTGTCAATGTCTCCACCCGGGCTGAGCTTTACCCGGCAGCATAATGGCTGCCTGGATCAGAATAGCCTGGAAGCTTATAATTATAGCCTTTCAACCAGGCAGACGGTGCCGCAAATTTCTGCCCGGCCACAGGCGAACAAAGAGGAAGGAGTGGTTTTTGGGAAACTACACTATTGATTCACCCTTTTTGCAATCATAATTTGTTAAGGAGGAGATTAAAGAGATTATGAGTAATGGACAAAGAGAAATGTGGAGTAGCCGTTTTGTGATCATCATTGCGATGATTTCCATGGCTGTCGGTACCGGTAACATCTGGCGTTTTCCGCGTATTGCAGCCAGCCAGGGCGGAGGCGCATTTATCGTAGCTCTTACAATTGCCCTGGTTTTGTGGGCTATTCCCCTGCTGATGGCTGAGTTCTATATGGGTTATCGTTCGCGCCTGGGTAATGTAGGCGCGTTTCGTGATTTTATGGGCAAAAAATATACCTGGGTCGGCGCCTGGATGGCCCTCGTATGTATCGGTATCACCTTTTATTATGCCGTTGTTTGCGGTTGGACCCTGCGCTATTTCGTCTATGCTGTTGGAGGGGCTATAAGGCCCGGAATAGATGGCCAGGAGTTCTGGGATGCCTTTATGGCTAACTCGGTTGAAACGGTCGGTTTTCACTTCCTGGCTGTACTCATTGTTTTTCTTGTAGTTTACAGGGGTATCAAAGGTGGATTGGAAAGCGTTCTGAAAGTAATGCTGCCGGCCCTTTTCGTAGCCCTCTTAATCCTCGCCATCCGCGCGGCAACCCTGCCCGGAGCGGCGGAAGGTTTACGCTTCCTTTTTGTTCCCGATTGGTCGCTTTTGGGAACAGGTGAGATATGGCTGCAGGCCTTTACCCAGGCCGCCTGGTCGACAGGCGCAGGCTGGGGTCTGCTCTTGATTTACGCGGTATACACCCGCGAGAAAGAAGATATTGCCGTCAACAGCTTCATTATCGGTTATGCTGATGTATTTGTTGGTTTCATTGCCGGTATTGCTGTTTTGGGTACAGTTTTCGCTCTTGCTCCGAGCCTTGATGCTGCCCAGACCGCAGTTGGCGCCGGCAACGTTGGTCTTACTTTTATCCACGTTGTTAACCTGCTTTCTGTCATGCCGGGCGCAGCAATTATGGCTCCTCTTTTCTTCCTGGCCCTGGCCCTGGCCGGGGTATCATCTCTTATTGCCATGCTCGAGCTGATCACTACCAACCTGAACAACTTTGGTATCGATCGCAAGAGAGCGGCTCTTTACGGCGGGATCGCCTGCTTCATTTTCGGTGTTCCCTCTGCTCTTAGCTACGACTTCCTGGACAACCAGGACTGGGTTTGGGGCGTAGGACTTCTGATCAGCGGTCTCTTAAC
>SLPH01000056.1 GCA_007132095.1 Syntrophomonadaceae bacterium | reverse complement strand
TATTTGCCCTGGTTTTAGGACTGGCACTACTATTAATGGGCTTTTTGCTCTACTAGGAGGTTTAGATTATGAACTATTTCAAAGCGCTCGGTATTTTGTTCGGACTGGCAGCATTTCTAAAGCCATTTTACATGCATCTTCTGCCCTGGGACGAAAATAGTTTTATAGAAAAGTTTTACAGTGAAAAGCGCCCGCCTTACATAGTGATAATCGCCCTGCTTGGGCTGGCCTTGATCGCCTTGACCTGGTATCTACATTTTACCCTGGGAATAGCCAACTCAATATACCTGACCGTTTTATTCTCCCTGACCGCGATCAAAGCTTTGGTTTTACTAATTGATTACAATAGATTTCAAAAAACGGTTGCCGGCATGCTGCGTAAAGACCGGGGCCGGGGGGTGGTGCTGGTCGATATCGGTGCCTCTGTAATCGGCCTGATAATCCTGGCCGTTACTTTCTACCTGTATTAAAGTAAGCAAACGATATGGAGGAAAAAATGATCGACATTAAAAACCTGTCCAAGAGCTACAATAAGGGAAAAGTCAAAGCGGTAGATGATCTGAACCTGAGCGTAAAAAATGGGGAAATTTTCGGTTTCCTGGGTCCGAATGGAGCCGGAAAAACCACCACTATTAAAATGATGGTGGGGTTATTAAAACCTGACAGCGGTTCGGTTACAATCAATGGACACTCTATCACCAATAATCCGCTGGCTGTTAAAAGAATAATCAGCTTTGTTCCCGACAGCCCGGAAGTATATGAGAAGCTGACCGGGATTGAATACTTAAATTTCATGGGCGATGTATATGCTGTTCCGAAAGAGGTGCGCAGTGAAAGACTCACCTACCTGCTCGATCTGTTTTCATTAAGGGATGCTGTAGGAGACCTGATTCAATCATACTCTCATGGAATGCGGCAAAAAATAGTTCTGGTAGGGGCCATGCTTCATAAACCAGACTTATTCATCCTCGATGAACCAATGGTCGGACTTGACCCCCGCTCGTCAAACAACCTGAAAAACTATATGCGGGATCATTGTAAGGCCGGGAAAACTGTCTTCTTTTCCACTCACATTCTCGAAGTGGCCGAAAAACTCTGTGACCGAATTGGCATTATTCACCAGGGAAGATTGATTGCCTGCGGCACAATGGAAGAATTAAAGCAGATGGCTGCCAACCGGGAAAACCTCGAAAACATCTTCCTGGAGCTGACCGAATGATGAATATCTATAAACTAACCCTGATTCAATTAAAAATTAGTCTTGGTCTTTCAGCCATGCGCTGGAACATGAAGCATGATTTAAAAAAGTTTTTCGGAGCAGCGGGGATAATTGCCCTGGTTCTATTCAGTTTAGGGCCAATATTTTTCTTATATTTTAGAATGCTCCAGGGAACTTACCAGGTTACGTCAGAACTTGGACAGCCCGAGTTTGTACTGGCCGCAGGCCTTATAATCTCCACTTTTCTGGTGTTCTTTTTTGGATTAACAATGGTTCTCTCAGTATTTTTCTTTTCCAGGGATCTAAGCATATTGGTCCCTCTGCCCCTTGAGCCGGGGACAATCATGGGTTCAAAATTCGCAGTCATAATAGCCTATAAATACCTGACCATCGCACCATTTCTGATCCCGGCGATCCTGGTTTTCGGCAGCGGCAGCGGGGCAGGGTTCCTTTATTGGGTCATAGCTGTACCAGTATTTCTTTTAACCCCGATCATTCCCCTTGGTGTAGCCGCATTGTTTATCCTGCTGCTTATGAGCCTAACTAACCTCAGCAGAAGACGTGACACTTTGAGGATCATCGGAATGGTCTTATTCTTACTGTTGGTACTTACACTAAACTACTTTTTAACCGGTATTCCTGAAGGGGAGGAAATGGCGTACATAGAGGAAATGCTGCAGAAAAATGAGGGCTTGCTCATACAAATGACGAGGATCTTCCCTCCCGCCCTGTTAGCTGTCCGAGCCCTGTCAGCAGCAGGCGCGGCTAAAATTGCCTGGTTTGCCTATTTCCTGCTGACAAATATTGCCGGCTTGGCAGCTGTTTACCTGGTCGGACAGAAGCTATTTTACCGCGGCCTGATCGGTGGCGCTGAAGTTGGTAAAGGCAAAACATTCTCGAAAGAAACCTTAACCAAAAAGCTCAGCACCAGTTCATCACCGGCAATGGCAATCGCCTTGCGTGAAATCAAATATTTATTACGAACCCCTGTATACTTGTTTAACAGCCTTTCTGTTCTGGTGATAGTCCCGGTCATCCTGGTTATCCCCTTAATAAGCGGTGGTGCTTTGACCAATTCAATTGATATGCTTCGCGATGAAATACCCCGCCTGTTTCAGGTAATGTCCCTGGCCGGTTTTATGGCGCTTATGTCCCTGTTTGCCCCGGCCGCTTCCAGCTCATTTTCGCGTGAGGGCAGGCAGTTCTGGGTTTCCCAGATTATTCCTGTTCGTGCTGAGGAACAGGTTAACGGCAAGGTTCTATACAGCTACCTTATCTCTGCTTTAAGCATCCCCCTTGTCATACTAATCAGCCTGGTTATTCTGCCTCTGGAACCGGTGGAACTGTTTATTGTTGTCGCTATCGGCCTTATCGCCAGCCTGCCGGCTATAGTTGTCAGCCTTTTGATCGATCTTGCCAGGCCCTACCTGAGCTGGGATAACCCCCAGAAAGCAATCAAGCAGAACATCAACGTTCTCTTTGCCATGCTTGCCGGTGGAGTGGTTTATGCCCTGATATTTTTGGCCGGCTGGCTTGCCTACCAGAGGTTAGGCTCTGATCTGGCAGTTTACCTGGTAGTAGTTGCCGTTTCACTGGCTGTTGGAGCGCTGCTCTACCTCTTTCTAATCAGAATAGCCCCAAACCGCTACCGGGATATAGAGGTTTAATAATACCGCGGGAGGCGAGAGCTAATGATAAAAAGCGTCTGGAGATATATTGAAGATGCTGAAAAAGAAAAACTGCTGATTATGGCGCCACTTCTTCTGCTGTTAACGACATATCTAGTTTTTTCTGTTGCTGTCAAGCTGGTTGGCTTGAAACCGGGCTATTTAATTGGGTTTCTGTTTTACTGGATTGCCTGGTGCCTGGTTTTTCCTTTATGGTTGCTGGGTAAAGAAGCTTTTTTCAGTATGTTTCGTAAAGTTGCTAATCCCCTTGGCAGGCCAAAGTGGCTGGGTGCAATATTCTTGTTTGCACTTCCACTCTTTACCCTTGTTTATGCTTTGCCCATGCAATTGCCAAAGGCCACCTTCTTAATAATTGTATTATCTCTGGCAATTGCCATAGTCAACGCCACCTGCGAAGAAATTTTATGGCGCGGAGTTTATTTCAAAATTTTTTCGAGCAGTACCTGGTGGGGTTACTTTTACCCGGCGATCTGGTTTGGCCTCTGGCATTATGCCCCGCAATCAGTTCTTACAAGCAGCTACCCGGGCGGAGCCCATTCACTGGTTCTATTTGCGGTTATCCTCGGGTTGATGTGGGGCTGGGTTGCCTGGAAAACCAGGTCGATCCGCTGGGTGACCCTGGCACACATTATGCTCGATTTTTCAGGCCTGGGCGCCCTTTTCTATTTCAGCTAAAGAACAGGGGACAAAGGGACGTTTCTCCTGTCCCCCTGCCTTGTGCCCATGGTTTGGGTTTAATACGAGAGGAGTATGAATAAATGAAACTAAAAGTAATAACCCCTATGGCCTTGTTTGTTTTTATGCTTTTCACCGCAACGGTATATGCAAATGATGTGGTCGACACCGCTAAGAAAAATCTTCAACCAGGCGAAGTTGAACTGTTTGCAGAAAGCTTTTTTCAAAGCGCCCTTGAGAATTACAATGTTCCCGGTGCTGTATTTGTTGCTGTTGAAAATGGCGAGGTTGTCTTTGCCAGAGGTTATGGCTTTGCCGACCTGGAAAATAGTATTCCCGTAGATCCTGAAAAAACTATGTTTTGTGCCGGATCAGTAGGTAAACTGGTCAACTGGACTGCCCTGATGCAGCTTTATGAAAAAGGGCAATTTGATCTTGACGATGATATTAATCTATATCTAAAAGGTTTGCATATCCCGGAAACATTTCCGGAGCCGATTACTTTTCATCACCTGCTTACCCATACACCCGGTTTTGACGACCGCAATACTGCTGCTACACCTGATACAATCGAACAGCTACTGCCGCTTGAAGAATATCTGACCTGGACCCTGCCGGCGCGTCTGCGCCCACCAGGGCAGGTTACCCAATACAGTAATCATGGGGCAGTGATCTCCGGTTTGCTTATAGAAGATATCTCCGGTTTGCCCTTTGACCAGTATGTTAAGCGGAATATTTTTGATCAGCTTGGTATGAACTATAGCACTTTCAGCCAGCCGCAGCCGGAGGGCATTCAGGCATACATGGCTACCGGGTACCAGTACATTAATGGAGAGCATTTCGCTCAACCGGTTCGCATAGCGAATGTTATGCCGGCAGGTATGGGTTATTTTTCAGGCCTCGACATGGCTAACTTTTTGATAGCCCATCTCCAAAATGGTCAATTTGCCGGTGACCGGATTCTTATGGAGGAAACTGCCGCCCTGATGCATCAGACCCACTTTAATAATGATCCCCGTTTACCGGGCATGGCTTATGGATTTATCGAGAACTTCAATAATAACCGCCGCTTATTATGGCATACGGGAACCAGCCCTGATTTTCACAGCCTGCTGGTGATGATTCCCGAAGAAAACAGCGGCTTCTTTTTCTCGATGAACATGGTGGATCAGCGAGTGTCCCGCGACCTGCTGCAGGATTTCATGGATTACTTCTATCCCGTAGAAATAGAAGATATT
>SLPH01000193.1 GCA_007132095.1 Syntrophomonadaceae bacterium | reverse complement strand
GACCAGGTTATCTATGTTTCCTGCGACCCGGGTACGATGGCCCGCGATTTAAAAGCGCTCTCCGGCAGCGGTTACAAGATTATTTCAGTCCAACCGGTAGACATGTTCCCCCATACCACGCATGTTGAGACGGTAGTATTGATGTCAAGGGTTGAATAATAATATAAGAAGAAACCTGTAAGTAAGGGCTTTCCGGCATTTGCTGCCTGACTCTGTAAAAATAGCTGACAATGGAAACATATCAATAGCCCTGTAGGTGAAGGTATTGAGTTGACAGATCAGAGAACACCTATTTTCATAGGGGTAGAGGAGACAGGGTAGATGCGATAAAGCTGTAAATTTGGAAAAATATCGGTGGAGTGATTGCATGGATAGTGGTATTATTCTTTTAATAGTAATTGCTTTAATAGCAGTTGGGATCACTTTTGTTCTATCTAAAATCTTCACTCAAAGAATTATTAAGTACCTGCCTGGGCTCTTTTTATTATTTTTTTCAATTTATTTAGTAGTCACCACGAGGGCAGCCCCGGGTGGCTTTGATTCGCTGATAAAAGGAATTTGGGGAGTGTTTCTTTTCTATGGAGCAGTTGTTGCATTAATTGCTGCTGCAATAATTGACTATAAGAAAAAAAGAAGCAAATAACTTCCTGATGGCTGGCTCCCGGTGTAATTACAGTAAAATTTAATGGAGGTTTTCATTCCTCGGATGCATTGGCTGCGCCACCGCCAATACTGTTAACAGACTGATGGATTCAGGGGTTTTGATACAGGCGGAGCATGTTCGAAGAAACCAGGCAGAAAATGATATAGGGACCACCAATATATTGAACGACTGTAACTAGATATCAGGCTTTAATAGAAGTGATCCCTATCTTTTTCGCAGAGACCTCGGTAATGAGATCTGTTGTTACCCTATGCAGCTTAGGATTATCCCTTTAGCTTTTTAATAATTTCTTTGCCCCGCAAAGTTCCTGTTTTCTCAAAGAAGTCAATCACTGCCTGGCGATACATACCTGTTTTTGCATCGGCTATCGCCTTGGGCAGCGCTACCCGGAATTGCTCAACGCATTCCACGTCAGGATGCGAATAGTTGAGCCTGATATACTCCGTTGCCCCGACTTCTCCCAGACCGTCCCCTGTAATGGTGGCAATCTTATACTTAAGCAGCGCTGTGGAAACTTCCTGGGCCGAAACGCCCGTGCCGGATACATCAATAATCATGCAAAAACCATACTGCGGTTTAACGGGAATGCTGACCCCATCGGTCATTGCAACTGTCTCTTCAATATGCTTGTAGTTGCGCCGGATGATTTCTGTGCTTCTTTCTATATAGGCATCGTCTTTCATGGCTGCCAGGGCAGCATACTGGCCCGGGTAATTAATATGGATCTTTGTAATTTCCATCTTCAGTAAAAAGGCCCCCCGAAGCAGCGCCGGGTGACCGCCCATGAACCCAACCCGCAGCGCCGGCATGCCATACCCTTTTGATATGCCGCTGACCGAGATGACATGGTCCATTGGCGTTTCGGGCGAATGTAAAGAGGCCAGGGGAATATGCTCTGCGTTTGGATCCGTTTGATGCGTGTTATGGGTAATGTTATTGAAAATAATAATGTTATTCTTGCGGGCCATATCGGCAATTTCCAACAGTTCTTCCTTTGTTGCCGTAACACCAAAGGGGTTGACCGGATCGCAGAGGACGATCATCTTGGTCTTCGGCGTAATCGCCGCTTCAACTTCCCTGGGGTCCAGCTTATAGCCGTTTCGCTCATTAAGCTTAATAGGGACTACTTTTGCTCCAAACACTTCGGCGCCCGGGACAAAGTGAAAATAGGCAGGATCTGTAGTTATAACTTCGTCACCGGGATTCAGGAAAGTCATATAAGTATAGCCGATCCCTCCCTGCGCCCCTTCAACACCGAGCACGGTAAAATCATCAGAAATTTCGCGGCCGAATTTCTTTTTGGCGGCCAGCGCTTTCAGCTCGGGTAACAGATCGGGAGGATAAACACGAAGTTCTTCCAGGGTAGAATGCTCTTTCAGCGCTTTTATCGCCACTTCTGGAGGTCCGATATGGTTTGACATGTAGCCCATGTCGAAAACTCCGCCTCCGGTGACATTGTAGACACCGTTTGGCAGCAGTTCGTCCCAGTCAAGCCCTAAAATATCGACGGCGCTTTTAAAAGTAAAGTAGTTTCCCATCCCCTGGGGGTGATAAAGCAGCGTTTTTGCTTTCTCTGACAGAAATACCTCCTGCATTTGCTTTGGATTCATTAATTTTTCTCTCCTCTCGTTAAGCCTATAGTTTTGTCTCACTCAACCGGTAAATAATCAGGCGGGCCGCATTGCAATTCTGTCGGCAATAATGTTAATATATATATTATAATGCTCTGTCGACAAAATATCATAACGGGGAGACGGTGTCAAGAGAATAAGTTGTTCAGCCTCGGAATGAAAGCCCGGTAAGCTTTCCATGAAGATATTCGTAATCAGTTATGTTATTATACGGTATAATGATTCGTTAAATTAAGGTAACGGAGGTGCTCAGCCAGATGAAGAAAAAAGGTTCGCTGAACAAATCAAATTCCCGATCAACTTTAGCGGTTAAACATGCACATGACTACATTAAGGAAAAAGTGATTGACTTTATTATTCCACCCGGCGAGCACATAAATGAGGTTGAACTGGCAGAAGCGCTCGGCATGAGCAGGGCTCCAATCCGGGAAGCTTTGAACCAGCTATATATAGGCGGTTTTGTAACTTTTCAATCAGGCAAGGGATTTTTCTGCCGAAAATTTAGCGCCAAAGATGTGGCTGACCTGCTTGAGTTAAGGGCAGACCTTGAATCTGCGGCAATCAGCCATATCGGCAATAAAGAAGCCCGGCCAGACATACTGGCTATTTATAGCACCTGGAAAGAAGTTGCCACAAAGCACAGGGAAATGAATATGGACGAACTGGTCAACGCTGATGAAGATTTCCACGTAAAACTTGCCGCGCTGGCCGGCAATGAAGAACGGGTAAAGATCCTGCGGAACATCAATGAAAGGGTCAGGTTTATCCGGAAAATTGCCCTTGAAAAAGAACCGAGGCGCAGCAATTTTATCGGCGAACATCTTAAAATATGCGAAGCCTTGATGCAGCAGGATCAGGCGGAACTGATTAAACTGCTCGACTATCATATCGGGATTAACTCCAGCCAGTTAAAGCCAATTATTCACGAGGGACTGGCCCGTATTTATGCGGAAGAAATTCTTTAATTATATAATGAGGGTTACGGTGGCAAAAACTACGAAATCATTTTTGAATGAGATAAGAAAGCCGGAGCATGGCGCTCTTCCCGGCAGGCAAATAATAAACTCTGTTTTAGTCATACTTCTTGGCCTCGCCTTGGGAGCCGCTGCCAAACACCTTGACTTCATTCCCTCCAACGAACTGCCTTACCTGGTTCAAAGCCTGGATTTAAGGAACTTTTTTAGCAGGTTAGCTGTATGGATCCTGATTGCTGTGATTATATCCGTCTACAGCAGCACTCCCGTCAGGGCAGGCATTAACACTTTTTTATTTTTTTTGGGAATGCTGACCACTTACTATGCATACACGATTTACATTGCAGGTTTCTTCCCAGGAGATTACATGCTGATATGGGTTGGATTAACCGTCCTCTCTCCATTTTTAGCCTTCATATGCTGGTATGCAACAGGAGAAGGCAAAGTCTCCCTGCTGATTTCGGCAACTATTACGGGGGTTTTGTTCATGCAGGCCTTTTCTTTCGGAATGTTCTATTTTGGTGCAATCAGCTATTTAGAAGTTTTAGTATGGTTGGTTGGAATTGCCGTGCTCTATAAAACCCCAAAGCAGTTAGCGGCAATGCTGGGTGCATCAATTGTTATAGCCGTCAGTATAAAGTTTGTTTTGCCTTAGTGTAAAGTTATTGCAGGGATCTTACAGGGGAATTTTTCAGTGCTATAGAAAGAGGAGCCTCAAGTTCACCAGGAACCAATCTCCCCGTTAAGGAGGAAGAGGTTATTCATGAAAACAGTTCGTTTTGCCTTATTATTGACGGGATTGAGCCCATGGATTATGATCAACCAAAAGGGGTTTTTCAGATGAACGAGTGGAGATACCTGATGACCGGTACCGTGTTGAGTTGGTTTCTCGGCTTTTTAGGGGCCGATCGCTTCTACAAGGGCCAGATTGGGCTTGGGTTATTGAAGATAGTTACATTCGGCGGTTTTGGCATTTGGTACCTCATCGACGCGATCATCTGGACGATGGAGCTGGGTATGCACGATCGCCCCGTGAAATGATTGCTTCTATAAAAAACGGGTCTATTATAGTTGATATTTAAGGCAGGCCGGCTAAACCGGCCTGCCTGTTTTATGGTATAATTGTGCTTGTTCGCCCGAAAACTATTGCAGGAAGTGATTAGTTGTCAAGTGAAAACGTTCACCACATAGATTACAACGGCCGCACCCTGATTTTGATTGGCACCGCGCACGTATCAAAAAAAAGTGTTGACGAAGTGAAGGCCGTTATCGAGGCTGAAAAACCGGACACTGTTTGCGTCGAACTGTGTCAGTCGCGATATCAATCTATAACTGACTCCGATCGCTGGAAAAATACCGACATCGTAAAAATTGTAAAGGAACGCAAAGCACCCCTGCTGCTGGCCAACCTGCTGATGTCAACCTATCAAAAAAAACTGGCTGAAAGATTTGGCGTTAAACCGGGCCAGGAAATGATCCAGGCTATCGATTCCGCCCGGGAGGTTGGGGCCGAACTGTGCCTGGCCGATCGCGATATCCAGGTAACAATAATGCGCTT
>SLPH01000033.1 GCA_007132095.1 Syntrophomonadaceae bacterium | reverse complement strand
CGTTTCAGCGCTGGGGTTGAAGCCTCCGGCCCGGGGCCGGTTGTAGAAGAGATAGACCTTTTCCACCCCTTCCTCGCTGCGCCAGGCTTCGATTTTTTCCAGAAGTTCCTGGATAAAGGGGGTAATGGCGCTGATAGAAGAGGGCATGTGCAGAGCGGCAACCGGCTTTATCCCGGCTGAAGCAGCGCGGGTGATTACCTGTTCGCCGATGGCTGCGGTAAGCCTTTCAGCAGGGGGTTCATTACCGCTTTCCTGCCAGTATTCTTCGAGGGCATAGGAGACGATCTGCTCGTTGAAGCGCCCTGCCAGGCCGTGGTCAGAGCCAAAGACCAGCAGCAGGGCCGGCCTGGTTTTGCCCCTGCGGCCTGAAGGCGGCGGCTCGGACCAGTCAGCCAGGGCCACGGAAAGGCCCAGCTCAACGGTATGGTAGTAGTCATCAAGCGATTCGGCCGCCTTTTCGTATTGGCGCACGCTGGTGGCGGCCAGCGCTTTCATGGTGCGAACGATCGAAGAGAGATCTTCTCCGCTGGAGATCTGTCTTTCAAGGGTTTCAAGAGTGGAACTCAAAAGAGATTCCTCCTACGTTCAGGTAGTTGTAAAGAAAGATGGCACTTTAGCCTGATACTATAACCTGGCTTAAAAACCCGCATTGATACCTTCATCAATCAAATGGTGAAGCCGGGGCAACATGAAGAAGGAAGCAAAATTACCGGGCTTAATCCCGTTCTGCTTCTTCCTCTGCTTCTGCTTCGCTGTCTCCCGGTTCCTTCTCTTCATCGTCCTCTGGGGCTTCGCCTGCGGAGCCTTCAGATTCTTCTTCGCCGGTTTTAGCCTCTGCGGTTTCAGCCTTTACGCCGGCTTCTTCCCTGTACTTTTCCACCGCCTGCCTGGCTGTTTCGACTATTTTTTCCTGGTCGTCATCAGAAAGGGTTTCGCCCTCTTCGATGTTTTCGCAGATTTTGGGCAGCTCTTCGGTTACCGCTTCCCGGATCTTTTCTTCGGCTGCGGGGATTGCTTCCACGTCGAGTTCGTCAAAAAGGCCCTCGGTAACGGCCAGCAGGACGGCGATCTGTTCCGGGATTGTCCGCGGCTGCAGTTCGGGCTGGGTTAAAACTTTACGCACCCGGCGGCCGCGCTCGATCGTTTCCCGGGTTTTTTCGTCGAGGCGGGTGCCGAAGCGGGCAAACATTTCCAGTTCCTCGAACTGGGAATAGGAGAGCCTTAAATCGCCGGTAACGGTCCGGTAGGCGGGCAGCTGGGTTTTGCCGCCCACGCGTGAGACCGACCGGCCCACGTCGACGGCGGGCAGGTGGTTGCGCTGGAACAGTTCGGGCGAAAGGTAGATCTGTCCGTCAGTAATAGAAATCAAATTGGTGGGGATGTAGGCCGAGATGTTCTGGGCCTGGGTCTCGATAATCGGCAGGGCGGTCAGCGAACCGCCCCCGTATTCCTCGCGCAGGTGGGTGGAACGTTCGAGCAGGCGCGAGTGAAGGTAGAATATGTCGCCGGGGTAAGCTTCGCGGCCCGGCGGGCGCTCTAACAGCAGCGAGAGTTCGCGGTAGGAACGGGCGTGCAGGGTAAGATCGTCATAGACGATCAGGACATCTTTACCCTGCTCCATGAAATATTCGGCAATGGTGGTAGCGGCAAAGGGAGCAATAAAGCGTAAGCCCGGGGGGCCGTCGCCGGAGGCGACCACCACAATAGAATACTCCATGGCCCCGAATTTTCTGAGCTGGGCGATAAACTTGGCCACATCGGCACCCTGCTGGCCGATGGAACAGTAGACGCAGATCACATCTTTGTCGGCCTGGTTAACGATGGTATCAAGAGCGATCGCCGTTTTGCCAATCTGGCGGTCACCGAGGATGAGCTCGCGCTGTCCCCTGCCGACGGGAATAAGGGCATCGACCACTTTTAAACCGGTCTGCAGCGGTTCTGTAACAGGTGAGCGGGCCATGATCGGGGGCGCTTCGCGCTCCACAGGCCATCGCTCACTAAAGGAGACGGGTCCGCGGTTATCCAGAGGCGCGGCGGCGGCATCCACCACCCGGCCCAGCAGGCCGTCGCCAACGGGAATATCGACCACGCGCCCGGTGCGGCGCACACGGACGCCGGAGGTGATGGTCTCGGAGCTGCCGAGCATGATTACCCCCACCACTTCGGGGTCGAGGTTAAAAGCGATCCCGGTCACACCACCGGGAAATTCGACCAGTTCTTCGGATTGTACTCCGGCCAGTCCGCTGACGCGGGCAATGCCGCTGCCGATGGAAATTACGGTGCCGCTCTCTTCCACTTTCAGCTTGGACCTATCCGTTTCCAGGACGCTGTTTACTGCTGTTTCGGCGCCTTCAACCGCTTCCTGCAGGGAAGCGAGCAGGCTCTGATCAGTCTGTTCTGCTTTCGTCACCTTCCGCCACCTCCTCTTCCGCCGGCGCGGTGTGATCTAGCTCTTTAAGAATTTTTTCTTCCACATCTTCAAGATAGCTGTCCACGTTCCAGGCCACCCGGTAGCCGCCTGCTTCAAGTTCGAGACCGCAGACCAGGTCGGGGTTTTCTTTGAGGGATGGCTTAAGCTCCAGCCCGTCAGCGGAAAGGAGTTCTTTCAGAACCCCAGTCAGCTTTTCTGCTTTTTCCTGATCAGGTTCAAAGGCGCTGCTTAAGCTAAAGGCGCCTTTTTCTCCGGTCAGGGCTTTTTCCAAAGCGGAAGCCTCTTCTTCAGGCAGCTTTTTAAGCTTATCGATAAAGAGATCCCAGGTGTGCGCTTCAAGGCTGGCATCAGCCAGGTCACTCAAGCAGCGGCGGGCCACATGGCAGGCCTGCTGACCGATACGGCGGCGCAATTCGCCGATAAATGTTTCCTTTTCGCGTTCAAAAGCATCTTCCCAGCGGCGCCTGGTCTGATCCACTTCGCTGCGCGCTTTTTCCAGGAGGCTGTTCTTTTCTTTCTCAGCTGAAACGCGGGCCTCTTCCAGGATCTGCTCTTTTTCTTCCTCAAGAGCGGCTCGCTGGTCCCGGTATTCGTTCGCTTCCTTTTCAGCCTGCTCTTTCCTGGTGGCAGCATCTTCTTCGCGCTCCATGATTATTTCCTCGCGGGTATCCATCGCTTTGATGATCGGCCGGTAGAGAAAGGCTCTCAAAAGGAAAACCAACACCAGGAAGTTAATGATCTGAAATATTGTCGTATACCAGTCTATAATCATATTTATTCTCCCGTATGTAAGGCTTTTTGCCCCTTCGGCTTTAGTTTAAAGAAAATGATTCCAGAAGGGGTTGGCAAAAATCAGGATCATGCTAACGACGAAGCAGTAGATAGCGGTCGACTCGATCATGGCCAGACCGACAAAAAGGGTGCGGGTAATAGTGTTTGCTTCGTCAGGCTGCTGGGCGATAGAGCTAAGCGCCTGTGAAACGGCGCGGCCCTGGCCGAGAGCCGGTCCGACGGAGCCAAAGGCGATTGTGAGTCCGGCGGTGGCGATAGAGGCGATGCCGATTAAACTTAAGCTTTCCATGTTATTTCTCTCCTTTTTCCGCAATTTCCTGGCGGGCCTGGTTGGCCGAAGCGATATAGACCATGGCCAGGATGGCGAATATATAGGCCTGGATTAAACCGGTCAGGAGCCCTAAGGCCTGCATGACGACCGGGAATATAAGCGGGGTGATAGTAAGCAGGATAGCGACAATGATGGTGCCGCTCATCATGTTGCCGTAAAGGCGGACAGCCAGGGCCAGGGTACGGCTGAGCTCGCCGATGATATTAAAGGGCAGCATGAAAAAGGTGGGCTTCAGGTACTGCCTGAGATAATTCATGATGCCCTGGTTGGCGATACCGAAAACGGGCACGGCGACAAAAACGCAGATGGCCAGGGCCGCAGTGGTCGACAGCGAACTGGTCGGCGGGGTATAGCCTGGTACGATGGCCAGGATATTGGAAACTGCGATAAAGATAAAAAGGGTGCCGACGAAGGGCAGGTAAGGGCCCGGATCCTGGCGGCTGACCTCGTAGATCTGGCCTTTGATCCCGCTGACCAGGACTTCGAGCAGGTTCTGCCAGCGGGTAAGCGGCCCTTCGCTGGTCAGCTTCCTGGTCACCAGCCAGGATACTAAGGTAAGCAACAGCATCACCAGCCAGGTGAAAAAGATGGTGGCGTTGATTTTGAACCAGCCGTACTGGAAAAGGACTATTTCGTCAGGACTGATGGTCATCTTGATCCCCCTTTTTCTCTTCCGCCTTTTTGCCGGACTTCCTTCTTGCATCAGAGATGTTGCTCACCTTGGCGGGTCCGGCTTTTACCCTGCGCCCGGCAGCCCTCTTACGGGAGACTGGACCGGATGGACCCCTGCGAGGGACAGGACCGGCAGGACCGGTTCCCGGGCCCAACTTATAGGCGATATAGGTACGGGCGGCGATAAAACCGGCCAGGGCGGCGATCAGCCCCGGCATGCCATAGTCGACCAGCAGGTAGAATCCGCCCATGACGACGGCTGCGCGCAGCAGGAAGCTGACCCCGGAGATAAGCTGAGGGTTGCTGCTTGTTGTCATTTTTTGGACTGTCCACCAGAGGCCGCCGAAAAAAAGGGCGCCCATGACCAGACCAAGCAAAAACGATAAGACCAGATGGTTATATTGCATGGACAAAGGTCCTCCTACAAACAATATTAACAACTAGTGCGGCATTTTGAAACGCTTGATTGTTACGTTAAAGTATTCGCTAATTCGCATTTACCTTTCCTCGTTGTCGTTGTCCAGCCTGCTCTCCTTGCTAACCCAGTACCAGGCGTTCATGCAGCCGACAATGAGGCCGATGAAAAGGAAAGTGAGCGTCCAGGAATAGG
>SLPH01000093.1 GCA_007132095.1 Syntrophomonadaceae bacterium | reverse complement strand
TTGGTCTGAATAGACTGGCCGGCGGCTCTGCCAAGCAGTGCGATTACAGTGCCAAGCGGGCAGTAGTAACAATAACCGCGCCCGGTAAAAAAAGTCCAGATCAGCAAGGCGGCAACCAGGTGAAACAGTAAGTAGCTGTATATTTCAACCCGGGTAAAAAGGCCTAAATAGCCCGGCATCTCAAAGCCGGCTATCTGAAGCAGCCAGAAACCGCTGAAGAAAAGGGCAACAATAAAAAAGACCCAGCGCAAAAGGGTGAATAGTCTAAGCAAATTAGGCCCAGCCTTAACTTTCTTTCCAATCAGGGGGAAAGCCGGGGCAAACACTTCAGATACAAAACCGCTAAAAAGACAAAGGGTAGAACACTGCCATCTTCTACCCTTAACTATTGTTCCGACAAACACCACAGCTGAAACCAGGAAATAAAAGACGAGCACTGCTTCCAGCATCCGCGGCCCCTGGTATGCCATAAAACTGGCCTGAAAATCACTTCCTGCCACCAGCAGCTGCAGCGGCTGGTTGGTCCAGGGCAGGGGCATGGCAAAGTAATATAAGTCGGAATAGCCTAAAATATAAGGGCCTGCCAGATGAACCACCACGGCGGCAGATAGAAATCCGATTAGATTATTCCTGCGCTTAACCATTGATGGACCCTTTTTAGCCAGGCGCAGGGTTAAATAGCCACCCACCGCAATAAATAATGTCTTAAGCTCGTTTTCATAAAAATGCCAGGTTGCCTTAATCAAAGCGGCAATGTGCTCTGGCGCCTGCTCTGCATACCCGAAATTAAGCCCCGCCAAAACGAAAGCCAATAAGATGTAGATTGCAAGCATGCTTTTTAATATGATTAATTCGATAGCTATAACCAGACCTGTCTCGAATAATTTTTGACAATCCTAACTTCTTATTTTACCACATCACAAAAACCAACCGGTAATGGGATTTCTCTGACCTAAAAGCGCTGTTTATCATCTGTACCCTTAAAAAAAGCCCTGAATTGTCGCATACTGAAGGCTTGATCATAGTAAGTACTACCATGTATGACGTATCATGCAGCCCGCACAGAATCTACCCGGGACAGGTTGTGCAGAACCGGCTGCAAGCTGTTAAATATGCCGACGAATTATATATTATCGACGAGTCTGCCTGGCTTAAACAGCTTTTCTTCAATTAGTAGCTGCAATAGGGGCAAACGGATAGCTATGCTAACATCCAGACATGGTTAACTGATATTATAAATTGCCGCTTAGCTGGTAAGGTTTTCTAAAAGGTCATCCAGCGACACAAAAGCAAAAGATGAGGCGTAATCGGCCATGGCGTAGGCAATGACCAACTCATTGTTATGGATTATCGCACCGCATGAATAAATTACATTGGGCACATAACCTTCACGCTCATCTTCATTTGGTTTCATCAGCGGTTCACGCAGCGACCCGATCACTTTAGAAGGGTCATCTAAATCAAGCAAAGTTGCTCCCATACTATAAGTACGCATTGGGCCAACTCCGTGCGTTAGCAATAGCCAACCAGCCTCTGTTTTTAACGGTGAACCGCAGTTGCCAATCTGAACAAACTGCCAGGGATGGGTAGGTTTTTCGAGCATCTTCGCTTTGTGCCAGTAGTGAATATCGTCAGAGTACATGATATAGTTGTTAACTCCATCAAGCCTGGCGATCATAGCAAATTGGTTATTAATCTTCTGCGGAAAAAGGGCCATCCCCTTGTTCTGGGCGTATTCACCGTTTAAGGGCATCACCTTAAAGTGGTAAAAATCTTTTGTTTCAATTAGCTTCGGCAAAATGGAGTAACCATTGTATGCGGTATAAGTAGCGTAATATGAGACTAATCCCCGTTCATCAGTAAATTTAACGAAGCGCGCATCTTCAATACCATTGCGCTCTGTCTCGGCGATTGGAAAGATCACCCTTTCAGAAATTGCGGTATCCAGCGAAAAAGTAATCTCGTAATATGAATTAGCCAGCCAGTTGCAATCCTTGATAACCTTTTTTTGCATAGTACTTAAATCTTCTTTATTAAGCACAGCATTAATATGTGCCTGCAATTCTTCGTAGGTAAAGCTGCTCTCCAGCCGATCAGTAACAACTTTCAATAAATCCATCTGAACATCCATCTCGGACAACTTCTGGATAAAATCTTCTTTTTGGTAAATATGCTTCTTCACAGTTTCAGGAATATCCAAAAGCTCTCCTGAAGACCTGAATCGCAAATCATTATTTTTGTCAATGATGCCGCTTCTAAAGACTAATGAAGATATGTGCCCTTCCCCGGTTGCCCTGAAGCTGGCAATCACTCTTTTTTCACCATCTCCGAGACCGGTCTGGTCAGGGTCTTCGACAATAGAAGGGTTAAAAAAAGCAGCTGATTCAATAGCAAATTCCATCGTAAAAAATGAGCCGATCAGCAGCTGTTTTTCTCTTGTTAATGTTGATGGATCAACATCCATCCCGGCAACTATCCCTTCAACATTAAGATAGTTATTATTCAAGATGTTTGATATATTACGATGACGCAGCGAATAGTCGGTTAGGGTTCGGTTCAGAGTAAATCGCGCTTCATCGTCCGACAAAGATAAGATCCTTTCAATAATCCCTTTTTTCCGATCATCACCTGGATCAAAATAGCGGGCAATGACCCGGTTCGCCTGCGGCATCAGTTTTATATTACTGCGCCTCACATGTATGGGCATTGTCAATCTCCTTTAATATGATCAGTTTTAAGCTTCAAGAGCCGTGAACAGGTTATTCAGTGATTCAGCCAGTGTGGGGTGTGCAAAAGCCCCATCGCGAATAGCAGTATAAGGCAACCGGCCGAGCATGGCCACCTGAAGCACCGCCATAACCTCTCCGCCTTCAATGCCAAGGATGGCCGCACCAAGAATTTGATCGGTTTCAGCATCGACTATTGCCTTCATTAAACCCTTTGTTTCATCAGTTTCCAGGGCACGCGCCACCCATTTCATTGGTATCTTTGCCACTTTTATCTTATAGCCAAGCGATCTTGCTTCCTGCTCAGTTAAACCGACCCGCCCTAACTGGGGATCGGTAAAGACCACGTACGGCACAAGCCTTCCGTCAATAGATGCGCTGCCATTCTCTAACAGGTTCTTACTTAAGATCCTGAAATCATCATAGGCAATATGAGTAAAAGCAGGTCCTCCTTTTACATCGCCGATGGCATAAATGCCTGGCGCCGAAGTTTCTAAACGGTCATTAACTTTAATGTTGCCCTTTTCGTCTGTCGATATCCCGGTGGCTTCAAGGTTTAATCCATCAGTGTTTGGAAGACGCCCAGCTGCCAGAAGCAGGTGGCTGCCTTCTAAAATCTTTTCCTGTCCATCAGCATCCACAGTTATCTGGAATCCTGCTTCTGGTCTATAAACAGCCTTTACCGGTTGAGTTTTTAGCAGTACATCTATTCCTTCGCTTTTAAACACTTCGGCCATTTCGTCAGCTACGTCTTCATCTTCCCTTGAAAGAAGCTGCCGCCCACGTTGGACAATTGTTACTTTACTGCCGAAGCGCTTAAACATCTGCCCGAACTCTAAGCCGACATAGCCGCCACCAATGATGATCAGGTGTTTTGGGAGTTGATCAATTTCCATGATCGTGGTCGAGTTAAGCGCCGGCACCTGATCAAAACCTGGTACCGGGGGAACAACCGGGCTGGTACCGGTGTTGATAATGAGGGTGTCCGCTGCCAGGCGCTTTGAAGGCCCTTCATTCATCGCTACTTCAAGAGTTTTTTCTCCAACAAAACGTCCAAAACCCTCATAAAGGGTTAGCCCTTCGGTTGAATGAATACCTTTGAGGGTTCCGCTTCTGAAGCTTTCCACTAGATCCCGTTTACGTTTCAGCACAGCATCTAAATCAATTGTGCTGAAAGCGGCGTTTACCCCGTATTCTTTAGCCCGGCTGACAAGATGAGCAACCCTGGCTGAAGCAATCATCGTTTTAGTTGGCGTGCACCCAAAGTTTACACAAGTTCCACCCACATATTGATGCTCCACTAAAGCAACTTTCCAACCAGCACCTGCCAGAGCTTTAGCAAGTGGGTTGCCGCCCTGGCCGGAGCCAATAATTAAGGCATCGAACTTGATTGTTTCCATTTTAATCTCCTCCGTTTTATTACTGTTATTATAGACATGATATCATAAATGTTTGATTAGCGGAACAAATTACGCATCAGAAAAACCATTTAGAGGCTTCTTGGAGTATAGAGCAGATCTATTCCCTCTATTTTAACAGCTGGCCAACAGTGAACGGCCTGACCCCCTGTTATTGGAGAAAACCCGCTCATATGAAAACTTTTCAGCAGAAGAGCGTGTGGGCGAAGGAATGGATTGGGGAAATAAGGTCGGTCGTGAAGAATGGTAGCTCCCAGGCAAGGCGATATACTGCTGGTAAACCTTAATCCTACCAAAGGCAGCGAGCAGGCCGGCCATGGTTATAAGCCTGGATTTACACAACAAGAAGCAGAAAATGATTTTTGCCTGCCCCATCAACGGCCGGTATAATGATACCAGCGGCTTTATCATGTGTGAACAGCTCAAAACAATCGATTATGAAGAACGGGGAGTTCGCCTAATCGACCGGGCTAACGATGAGATTTTAGCCGAGGTCCTTAAAACACCGGATTTGATAATATGGGGAGGGTAAAACTTAAAGTAAAGTCTATAAATCAACTGCCCAACTCAAAATTGTAAAGCCCGTATTCCTACTTTTGCCCGGTGGTCACACCCCCGGCATCACCACTATATATCCGGAAACAGGGGCACACAGGTTGTCCAAATGAAAAAGGGCAGAGATATACATCCCCTTGCCCT
>SLPH01000050.1 GCA_007132095.1 Syntrophomonadaceae bacterium | reverse complement strand
GGGATACAGGGGTGGCAGTGGCCGGGCAGACCGGCAACCTCGTCCCGGCAGATAAGAAACTTTATGCCCTGCGTGATTTGACTGCAACAGTGGACAGCATCCCCCTTATTGCGGCCAGCATTATGTCTAAAAAGCTGGCTGCCGGGGCTGATGCTATCGTCCTGGATGTCAAGACGGGAGACGGCGCTTTCATGAAAGAGCGGGAGGCCGCTTTTGAACTGGCCCGTACCATGGTGGAGATCGGCAGGGGAGCCGGGCGCAAAACGATCGCCCTGGTTTCATCGATGGAGCAGCCCCTGGGGCGGTCGGTCGGTAACGCCCTTGAGGTAAAAGAAGCTATTGCAGCCCTGCGCGGCGAGGGACCATCAGACCTGCAAAGGCTTTGCCTTGCCCTGGCCGGCCGCATGTTGATGCTGGCCGGCAAGGTTAGCGACGAAGAAGAGGGCCGGCTGCTGTTAGCCGGACTAATTCGCAGCGGAGCCGCCCTGGAAAAGTTCAAGGAAATGGTCCGCGGCCAGCATGGCGATCCCGCCGTGGCCGACAACCCAGGGCTGCTGCCGTCAAATGCCGAGATTTTTCCTGTCCCGGCCGAGGAAAGCGGTTTCGTATCCACCCTTAAGGCAGAAGCGATCGGCACGACAGCGATGATGCTCGGAGCCGGCCGGGAGAAAAAAGATGATCGGATTAACCCTTCAGTGGGCATTGTTCTGGATAAAAAGATTGGGGACCGGGTGATCAAAGGCGATCTTCTTGCCCGGGTCTATGCCCGGCCGGGAGAGAAGCCAGGGCTGGTCGACGCGGCCTTAGAAAAGGTTTCAAGGGCATATTCTTTTAGCGCCGCCCCGGTTGAAGCGCCGGAGCTTATTTTAGGCCTGGTAGAATAATCTATAATCCGTAAAAAGGTATCGTTTAGTTTTGCCCGGAACGTTATCATAATGATTGGGGAGGAATAAAAAATGTCTGAAAATATGGCTGCCTATATAGACCATACCCTGCTTAAGCCGGAAGCTACAAGGGCCGATATTATCAGGTTGTGCCGTGAAGCCAGGGATAAGGGGTTCTACTCTGTCTGCATCAATGCTTCTTATGTTAAAACTGCAGTGCAGGAACTCAAAGAGAGCCCGGTTAAAGTGTGCGCAGTAATCGGGTTTCCCTTAGGGGCAACCACTTCCGCGGTTAAGGCATTTGAGACAGAAGAGGCCGTTAAAGCGGGCGCGGCTGAAATTGATATGGTTATCCACGTTGGAGCCCTGCTTGGCGGCGAGCGGGATTACGTGAAAGAGGACATCGCTGCTGTCGTGCAGGCCGCAGGAGGCAGATCTGTCAAAGTGATTATCGAAACGGGGCTTCTTGATGACAGCCAGAAAATTGAAGCCTGCCGGCTGGCCGTAGAGGCGGGGGCTCAATTTGTTAAAACTTCAACCGGTTTTGGGCCCGGTGGAGCTACAGTTGCAGATATTGCCCTGATGCGGGAAACGGTGGGCCCGGGCTTAGGCGTTAAAGCTTCAGGCGGTGTGCGGACTGCTGAAGCGGCTAGAGAGATGATCAGGGCCGGAGCTACCCGTATAGGCACCAGTTCCGGCGTAAGCATAGTTGAAGGTTAATATTTTTTCATAACCCATTGTTTGCCATTTTGACAAGGAGCTATAATTTGGGCTAAAATTAAGCAGAACCTAGATACTAACCGGTCATGAACCGGTATTTTATTGTAAAGTGGAGGGGATAGATTTGCGCAACAAGTCGCTTATTATTATTATAGCCTTCGTCATCCTGGGCTCTGTTGCCATGACGGTGACTAACTTTTATCTTGATATGCTCTGGTTCCAGGACCTTGAGGCAGGACAGGTGTTTTGGACTCAATACCTGACCCGCTGGGGTATGCGCCTGGGGGCCATTGTTTTCATATTCATTGTAATATTCGCAAACCTGATGGTCACAAAACGCTATATTCTCAGTTTTCCCAACCTGATGCTGAGAGAGCGCCTGATGGCCTCAGGCATGATGAACCTGCTTACCCCGCGCCGGTTGACCATGTATTTTTTGCTGGCATCCGGTTTAATCGCTTTCCTGCTTTCGGGGTATGCCGGCCAGTATTGGATGGAGTTCCTGCGCTTTTTCAATGGGGTACCGTTTAATATTGCCGATCCTATTTTTGGGACAGATGCCGGCTTCTATGTCTTCCAGCTGCCTTTTTACCGCTTTGTCTACAGCTTCCTGATGATGAACGCGGTTGTTTCCCTGCTTATAGTTGGCGCAATTTACGTGGCCCTTAATCCACCGGCACAGGGCAAACCGGGATGGACCCCGCCGGCCAGGGGAGTCAGCCATGCCGCCGTGCTGTTGACGGTAATTTTCGGCCTCAAGGCCTGGGATTACCGCCTCCAGCAGCTTGAGCTGGTCCTTTCCGAACGCGGCGTAGTTTATGGAGCCGGCTATACCGACATAAATGCCAACTACCCGGTTTTAATTGTGCTTATGGTTTTAGCCGGCTTAATTGCCCTTCTTTTTGCGGCTAACATCTTTATAAAGCGCTATCGTCTCTTTATCTATGGCATCCTTGCCCTTACCGGTGTTTCGCTGCTCGGGGGGTGGGCCTACCCGGCCGTGATCCAGGGCTTTGTGGTTGAGCCAAGCGAATTTACCTTCGAAAGAGATTACCTTGCCCTTAACATAGAAAGCACCCGTTACGCTTACGGGATCGATCAGTTTTCCAGCCGTCGTTTCGATCCCAGCGGTATGCTGACCTGGGATGATTTACGCGAAAACCGGGGCACGATTAACAACGTCCGGCTTTGGGACTACCGCCCCCTGCTGACTACTTTTAACGAACTGCAGGCGATCAGGCTCTATTACCGTTTCTATGATGTTGATATCGACCGCTATACTATCAACGGCGATTACCGCCAGGTTATGCTCGCCGCCCGCGAGCTTGACAAGAGCCGCCTCGCCGAACAGGCCCAGACCTGGGTCAACATGCACCTGCAGTATACTCACGGCTACGGGGTAACGATGAGCCCTGTCAATGAAGTCAGCGGAGAGGGCCTGCCCCGTTACTTTCTCGGCGATATTCCGCCCCGGGGTGACTTAGAGGTTGATAACCCCTCCATATACTTTGGCGAACTGACAAACGATTACGTCATTGTTAACACCGAAACGCCGGAGTTTCATTATGCCACCGCCGGTGATGAAAATGAATTTATCTTTTATGATGGCGATGGCGGGGTCAGGATCAATTCTATTTTCCGCCGCGCTCTTTTTGCCCTGAAGTTTGGCGAATACAGGATCCTTATCTCCAACGAACTGAGCAACGACAGCCGGGTCCTGTTCGACCGCAACATTCATGAACGGGTCCGCAAGCTCGCTCCTTTCCTGCGCTACGATTCAGATCCCTATATCGTAGTCAGCGAGGGCCGCCTTTTCTGGATCCAGGATGCTTACACGACAACATCCAACTATCCCTATTCGGCGCCTTTTGGAAGCTTCAACTATATCCGTAACTCGGTCAAAGTAGTGGTAGACCCCTACCACGGCAGCGTCGATTACTACATCATCGATCCCGATGACCCCCTGGTTCAAACTTATTCGGCTATCTTCCCTGAACTGTTTAAGACGATTGAAGAGATGCCCGAAGGTTTGATGGCCCACCTGCGCTACCCGGAAGACCTTTTCAACGTGCAGTCGCAGGTGCTTACTCTTTACCATATTACCGACCCGAACATGTTCTATACCCGCGAAGACCTCTGGGCCGTTCCCTTTGAGCAGTCCTTTGGTCAGGAACTGTTAATGGAACCGTACTATACTATTTTGCAGCTGCCGGGTTATACGGAGCCCGAGTATGTTCTAATCCTGCCCTTTACCCCGGATCAGCGTAATAATATGATTGCCTGGATGGTCGCCCGCTGTGACCAGCCCAATTACGGTCAGGTCGAAATATTACGCTTCCCCACGGAAAGGGTTATTCTCGGGCCGCAGCAGATTGAGAACCGGATCGACCAGAGCACAGAGATATCCGAGCAGTTCACCCTCTGGGGGCAGGCCGGATCACGGGTGATCAGGGGCAACCTGCTGGTGCTTCCCGTTAATGATGCCCTCCTTTATGTTGAACCGATCTTTCTTGAAGCCGACGGGGGCGGGTTGCCGGAACTGGCAAGGGTAATTATCGTTTTCGGCGAAACCGTGGTGATGGAGGAGACGCTTGACCGGGCCCTGGTGCGGATATTTGGCGAAATGGACGCCCTTCCCCCGGATATTGCCGACGATGACTTTATCGAATTGCCTGAGGATATGGACGAACTGCCGATTGATGTGCTGCCTCCCGATTTCCCGGTTGATGTAGACGATGAAGTGATTCGGCTAATCAGGCAGGCCCAGCTTGCTTTTGAAGAAGCTATTGAACTTCAGCAGGCAGGCGACTGGGCCGGGTATGGAGAGAAGTTGGCCGAACTGGAACGTGCTTTAAGCGAACTGGATCGCCTGGCGCCGTAACAACTGTCCCGGAGGTGGCTAAACAGCTGTGGAGTATACAATTTACACCGATGGCGCCTGCTCGGGCAATCCCGGACCGGGCGGGTGGGCGGCAGTTATCGCTAACGACGGCCCGAAAAAAGAAATATGGGGCCGTGAAGAAGCGACTACAAACCAGCGCATGGAACTGCGTGCTGCTGTTGAAGGTTTGAAGCTTATTCCTGCCGGAAGCAGGGTTAAGCTTTATAGCGACAGCGCTTACCTGGTTAACTGCTTTACAAAAGGCTGGATTGAACGCTGGCAGAAAAACGGTTGGCGGACCAGCGGCAAAGAGCCGGTCGCTAATCGTGATCTATGGCTTCAGCTTTTGAAAGCTTCAGCAGGTATGGAAGTTGAATGGATCAAG
>SLPH01000097.1 GCA_007132095.1 Syntrophomonadaceae bacterium | reverse complement strand
TTCGGCGACCTGTTTCTGAAAATGGCCGAAAAAGCCGCATGCTCCTGATACTGCCCTGATACCTTCAGACTGCAGCTTTTTAGCCGCATCAATAATCGGTTTGCTGAACTTAGGATCCCCGCTCAGCAATCCCGGAACATCAAGATCCGGCACGGCCATCATCCGGACCGGAAAATCATAGGTATAGGCGTTGACAACATTACCGGGAACCAGGGGATAGTAAACATCGTCAATATGCAGAATGCCAACCGAGTAACCGGCATAATTCTGCCCCTTTTTCATCCGGATTTCTTTATTATCCTCAAGACTGGACAGGTAACCGTATTCTCTTTCCTGACCCCTCAGGTTAATCGCACTCACTCCTCTATTATTGATATAAGGCTTGCTGGCCTTTCGGAAATTACCCGAAAGGCCAGCAAAATATCAGAATAAGCCAGCCTGCTTAATCCCTACTATTTTGGCATTCCGTTCTCGTCCCAACCATGCAGCTCATAGTATTCTTTCAGCATGATCTTAAGGTTGTCGGCATTAACCACCATGTCTTTGTTCGGGCCGATACCGTCGGTGAAGAGGCGTTTGGGCAGCTTATCGTCCGCTCCGGTCAAGCCTTCACGGATATTAAACTTACGGGCCAGGTTAGTAGCATGGCGGCCGTAAGCATATAGATCCTCAAGTTCCAAATCCATACCGGTGGTATGCTTTAAGATTTCCAGCATGCCGTCCCAGCCGATAAACTGCTGGTAGAAACGGCAAAGAATTAAGCTGTCTTCAAGCGCATTACGGCTCTCGAAATCGAGGAAAATCTTTGCCTTGCCTTCAACCATATCCTTGGGGATTTCATTTCTCAACTCGCCCATGTAAAAGCTGGACCGGAGATGGCAGCCACCACGGCTGGAAACAGCATAGCCCAAGCTCATTCCCGGCAGGGCGCGTGGGTCATAGCCGGCAGGTTCCATACCCTTGGCATGCACAGCATAATCAACCATGTCAAGCTGCTCGGAAATGTGCCTGATTCCTTCGGCCAGAAAGTCGCCGACACCTTTGCGATAAGCGATCTTATGGAATAGATCGGCAATACCGTCTACATCACCGTAATCAGGCATCCCTTCCAGTTTGCCCCTGATCCCCATTTCAATGGCGAAGGAAGCTACGTTACCGCCGGAAATGGTATCAAGACCGAGGCGGTCACAGACATCGTTGAGGTATACCACTTCTTCAATGGGGCTGACACAACAAAGGCCGCCGATAGCATAGAGGGTCTCGTATTCAGGACCTTCTACTACCAGACCTTTATGCCTGCCCTTGGTAACCTTGCTTAGCTTGCCGCAGGCCATGAAGCAACGGGCGCAGGCTGTAGGAGAGACTTCCATATCCGCCCGCATCCTGTCAGAACTAATATCTTCCCACTTGTCGAAGCTCCCCTCCGCCCAGTAGCGGGTCGGGAAGGCTGATGCTTTATTGGTCACTTCAACCATGTAGGGAGTGCCTTTTTCTTTCATGTTCTGGGTCCGGACAGTGTTAACGCATTCTTTGACCATATTTTTGACATACGCTTTCAGTTTATCTTCATCGTAAAGAGGCGCTTTCTGGGAGCCGCTGAAGACAACCCCTTTCACTTTCTTTGAACCCATTACAGCGCCCATACCCGTTCTACCGGCAGAGCGCCACTTGTTGTTTTTAATGCAGGAGTATTTGACCAGGTTTTCACCGGCGGGCCCGATTACTATGGCCTGAGCCCCTTTTACGCCGACCTTCTCCACCAGGGCTTCTTCGGTTTCGTAAGTTTCCTTACCCCAGAGATCTGAAGCATCGTTAAACTCAACGCCCTGATCCGTTATGTGCAGGTAAACAGGTTCACTGGAAGCCCCTTCTATCATGATTGCATCATAACCGGTTCTTCTCATCATCGGAGCTGTATGTCCGCCTGAATATGATTCGCCAAATATGCCTGTCAGGGGCGACTTGGCAAAAACACCGTAGCGGCCGGCTGCTGATACGGTGGTATCTTGAGCCGGTCCTGTTGTAAAAATAAGCTTGCTTTCCGGGGACAGGGGATCAGTTTTGGGCGGCAGGTATTTAAGAAGCAGGTATGCTCCCAGCGCTTTACCACCCAAATTTTCTTTCATTACATCTTCGGGCAAATCCTCAACCGTGTGTGTTTTGTCAGTTAAATTTACCCTTAATAGCTTTCCGTAGAAACCATACATGCCAGTTTCCCTCCATATAGTATATTTGCCGGCAGACTGGAAAAACATGCCACCAGCTATTTAGCCTAACACTTTCTTTATCTTCTCCGCTGCAAAGGCAAGATCCTCCACAGATGCGGCATAAGCAAGACGAACAAAGTTTTCTCCGCCGGCTCCGAAAGCAGAGCCTGGAACAAGAGCCACGCCCTCATCAAGCATCCGGTCTACGAACTGTTCAGCCGTAAAACCAGTTGGCCTCATATCCAGGAAAAAGTAAAAGGCGCCGCCAGGTTTTGCAGTAACTATCCGCGGATCAAGCTCTTTTAGCAGGTAGCTTCTCCTGCTGCTCAACTCTTTAACCATATCATCCACGCAGGTTTGCGGTTCGTTTAAAGCCGCAGCGCCGGCAACCTGGATGAACGGGTTGGCCGATCCCACAACATATTGATGGGTGCGGATCATAGGGCTGATCAGTTTTTCCGGCGCAGCAATGTAACCAAGTCTCCAACCGGTCATTGAATAAGTTTTTGAAAACGAATTGAGCAGGATAGTCCTCTCCTGCATACCGGGAAGCGAAGCAATACTGATATGTTTTTCACCATCGTAAACCATACGATCGTAAACCTCGTCGCTTAAAACCAGGAAATCGTGCTTTTGGGCAAGCGCTGCAATTCTTTCCAGCACTTCCATGCTTAGAACCGCTCCGGTTGGGTTGTGGGGCGAAATCAGCACCAGCATTTTGGTGCGTGGAGTAATTACCTTTTCAAGCAGATCCGGGTCTACCTGGAAGCCGTCTTCCGCCTTCAAGTGCAGGGGTACGGCAACTGCCCCGAAAAAGAGCGGCGCATTCAAATAACTGACGAACGTGGGGGTAGGTATTATTATTTCGTCCCCTTTTTCCAGGAAAGCCGCCTTGGTTAGAAAAGCCCCCTGGGTTGCGCCGATGGTAGCAATTATCTCGGTATCGGCATAGTCTATCCCGATCGTTTTCTTGATAAAGTCCCGCACTGCATTACGGAATACCGGCAGTCCAAGGTTTGGGGCATAGTGAACCATGCCTTCATCAAGCGCCTTTTTAGCTGCTTCCTTAATATGGGTTGGGGTGTCAAAATCAAGACGGCCCATTTCAAGATGAACAACCTTCTGGCCGGCAGCTTCGAGCCGGTTAGCTTTTTCGAAAATAGCCCTGATCCCGGAAAAGCCGATGTTATCTAATGCAGAAGATGTGAAATCTCTCACTCAAGACCCTCCAATTCATTACGTAATTATTAATGGTCCAAAAACCGCTTGTTTAAACGCAGGCCGGTTCGGGAATTAACTCACCTTTGGCAAACCGTTCAATCGACATACAGCACATATCGATGAAAGGCTTTTCCCCTGATGCCATTTCAGCCATTGTCTGCCCGACGGCAGGGGCCAGCTGAAATCCGTGTCCGCTCCAGCCACAGTCAATCAATACACCGTCGATCTCAGTTGGCCCGACTATGCCCTGTTGATCGGGGGTTACGTCGTAAAGACCGGCCCACTGTCTGATTATGTTCACTTCTTTCAGGATCGGCATTTGAACGGTGATCTTTTCAGCGGCATCTTTAACATACTGCCAGGTAGAACGCTCGTTAAAGTCTTTTACTTCATGTTCGGGGTCGCCCACGCCGAGCAGAAGGCTGCCATGAGGGGTTTGCTTATAATAGGTGCCGTATACAAATGAAATCACCATTGGCCAGAGAAACATTTCTAAAGGTTCCGTAACCATAATTTGGTGCCTTTCCGGCGTTAACGGGATATCAATATCTATCATAGCTCCCAATAGCTTGGTATGGGCCCCGGCGGCTATAACTACCAGCGGTGTGCTAATTTTTTCTCCATTACCCAGCACAATGCCGGTAACCTTGCAGCCCTCTTTTTCAATTCCGGCAACCTCGGTATAGGTGCGTATATCAACACCAAGGCGTCGCGCCGCATTAGCATAAGCCTGGGTAACATGGAAAGGGTTCACATGACCGTCCTTCTCGTTATATGAGGCTCCGACCAGGTCGTTTAATCTCAGGTGAGGCAATATTTCCATCACCTGCTTTGGATCGAGGATTTCCGTGGTATTGTCAGGGTCTATCGATTTCTGAATATCCACGTTATTCCTGAACAGTTCCAGTTCGGCTTCGCTATGCGCAAGCATCAGGTAACCCTTTTGCATCAGCTCAATATCCACATCGTATTCCAGCTCATCCTGAAGCCGCTCCATTCTTTTAACGCTCTCCATGGATAGGCGGATATTAATTTCGGTGCCGAACTGATGCCTGATCCCAGCGGCACATCTTCCGGTTGCCCCGCTGGCCAGGTAGCCTTTCTCCAGAAGAATAATATTCTTCCAGCCCTTTTTAGCCATATGGTAGGCAATCGAACAGCCGTGCGCTCCTCCTCCGATAATAACTGCATCCGCATTAACTGTCATTGTCGTCTACTCCTAACATACTTTTAAATTTTATCGGCTTCACAGGCGGCCTATAGGTTACGATCTCGACTTCCTCAATCTTTTTACCCGTTGCCGCAGCCACTTCCCTGACAACAAGTTCACGGCAGGTGTTGCCCTGGCAGGGGCCCATCCCGCAGCGGGTCATGCGTTTAATTTCTTCGGGATTTTTATAACCATCTTTGATCGCCTTGCGAATATCAGCCTGGGTGAGCTCTTCGCAGCGGCAAATAAT
>SLPH01000144.1 GCA_007132095.1 Syntrophomonadaceae bacterium | reverse complement strand
CTGCACCGTGCCGCTCTGGAGAATAGGGTTAAAGATCTTGCCGGTTACCTTCAAGAGCGAGATCGGATCGAAAAGCAAGTCGATTCCGAATTGACCGGCCTTGACCCTTCCAGCGCCGACCCTGACAGGCTTAATGACATAATGGCCCGCGCTCTTGCCGCCGAAGAAGAACTGCTGGCAGAGACCCTGTCCGGGATTGATTTTAAAGATAACCAGGGAAAAATTAAAGGAAACTTTTACTTCCGCTATTACTGGAAGAAACAGAACAAGAAGCTCTTCACTGAAGCACCGAAGATGTATTAGAGAATGGATAATGGGATCTGCGCATTACGGCTAGGGGTTTACAGAAATGCCTTGTAGTATCAAGGCAGCAACAGCGAATATAAAAACACCTTCAAGAATTAACTTAGCCACAGGGGGATTGCCTCATGCCTGCCGATAAAGACGCGCACAAAATTCCTGCTGAATTGTTGCTGCGGGCCTCATTCGAAACAATCCGGGAAGGCGTTGTCGTTCTTAGCAGTGATCTTGATATTATCATGGTCAACCCGGTTATGGAGCATTGGTATAAGGATTCAATGCCCTTAGTTGGGAAAAAATGTTACCAAGCTTTTCAGGGTAGCGATTATCCATGTGAAATATGCCCTTCCCTTGCAGCCCTTGATCGAGGAACCCCTGCCAGTGAAGAACTTACCTTTGCCCCAATCTGCGGTAAAATGGGCTGGATCCAGGTGTATGCCAATCCCATTAGAAACAAGGAGGGCGAAATAGTTGGCGTTGTTGAGTTTTTGCACGATGTCACAGCCTTTAGGGAGGCACAATTATCGCTTCAGGAACGCGAAGCGCTGTTTCGAACGACCCTTTACAGTATTGGCGATGCAGTGATCACTACTGACGGTGATGGAAGAGTTCAGTTGATGAATAAAGTTGCCGAAGAGTTAACCGGCTGGCATGAAACTGAGGCAGCCGGCAGACCGCTTGGCCAGGTCTTCAGGATCATTAATGAAAAAACCCGTAAACCCGTGGATAATCCGGCTACAAAAGTGCTGCGCGATGGAGTCGTTGTCGGCCTTGCCAATCACACCGCCCTTATTTCTAAATCGGGCCGGGAAGTGCCAATAGCCGATAGCGGTGCCCCGATCTTCAATGATTCCGGCGGTATCAGCGGGGCAGTTTTAGTATTTAGAAATATCAGCGAAGAACACGAGCGGCAAATCGAAAATGAGGCCAGGGAGCAGAGAGCCATTCGTCAGCGTTCGGCCCTTTCCCTGCTCTCAACGAATTTACACTCTTTAAGCGGTGATTTAGATTGTGCCGCTGAGATGATGATCAGAGTGGCGGCAGAAGCGGTACAAACGGCACGGACCAGTATCTGGATGCTGACCGAAGATGAAAACGAACTGGTTTGCTTAAGTTTATATGAAAATAAAACAAAAGAGTTTAGTTCAGGAGAACGCCTCAAAGTGGCGGATTATCCGGGTTATTTTGCAGCAATCCGGCGCGAAAGCCGGGTTTATGTTTCCAACACTTACGCTGATCCACGAACAGTAGAATTTACTGCCAAATACCTTGATCCCCATGGAATATCGTCAATGCTTGATGCCGGTATTTTTGTTGAAGGGCGCCTGGTTGGTGTTTTCAGCTTTGAGCATGTTGGTGAAGAAAAGATTTGGCATGCCGATGATGAGGCTTTTGCCAGCACGATGGCTTCAGTTACAGCGCAGGTCATTTATGATCTGGAAAGGCAGAAAGCAAAGGCAGAGCTGCAGGCTGGTGAAGAAAAATACAGGACCCTGGTTGAGCAATCCATGGAAATGATCTACCTGCACGATATGGATGGCAGGATTATCGAAGTGAACCGGGCGGCGATCGAATGGTCAGGTTACTCAAAAGAAGAGTTAGCGGCAATGACCGTTTTCGATCTTGATGCATCTACTAATGACCATGAATTACTTGTTCCGATGTGGCATAGATGGAAAATCGGAATGAAACCCCTTGCCATGGATCGGTTACACCGTTTAAAGGATGACAGCATCCGAATTGTAGAAATCCGCTCGGCTAAAATTCTCATCGGCGGCGAAGAGATGATCCTGGCCCTGACCAGGGATGTTACTGAGCAGCGGAACTCTCAAAAGGCCCTGGCCCAGCAGGTCGAATTTGAAAAAATGCTCTCCGGTATCACTTCTGCTTTTATCGAAGCTCCGCTGGATAGGTTTGGCGAAGCAGTTGAGCATGCCCTGGAGCTAAGCGGTAAATTTTTCGGGGCAGACCGCAGTTACATCTGTCGTTTCAGCGAAGATCTGAAGTATATTTACAGCGTTTACGAGTGGTGCGCCGGGGGAATTTTCTCTGTTCATCAACGAAATCAGGCATTTCCAGCATCTGCTGTACCCTGGTGGACAGAGAAGCTTCAGCAAAACGAAATATTTTTTATTCCCGATGTGGAAGCTTTGCCCCCTGAGGCAGAGCTTGATAAACAGGATTTTCTGATCGAAAAAATCAAGTCATTGCTCACTGTATCTTTAACCCGGGCTGGAACAACAATCGGCTATTTTGGTTTTGATTCTGTCAGGGAGAAAAAACAGTGGTCGGAAGACCAGTTGTCTTTTATAAAAATTGTGGCCGAGATTATTGCCAGCGCTCTATTTAAGGCAGAAACTGAAGTGGCGTTATCAGAATCGGAAGAACGCTACCGCGAAATCCTTGCTACCATGGAAGAAGGTTACTATGAAGCCGATCTTTCCGGAATGGTTACTTATTGCAATGACGCTGCCTGCCGTCTGTTCGGGTATGAACCGGGCGAACTGGTCGGGGTAAGTTATGACAAACTTTACAGGGAGCCGGATAAGGCTTTTCAGACTTTCAATCGTGTCTTTATGACCGGTGAACCTGAAAAAGGTTTGATCCTGGAAATGGTTCGCAAGGATGGCTCTGTCCGTTTTGGCGAGCTGTCTATTTCCCTGGTCAGGGATAAAGTGGGTTATATAAGCGGGTTTAAAGGCATTGGCAAAGATGTGACCGAACGGATTGAGTATGAAAAGCGCCTTAAATATTTAAGCCTCCATGACCAGCTGACCGGGATTTTTAACAGAAACTTTTTTGAAGTTGAACTCTCCAGGCTCCAAACCAGTCGTGAATACCCGATTACTATCATCTCTGCCGATCTGGACGGGCTTAAGCTGGTCAATGACACCTTGGGACATGATGCCGGGGATCGGCTCCTGGTCAGCTGTTCCCAGGTATTACAAAACTCCCTTCGCCAGTCTGATATTCTGGCCAGGGTTGGCGGTGATGAGTTTTCCGCCCTGCTGCCTGGAACAGATAAAAGCACAGGAGAAAAAATTGTGAAGCGAATTCGTGAGAATGTCAGGCGCTACAACATGCAAAATGAAGATCTGCCCTTAGGCGTTTCAATCGGAATTGCTACTGCCGACAGCCGGGATATTAAACTGAAAAACTTGTTTAAACGTGCAGATGATTTAATGTATCGCGACAAGCTGTATCGCAGCAGCAGCAGCCGGGGCAAGATAGTGCAAAGCCTCCTCGCAGCCCTGGCGGAACGCGATTATATTACCGAAGGGCATGCCCGCCGTCTTGAAGAGCTGTGTTGCATTGTCGGGGAAAAAATTAACCTTTCCTCGCACCAGCTTTCTGACCTGGCCCTGCTTGCCCAGGTTCACGACCTAGGCAAGGTGGGTATTCCAGACCATATTCTTTTTAAGCCGGGGCCACTGAACGAAGAGGAATGGGAAATAATGCGGGAGCATCCGGAAAAAGGCTACCGAATTGCCTCGTCTTCTCCAGACCTGGCAGGGGTGGCTGACTTAATTCTTAAGCATCACGAACGCTGGGATGGCAGCGGTTACCCGCTGGGGCTGAAAGGGAAAAAGATACCGGTCGAGTGCCGGATCCTTGCTGTTGTCGACGCTTTTGATGCTATGACCAATCACAGGCCCTATAACCGGGCTAAGACCCCTGAGGAAGCGGTAGAAGAGATCCGTGAACATGCAGGCAGCCAGTTTGATCCTGAGCTGGCAAAAATATTTCTGACCGTCCTTCATGAATCGGGGATTCTCAGGGGCTAAAAATGCCATTATAATGAATGAGCCCATTATCACTTAGCGGGTAGTGAAACGCTATTTTCATGAAGCCTGTTGATTTATATTGCTTTCGCATTTAAAAGGCCTGGAAGCAGGGTTTTGGGGTCAAGAGGGATTGCCCAAAATAATTGGTTGCCAATTACTTTTAAATGGCAGAGACGTTTTGCTTCATGAATTGATCTTGGATAAACCGGAAAACATGCCTGCTTGGACACAGGTAATTACAGGTAATTAAGGAGAGATTACTCTTTTTGATTAAAGAGACCGCCCTGCCCGGGGGAGACTCCCTGAGCATAGATGAAAAGGCAATTGTTATAAACCTGCGTGGCCCCCGCCATGTTCTGGGCACATCTTACCTTAACGGTGGATACCGGACAGACCTCGCTTACATTTTCAATTACTGCGAGATTTATGGCAGGGCCGATGAGCGCTGTGAAATGCGGGCCCCCACCAACGAGGGCCATCTCATGCTTATTGCGGAAGAGCTCGGGCTGGATCCGGCAGTTACCACCGGGCTCAGCACCTCTGCTAAAATGAAGTATGCCGTTCTCAGGCAGGCTTTTTATGGCGATTTTTCATTAACGGTCATGGTTACAGCCGGAATAGACGCCAACGGCGGCAGGGTGGGCGATCCTGCCTGCTGGCACGAAAAAGCGGGCCTGCCGGTTCCGGAAAAACCGGGAACGATTAATATTATTCTCTCTGTTGATGCTAACCTTGCTCCCGGGGCGATGGCCAGGGCCCTGTCCCTTGCTACGGAAGCTAAAACCGCCGCCCTTCAGGAGCTTTTAGCCCCCAGCTG
>SLPH01000022.1 GCA_007132095.1 Syntrophomonadaceae bacterium | reverse complement strand
ATTCCTTTTGCCTGAAGAGCTTCGCAGTATTGACGGGCTCCGCCGGCTTCTTTGTCCAGCTCCAGGCCAATTAGCAGGCCTTTCCCCCGGACTTCTTTAATAGCAGGGTTTTTGATCTCCTTTAGCAGCTTCATGAAATAATCGCCCATCCGGGCGGAGTTTTCGATCATGTTTTCTTCAACTAAAACTCGCACAGCAGCTCTGGCAACAGCGCAGGCAAGGGGGTTGCCCCCAAAAGTGCTTCCGTGTTCTCCCGGTAAGAATACGCCCAGGATTTCGTTATTGGACAAAACAGCGGATACAGGGTAAAAACCTCCTGAAAGGGCTTTACCAATCAGGGTGGCGTCTGCTTCAACTCCGTCATGTTCTTCGGCCAGCATTTTACCTGTTCTGCCTAACCCGGTTTGAATTTCGTCGGTTATCATCGCAATGCCGTGCCTGTCGCAGATCTCCCGAACCGCTTTCAGGTATCCGGGGGGCGGTACAATGACCCCCGCTTCACCCTGGATCGGTTCGATCAGGATCGCGGCAGTGTTAGGCGTTATTGCCTCCTCCAGGGCAGCGGCATCGCCAAAGGGAACGCTTTTAAATCCCGGCACAAAGGGGCCAAACCCGGACCGGTAACTTTCTTCACTGCTAAAGCTGACTATGGCCAGGGTCCGCCCGTGAAAATTGTCATCAGCAACAATTATTTCTGCCTTACCTTCTTCGATACCCTTTTCGTAGTATCCCCATTTCCGTACGGCCTTGATCACAGTTTCCACCGCTTCAGCGCCACTGTTCATGGGTAATACTTTGTGCGAGTTGGTAACTTCGCAAATTTCTTTATAGAAATAGGGCAGCTGATCATTTCGAAAAGCCCGTGAAGTTATAGTCAGTTTATCCAACTGTTCGATCATCGCCCTCTTGATCTCCGGATGGCAGTGCCCCTGATTAACAGCCGAATAAGCGGAGAGGCAGTCCATGTAGCGATTCCCTTCTACGTCGTAAACCCAGACCCCTTCGCCCCTGGTCAATACCACATTCAACGGTTTGTAATTCTGGGCCCCGTATTGATTTTCCAGACCGATCAGGTATTCAGTTTTGCTAACATTTTCTTTCATATTATTACCAACTCCTTTTTAGGTACACGTGTAATAAAAGCCTGACAATAATATTCTCCGGGATTGCTCTTTCCCCTTTTGGCAGCCAATGAAAATTATTAAGCCTGCCGGCGCCGGCGGCAATATAGATCGCCGCCAGTCGCCATTGAAATTTAAATTCTTCCCGCAAACCAGAAGTGGTCGCCGATCATGATTGATAACCCGATTGCTATAAGTAGTATGGGCCAACCGAAGCGGGCAATTTCGCTTCCGGAAATCGTGCCTACACCGGCATTTGCGAGGATTCCAAAAAAGCCAATGCTGCCAACCCACAACCCGAGACCGAAAATAAACCATGAGCCAAAACCTGATCTGATAGACCAGAAGAGGATTGATGCGCCCCCGAAAAGCATCAATACCGGCCAAAATGAAAGCCCCAATTCGATCCCAAAGGCTACCTGCAGTAAAACCAGTACTCCAAGGGTTAAAAATAGCATTCCCCACAACTGACGTTTCATAGCAACCTACTCTTTAAAAAAGTTTTAGAGGCAATTGTTGCCGCCATTGATTTAAGGTTATCTTTCTTCACCAACCTGGAAAAGGACCGCGGGACGATTCTGCAATCATCCTTAGGGATGATTTTAGGCCTCAGTGTTTAAATGCATTATCCCTCTAGCCTGGTTAACATTTTTCTATGCCCTGTAAGGCATTCCTGCTTTCTGTGATGAAGTTCTAACAGCAAGGCGTTAGAACTTGCTCAAAGACACTTTTCGATTTCTGAAAATGATTCCAGCCAGAAAAAAAGGAGCGGGGGTGAAAAGGTCCCCGCTCCCTGGTAATCAGATCAGAAGCCAGTAATAAAGGGCTAATTCTATGGCTCTTTTAAAAAGCATATTCTGCTATAACTGTTGCTGTTACTTTAACATCTCCCGGATCAATTGGAGTTTGTATCTCTCCTGCCCCGTAAGCTGCGGCGAGATCATATTCAACCCGCATTGGGCTGTAACCGGCTCTTTCCTCACGGATGCTGACCAGCCTGGCAATATTTTCGCCGGCTCCTTCGGCAATCGCTTCAGCTTTGTTTCTGGCTTGCATCGTCGCTGCCTGAAGCGCTTCCATTTTAAGCGGGCCGGGGTCTTTTAGTTCAAAACTGATATAATTAACCCGGTTTGCGCCTGCTTGAACTGCAGTATCAATTAATTCTCCGGTAAGGTCAAGCTGTTCTGTAGAAATTAGGATCTCGTTGTAGGCCTGAAAGATCATTTTCTCTTCAGAAACGTCCAGTTCAAGCTTATCGGGGCCGATATGCCTTGGTTCCTGTTCCCGGTAGCTAAAAAGCCGGTACGAACCGGTTTTAACTTCTGTTTCATCCAGTCCCAGCTGGAATAATGCTGAACGCACAGCTTCTGCCAACCGGGCATTCTCTTCCACGGCACTTTCCGCGGTATCACCTCGGGTCTCAATTTCAAGGCTGATCCTGGTCAAATCGGGCCGGGCAGTAAGTTCAGCTTCCCCGTAAGTTTGAATAACCTGTCCATCGGCGCTACCTGTACCCGGTGCTTGATCCTGCGAGCAGCCTGCAGCTAATACGATCAGGAGAGCCACAATAAGAATCAGGTAAGCAGTTCCCTTATATTTCACGATCATCTACCCCCAGTTATTCTTTCTCAACCTGTAATGTTGACAAAGCAGGCTGTTATTTAGTTCCCATGGAATTATCCGATCTGTCATTATAATGCTGCCTGCCGGGCTGTGGCGCTCTCCTTATGGTTACAGCATTCAAGAAAAAGTTAAAGCTTCAGGTACCAGGCCCGAAACCATGTGGCCTTATCCTGCAGCAGGCTAATTGCCGGCGCCTGGAAACATTTTTTAAAAATGAAGAGGCTTTTTATGTTACAATTAACCGGAGTGGCGATTCCGGGCTGACTTTAAACAGCGCCTTATGAGCGCTTATGTAGAATATGGAGCGGATGAATGAACAGCTTAGAAATGCAGCGCTACGAAATGCCCGCGAAGTTATTTAGAATCCGTTTGGTTATGTGGTTGTTATTAGTTTCCCTTCATTTAATTACCTCATTTCACCGGGTAGCATTTAATGTAGTGGCAGATCTGCTGACAGCAGAATTCACGTTAACCGGGGCAGGGCTCGGTAACCTGGCTGCTGCCTATACTTACATGTACGTTTTGATGCAAATACCGGGCGGCATGCTTGTGGATCGATTAGGCCCCCGGCGTATCGCTTTGCTGACCGGCTTGGCTATGGCTTCAGGTTCTATTGTTATAGCGCTTGCGCCCAGTTCGGCCTGGGTGTTTATCGGCCGGCTTTTAATTGGTTTTGGCGGTTCCGTTGTCCTGATTAATATTTTTAAATTCCAGGTTTCATGGTTCAAGGTAACCGAATTTGCCACTCTTTCAGGGTTTGCCGTTCTGATTAGCAGCAGCGGTGCCTTACTGGCAGCCACACCCCTGGCTTTAAGTGTTAGCCTGGTTGGCTGGCGCGGCTCTTTTCTTACCGTTGGGGTAATCACTGTATTTATCTCATTCATTGGCTGGCTCTTAATTCGCAACAACCCCGGTGAGTTGAAGCTTCAAGAAAAAAAAGCCTACTATGCATCTCCCGGCGCGCTTCCCGCTGAGAGCTCTTCAGCGCCTGCTCTGAGGGATGTCTTATCGCTCTTTTTAAACCGGGGCATTTTACTTCCCTTTATCTATAACCTTGGTACTTTCGGCGGGTTTTTCGCATTTTCCAGCACCTGGGGCGTTTCATACATGGTTCATGTTTATGGCTTTTCAGTAGCCGATGCCGCTTCTGTTATGCTTGTAACCCACTTCGGCTATATGATTGGCGCTCCTTCTGCAGGGCTCCTTGCGGATCGGTTGAAAAATCTAAAAATACCGGCCCTTATTTTGGCCATATGCTGCCTGCTTTTCTGGCTGACGCCGACCGTTTGGCCCGGCGGGCTGCTGCCAGGCAAGCTTATGTACATTTTGGCTTTTATCCTCGGTTTTGGCGGAGCCGGTTCGATCCTTTCTTTCCCGATGGCGAGGAAAGCCTGCCCGCCCGGTTATACAGGCTCGGTAACGGCGGTGGTTAACCTTGGAGCTTTTGTCGGGCTGGCTATTTTGCAGCCTCTGATCGGATATGTGCTCGATCTTGGCTGGGAGGGGCTTATAGTTGAAGGGGCACGGATTTATCCGCTTCAGGCATACAGGCTCGCCTTTCTTGTAACGCTCGCTTTCACCTTTGTTTCTTTTTCCGCAGCCCTGATTTACCGGGAGAAAAAGCAGGTTTAATCAACCGGCCGGTTTGAAAGGCATTTCTTTTACTTTGCTAAAAGCGGTTAAATCGTCCCTTTTAAGAACTGCTTGCGTGTGGCAGGCACGAATTTTTCGATCGCGTAGCGCAGCATTGTCCTGGGCATATCTTTATAGCGGGGTTTTAAAAAATTAAACTCTGCTTCATAATCCCGGTTGCCTACTTCCCGCAGCATCCAACCGACAGCTTTATGAATCAGATCATGTTCGTGGTTGATCAAGAGATCAGCTATTTCAAATGTATCTTTAAACTGCCCCTTTTTTATGAAGTAATAAGTTGTAATAATTGCGATTCGTTCCCGCCACAGGTGCCTCGACCGGGCCAGATCATATAATACGCTTCTGTCGCGATGTTCAAGGAATGGCCCGAGTATTTTATAAGCAGAAGAATCGACAAGATCCCAGTTGTTTACGGCATCCAGGTTGGCAAGATAAAAACCGGCCAATAATTCACGCTCATTCTCATCGACCGCTTTTTCATACTTTGCAACCAGGATAAACAGGGCAGTCAGTCTGTGTTCATGGAAACTGCTTTCAAAAAGCCCGAGCAGTTCAGTCAGGGTGATGGAGCGATAGTGTTTTCGGGCCGTTCTGCGTTGATCGGGGACTGTAACCCCGATGAAACGGTCTCCTTCGCCATAACCTCCGGGAAGGGCCTGGAAAAACCGGGGTAAAAAAGCGGCTTTTTCTGCGTTAGCCGCTTTTTGCAAATCTTCAATTACTGCTTCGTATACTTGCAAACTCTATCTCTCCCGGTTCATCTTAATGTTGTTTTGCTGCAAAAAAGTTGAACAACTTGCTTGATCCGGTCTCACACCTTTAATCCGGAGTAAGTTTACTGCAGCTCTTCGCTGTCAAGGTCTATGCCCGGTTGGGTGGGGAATCCGTTGAGGGGCCCGATGTTCAGACGGTCCCTGGGACAGGTTAAGTCTGTTTGCAGGTAATATGTGAGCAGCCTTGATACCGCTGCAAGTGAATCGCGATGAACTCTTTCATGCCCGTGAGAGGCATCTAGGCCGAAACCCAACAGGGCGGTTCGCAGATCGTTACCCGCAGCCAGGGCGGAAGCGCTGTCGCTGCGGTAATACTTGAAAACCTCGCGTTGGTGATCAATTTTGTTTTCGCTGCAGAGTTCGATCAGGCGATGACTTAAATGGTAGTCGAACGGCCCCGCTGAATCCATCATACAGATGGTGACGCCAAGTTCACTCGAATTTTGGCCCTTCGCAACAGTGGCATTGTCCACAGTTACCATTTCTGCAACTTTTTCCTGCAGACCCGATGAGGCTCCCACGCCAACTTCTTCGGCGATTGTAAAAAGCAGCTTGCAGGTTACAGGTAAAGTAATATCATTATCCCAGATTGCCTTTGCTGCGCCAAGAACCAGCGCTACTCCAGCTTTATTATCCAGGTGACGGGCATTAATGAACCCCTTACCGCTTACCTTGGGAACAGAATTAATTCCGATATAATCGCCGACATGAATACCAAGGCCGGCTAGATCAGCATCGTTGCGGCAGTGTTCATCAACACGGACCTCAACAGTATCCCAGCTGACAGGAAGCCGATCAACTTCCTCGTCGAATGTATGACCGGAGGCCTTAAGCGGCAATATGGTTCCGTCGTAGGTGTGGTGGTCTGTAAAAACAGTTACCCGGGCACCTTCGGCGAAACGACTGGACCAGTTTCCAATTGGGACTATTTCCAGGCGCCCATTTGATTTTAGCTTTTTGACCATTGCGCCCAGGGTATCGAGATGAGTGACAACAGCCCTGGTCGGATCCTCCTGTTTGCCGGGCAGGACAGCCCTGATCGCTCCTCGTCTTGTCAGTTCGAAAAAGAAACCCAGCCGGGTCAGCTCCTCGCCCACGAAGTGGACAATTTGATCAGTATACCCCGACGGGCTCGGTATCTGGAGCAGTTTAAACAGTATATCTTCCACGTATGTCATATCAACTTTCAGGTGTTTCAATGTTTTACCCCTTCCCTTATTAAAAAAGCCTCTCTGACAGGCTTAGTGTTATATGATGCTTATTTACATATCTTCTTGGAAAAAGGCAAAAATCCTCCGCAAATTGTTACTATAATCGATCGGAAAAGGGCAATTTCAAGACGAAAGCATTTTTCCTTTAAGATGGTCAATGCTTGAACCGCTCTGAAGAAACTGATAGATTATTAAATAAGTAACTTTTTGGAGGTGAATTAATGATCATAGACGCACATGTGCACTTAGTTGGAGAAGGGTGGATCCATGATGATTTTTTTTCTAACCTGTCCCGGTTGGTAGCGGCAAGCATAGGAAAGCAAAGCGGTGAAGCCCCGGACCCGGCGGTTTTAACGACCGGAATCAAAGAGTTGTTGTTTGATACCACTGGCGACAAGCTGGTCAGGCAAATGGATGAGGCAGGAGTGGATCAATCCTGTATTTTCCCGGTCGATTACGGTCTTCTTACCGGCGAGCCGGGCGTGTCAATCGAAACTCAAAATAAGCTGATAGCAGATGCGGTAAAGCGTCACCCTGGTCGTCTGGTCGGCTTTTTTACCATTGACCCGCGTCGCCCAAGGTCGCTGGAACTTTTCAAAGAAGCAATCGAAGAATGGGGCTTACGCGGACTTAAACTGCATTCATCTTCAGGCTGGTATCCCTACGACAGGATTGCCTATCCACTTTACGAACAGTGCCTGGAATATGGGCTGCCCATGTTAATCCATACCGGCAGCCAGCCTGCTCCAATGCAATCGAGGTTTTGCCGCCCTATTTATATTGGCGATGTCGCTTCTGATTACCCTGATCTCCAAATAATAATGGCTCATTGCGGGATGGAATGGTGGGAAGAAGCACTTATGGTTTGCAAGATAAAACCTAACTGCCATGTTGATTTTTCATCCTGGCAGAGAGAATATGTCGAAGACCCGCTTTATTTCTATAATGTTTTGAGAAAGTTTATTGACACGATCGGACCCTGGAGGGTTATATTTGGCTCCGATAACCCTTACCTGAATGGTATCCTTCCTCTAAAGGAATGGGTAAGCGCCTTTGTTGATCCCCAGGTGCCCGGGGGGAATATTTCTTTCAGCAGGGAAGAGCTTGAGATTGTGACAGGTAAATCATTTGCAAAGTTGCTTTAGCTTTCAAAGGTGCTGATCCGTTTAAGAATAGCCATATAAAGCCTGCATGCCCTGAAATATTTCGGCGCAGAGTAATTTAGCGAGTGAACTAAATAATAATGGAGCGATGCGGTTTTGGATGATCATAATGAAAAACTGGTATATGGTGAAGAGAGCAGCAATTTAGACTCAGGTGCTGAAGCCTTTCAACCCGCTGTTAAGCCTACCCTGCATTCAGCGATGCGGCTTTACCTGGTTATCTTTATCCTTTTAATCATATTTGGCTCAATATTTCAGCTCATACATTTTGAAATCGGCATGGTCCTGACCCAGGTCCTGATAATCCTGCTGCCGGCAATCTGGTATTGGAAGCGCTACCGGGTGAACCTTGCTTCTTTTGCCCGGCTGAAGCCACTTTCGATCAGATTTGTCCCTATCATTATCCTGCTTTCCGCTTCCATGTGGGTTATGAACATGGTTTTTGCCGCATTAATGGTTACAGGATTGATAGAGATCGGTTATGAGCCTACAGTCGTCTTAGCTCCACCGGTATCGTTTTCAGAATACCTCTTATACCTACTTGTTTTATCATTCTTTGCCGGTATTTGTGAGGAGATGCTCTTCCGGGGAGCAATTATGCCGTCGATGGAAAGTAAAGGTCTTGTGCCGGCTCTAGTGTTCAGTTCATTCCTGTTCGCTCTGTTCCATGTTTCCATCTTAAACCTTTTCAGTACTTTTATACTGGGTCTGGTCATGGCTATAGTGGTAGTTAAAACGGGCTCAATCTGGGGCGGGGTTATTTATCATATGTTGAATAACTTTTATGCAGCCACCTACCTATATTTCGTCGGGCAGATGGAAACGGTGGCGGAAGTTGATGATGGCAGCCTGATTGCCCTGCTCCCGCTTTTTATTATTGCCCTGGTCGGCGCTTACCTGGGATTTAGGCTGCTGCAGAAACATTCTGTAATAGCTCCGTTATGGGGGAGAGGAGAGGGACTTCTGCCCAGGGGTTGGTTTGGCTGGATCCTGGCAGTTAGCCTTCTAATTTACCTGGTGATCATATTTTTTGAGCTTGCAGTCGGTTTTGGCTGGTTTGGTCTTGATCTTTTATGAGGTTCTCCGGCCTGATACTAAGGGATGGATGTGGTTTCGATAGCAGAAAAGCACTTGCTCGAACACGAAGGCAAACTTATAGAGTATAACCTGGTCAGGAAAAAAGTTAAGAATATCAATTTGCGGATAAATAAGGATCTGGTTCTGTCGGTTTCCGCGGACCATAAAGTGCCGCGGGAATATATCGAGACTATAATCAGGGCAAAAGCAGATTGGATCCATAAATGCGTGGAGCGGATTGGGTTTGCTGCTAAAAGTAATCCGCAAAACCGCTATATTTCCGGGGAAATAATCAGCTACCTGGGCAAACCTTACAGGTTAAAGGTTATACGCTCAATGGGAAGGGAAGAGCTGATCCTTGAAGGGGACAATATGTTTTTGTTCGTCAGGAATGAAGGGACTGAGGAGCAAAAAAAAGAGATCGTTGAGCGGTGGATGAGAGAACAGGCAGCGGTTAAACTTAACTATTATACTGATCTTGTCCATTCCAGGGTAGAGTCTTATGGTATTGCAAGGCCGAAAATAACTGTCAGGAAAATGAAAACGAGGTGGGGATCCTGTTCCTGGGGGCGGCGCAGGATTACCTTAAACAGCGAGCTTGTTAAAACGCCTCCAGCGTGCATTGAATATGTGATCCTGCACGAACTGGCCCACTTTAAGCACCATGACCACGGCCCAGATTTCTACTCTTTCATCTCTGAATTGCAGCCGGATTGGAAAGAGAAGCGAACAATGCTCAAGAACTATTCACTCAGATAGCGGATTGCTCTTCTTAACGAGAGAGTTTCAATGGTCTTTTTTCTAAAAAGCGGACTGGACACCATTATCGCCAAATAAATTCTGGCGGAGTGGATAACTCCGCCAGAATTGAATATTTCCTTAACCGGTTTTTACCTGAGCTTAATTAAGGACGAAGCCGTGTTTCAGAGGGTCGCGGTCATCAATAACAAACTGGTTGAAAGAGGTTATAAAAGCGCTTCCGGTAATCTCGGGCACTACTGCTTCGTAATCTCCAATTTTGCCGGCTTTACGAAGCAGCTTGCCGGTAAATTTGGTGCCCACGATACTTTCATAAACAAATTCTGTATCCAGGGCTAGACTACCCCTTGCATGCAGGGCGGCCATTTTTGCGCTGGTCCCGGTCCCGCAGGGCGAGCGGTCAGCCTGTCCTTCACCAAAGATGACAACATTCTTATAGTCCGAAGTCTCGTCTTTCGGCTGCTGGAAGAATTCAACCAGGTCCACGCTGTTGATGTGAGTTAGTTCAGGATGCTGAACTTTGATCTGCTCATTGACTGCTTTTCTGATTTTCATGCCAGCCTTTATTAGCTTGTTTACATTTTTTGTTTCTACTGTTAACCCAACTTCAGAAGCCGGCATGATGGCGAAGAAACTGCCCCCAAAAGCGATATCAAACTTTATCTTACCCAGGTCGGGCACTTCAATTGTTATATCCCTGTCATATAAGAAGGAAGGGACATTAGTTATTGAAACTGATTCAACCTTCTTCTTCTTTACTGCTGCCCTGGCCTCAATTGTTCCTGCCGGGGCATCAAAAGAAATATAGGTGAATGGCTCTTCCGGTTCGATAATGCCCGCTTCTATTGCCACTGTTACGGCTCCTATACTGCCGTGCCCGCACATGTTTAAATAGCCGCCGCCATCCATGAAAATTATTCCGAAGGCCGATTCTTTATTAACAGAAGCGGTTAATACTGAACCAAACATATTAAGGTGTCCCCTGGGCTCTCTCATCAGCATAGTCCGCAGGTGATCAAGCTTCTTTTCCATGTATTCTTTTTTTTCGGCCATGGTGTCGCCCGGGATGTTTGGCAGGCCGCCAACTACTATTCGGGTCGGTTCTCCCATCGTGTGAGAATCGATTGCCATGATATATTTCGAGAACTTCATCATTGTTTAGTTTCAGCTCCTTTCTTCAAACATCTAGCCCAGCCTGAACCCATACTTCACCGGGTCATAGGGATCAATAACAATCTGGTTAAAGCCAGTGATATAGGCGTTTCCCCTGAACTGGGGAATGATGCCGCTGTATGTTCCTATCTCGGCGCTGTCCAGGACTCTACCTTCAAACTTTGTACCGATAATGCTTTCAAGTAAAAAGTCTTCTTTTTCATCAAGGGTTCCCTGCTCGAAAAAACTGGCCATTAGAGCGCAAATCCCGGTCCCGCAGGGACATCTGTCAAGCTGTTCGTGTCCGAAGACCCCGACATTGATGTATCTTTGTTTCTTGCTGTCCAGGCATTTGTAGAGCTCTGCAATCTCGATCTTACCCACGTTGCCGTATTCGGGGTGCCTGACCTTCAGGGCCTTGTTTGCCAATGCCTTGATTTCCATCCCGAGAGCGATTATTTCCTCAGCATTTTCTCTCAGCAGTTTCAGGTTTAACTGCTCCATGTTAACCAGGGCTACAAAACTGCCGCCGAAAGCGACATCCAGCGAAATCTGGCCGTATTTGCCAGTTTCTATAGTTATATCTCGCTCATAAACAAAAGAAGGGCGTCCGGTGATAGATACATATTCCACCTTGTTTTCATCGTCAATTTTCGCTGCAGCTTCAATTTGACCAATCGGGGTGTCGATTATGATGTTGGTGAAAGGTTTTTTGGGGGGGATAACTCCGGTTTCAATCGCTACTGTCAGGGCTCCGATAGAAGCATGACCGCACATGTTCAGGTAGCCGTCGCCGTCCATAAAAATCAAGCCTAAATCTGCATTCTCGCTTACATACTCAGTTAAAACTGCGCCAAACATATTGTGGTGCCCACGGGGCTCGTTCATCACTGCTGTCCTGACATTGTCCAGGTATTTCTTCATGTATCTTTTTTTTTCGAGCATTGTCTCGCCCGATATTGCCGGTAAGCCGCCTGTGATAATCCTTGTCGGTTCTCCTTCGGTGTGCGTATCAATCGTGGGGATATAACGCACAAACTGCATAACAAAACCTCCTTGAAATCTATTTGGTTGAGCCAATACGCTCCTTGTTGTTTTAATGAATTATCATGCTAACTTAAAAGTATTCTAACGGTAATTGAATGTCAAGTTATCTCAGATCCAAGCCCTTTTGTTTTGCTGCCAATGATCAAGAAAATGTATCGGTGTCACCTATGCCAGTTGATTCTGGTAATAATGATCTTTATGCCGGCGCAACCAGGACAGTTCAAGATTCTTACGATGGTATTTCCGGGGCAACAGTCAGGATGGCAAGGGAAGCGACATCATACCAAAGGGCCCTTGCTGAAGCCGGAATCATTGAAGAAGAAGGCGAGTAGTAATTGAACAAAATACTACCCGGATTTGAGCATTAAGCAAGCAGTGTTTTGTTCTCTTGATTCACCTCAAAGTATCTTTGAAAAGCAATTTCCTTTTGACTTACAAAGATCTATTCTTTCAGCTAATTATGGGTAAGGAAAAACATTAAACCAGCTTGACTATCCGGAGCGGGTTAGGCAAATCGCAGAAACCTGGTAGTAATCAAAATTATTGTTTCAGCAATTAGTTCGCCGCACTTGCATGGAAAGGATAACAACCCCGCTGTCCCTTAACTTGATAAACAGCCCATAAAGAGCCGGCAAATCAGGCAGTTCCCCGCTGATCAGGGAACTGCCGTCAGGATTGTGATCTACCTCGAGCCCATTGAAATAGTCTTTAATCCAAAAGTCGAGGTGATCTTTGGTTTGAACCTGCACTATCCAGCAGTATGGATTCAAGGCCCGCTCCTCCTCGCTGTAAATCATCTTGCTGTTTTGCAGCCATCAAATTCCTTGATTTGAATTTTTTCTGCACTGTCCTTCAGCTGGTTCAAAACCGGGGTGTTAATTCCTGATTTATCGACCAGGACGAAGAATTCCCGACTCAATTTCTTCATTTCATCGCGAGCATTACGGAGATGCCTGGCCATGCCAATATCGGCGATTTTTGCTCTTAGTACTCTCTGAAAAAGTGGCACCAGAATAAAGTTGGGTATTGCGAAAGCCAGTCTCAGTTTTCCTGGTTCCACGGGATAGCCCAGGGCGCGTAGAACTGCTATCCCTTCCCGAATACCGTCAAGGCATCTGCCCACATCTTTTCTGTTGTGTGACAATTGGATGTTGCATGCGCCATGCAATTCCATTGCGTAGGCGAAGGGAACGGCCAGGGCAACATGGTAAAGCTTCCAGGAGATAATATCATTGCAGAGGTCAACTGAGAATCCAGCTTTCTCAAGCAGTGATGCAATCCTTTTAAGGCGATCGCTTATTGTGCCATCAAGTTCGCCAATCGGCATTTCTTCTGCAATCATGTAGTGAACAATATGACCATCACGTTCTCCGCCAGCATTCCCATGACTGAGCATGACCCTTTCCCTGCCAAGGGCGTCGATCATTTCCTGCGGCCCTTCTGCGGTGTTGTTCAGAAATAGGAATACGGGAATCTGGCTATTCTTTTTCAGAACCGCCAGCGCAGAGCTGAGCTGCGTTTTTTGGACTGCTGCTACGCAGAGGTCAAAATATTCGTCCGCTGGCATTTCGCTTACCAACCTGACCCTGGTCGTTGTTTCTTTGCCTGTCTCAAAGCATCTGAGAACGATTCCATGCTTTTTCAGGTCAGCATATCTCGCTCCCCTGGCCAGTAGAGTTACGTCAGCTCCCGCTTCCTGCAGGCGGGCTGCATAAAGGCTGCCCAGAACACCGGCACCGAATAACAGTACTTTTTGCTTTTTCATAATTAATCTGCTCCTTTATTAGCTTGTTGACTATAGTCTAAAGCAATTTAGCTCTTTTTCGACCTGCCTTGAGGCCGGTTTGGCCGGGTTTCCGCATCAACCCGACTAATTCCATAAAAAACCAATTGGGGGGGCTATTTCTCTGCAGGAGGAATAGCACTCTATGAAAAAGAAAACAATTAAGAGATATGTTATGAAAAGTAAAGCATAATTATACAGGGAGGAGTGTTAGAGTGTCTTTTAGCATTCTTAACATAAAAGTTACCGTGCCTCCGCCGGCCATTAATACCTTGTCTCGTCCGTATTTAAGGGATCGGATCAATGATAACTTTGAATCGCCCAATGGATTTACCCGTCGACTAACACTAATTACTGCTCCTGCCGGGTTTGGTAAAACGACACTGGTTCGCCAATGGCTGGGGAGTAAAACAACTGCTGTATCCTGGTTTTCTATTGACGAAGAGGATAATGACCGGGAGCGGTTTTGGGTCTACCTTGTTTCCGCCCTGCAGCAACTTCAACCGGGCTTGGGCAGAGGCACCCTTGAGGCTTTCAATTCAATAGCCCAGCTCTCTAAAGCGGAAATTGACAGTGAGCTATATTTGATTCCGCTCCTCAATGATCTTTTATCCCTGGAAAAGCCTGCGGTTCTTATCATGGATGATTATCACCTCATTGATAATACGGCAATCCAAAAAGATATGGTCTTCTTTATTGAGAACCTGCCCCCGACGCTGCACCTGTTGATTACAAGCCGTTCGGAACCGCCCTGGCCCCTTTCCCGCTGGCGGGCAAGGGGGGAAATGATTGAATTGAGGCAGGCCGATCTCAGATTTAGCGGAGAAGAAACGAGCCGGTTGATGAGTGAGCTTAAAGGTTTGAGATTAAAAGCCCCTCAGCTAGAAAACCTTTATAAAAAAACTGAAGGCTGGGTTACCGGTCTGCATCTTGCTGCTTCCTCAATTGCTGCGGGGAGTGATGTTGAAACCTTTATCAAATCATTTGCCGGAACAAACCGCCACATACTTCATTATTTAAGCGATGAAGTTATTTCGAGGCAGCCGGAAGAGATGCAGCTTTTTCTGCTTAAAGTTTCGGTCCTGGATCGTTTTACGGCCAGGCTTTGCGATCATGTTACCGGTCGCAGTGACAGCGCCGAGCTGTTGTCAAACTTTGAGAGCAAAGATATCTTTATAATCTCCTTAGACGAGGACGGCTTATGGTACCGGTTTCATCCACTCTTCTCAGATATACTAAGACATCTGCTTAATAAAAAAGACTCTCGCCTGGCGGCGCAACTTCACGAAAAGGCCGCTGAATGGTTTTATGGCGAAGGGGAAAATGCAGAAGCGCTTCGTCATGCTCTTAAGGCGGGAGAAAGTGAAAAGGCAGCCTGGCTTTTGTGCGAAGATTTTTACGGGGTTCTGCAGCAGGCCGGCCCGACTCTTATTTTAAAAAGCCTTGATTCTTTTCCGGAAAATTTGCTCAGGAAATATCCCCTGCTGCTGATTCAAAAGGCCTGGTTTTTTCTTGTTCACCAGGGTATAGAAAAAGCCAAGCCCTGGATTGACCTGGCTGAAAAATTGGCGGAAGTTAAGCATTCAGGCGATAGTGACTTCATGGGTAAACTTGCCATTGTCAGGGCTTATTCGCTTATCTATGAAAACAGCTTTAGCGAAGCTTTTAACAAAGCAGAAGAAGCTCTTGATCTGCTTGCAGAAGAAGATGTCTACTGGCGGTCCAATGCCGGGGTAATGTCAGGTGATGCCCGTCTTTTTGCCGGTAACCCTAAAGGTGCTTATTCGTTTTACGAGGAAGCCTACAACAACAACCGCAAGCATGAAAAGGTATATCTTTCGATTAGTACAGGCTTTAAAACAGCAACAAGCCTTTATTATATGGGCAGACTTCAGGAGGCTGAAAAGATGTCAAGAAGCCTGCTTGAGGTGGCCAGGCGGGAGAATATGTCCCGGGTGACCAGGGTAGGTCTCCTCTGGACCTTGCTGGGTGAACTGCTTCGCGAAAAAGGCAAACTTGCCGCTGCCGGGCGCTGTATAGAGAGAGGGCTTTTTATTAGCAAACCAGAGAAGCCTTCTTATGCCTGGAACCTGCTTTTTAAGATTGCCCTGGCTTACTCCGGTGGAGATCATGTCGCTGCTGAAAAAGCTGCCAATGAGGTAATTGAACTTGACAGGCTTCACATTCTGCCGGAATTTATAACGTTCCCCGCCAGAGCCTGGAAAGCGCGGCTGTTGTTTAATAGCGGAGATCTGGATGGAGCGCATCAAACCCTGTCTTCAGTCGGAATCTTAACCGGGAAAGAGATTAGAGGCGGCAGGGAGAGGGGTTGTCTGGTCCTGGCAGATCTACTTGCAATCAAGGGGGGCACATATTTTGATCAAGCTCTTGCGATTCTTGGTGGTGTGGAAAATCTTTCTTGCCGGGGACACAACTCTGGCTTGCAGATTGAAACCCTGCTATTAAGGGCCCGCCTGCAAGAAATGGCGGGTAACAGCGATGATGCAGCAAACGATCTGTCTAAGGCCTTAAAAATGGGCTACAAAGCCGGCTATTCTCAGATATTTCCCGATTGGTCAAGGGGACTTGAAAGAACTTTTAAGCTTATACTGGGCGAACCCGATTCAATCCTTGCCCTGGCCGGAGATGTTGGGCTGCTCAAATATGTGCGGGCTGTTTACCGCGATATTGAGACAGCAGGGAAAGGGGCGAAAAATCAGCCGTCACTGGAATTATTAAGCATTGAAGAGGAGAACAACCAGGAGCAGCCCCTGGCAGAAGAATTGAGCGCAAGGGAGATCGAAATCCTACAGCTTTTGAGCAGCGGTCTTTCCAACCGGGATATAGCTGACAGGCTTTACCTTTCAACCGGCACAGTAAAGTGGCACACCAGCAACATCTATGGAAAACTTGGCGTGAAAAACCGGACTCACGCTGTGGCATTGGCCAGGAGCAGTAACCTTATACAGTAGAAGCACCTTGCTGCCAATGATAACGTTACCCATTGAATTGGGCGGCTCCATGTAAAGCCGATGAGTTGCCAAACCTGGTAGCCGTATTATTTTTTCCCGGCCAAAGCGCCTGCTTTCCCAACAACCAGTGGTCCCAGCAGGGCTCCAAGTCCCAGGGCTGCAAAAGCCGGCCCCCAGTTTGGAGTATAACCCAGCTCGCCGACAATTGATGCCGGATTGGTGAAATCAAGGATTGCTCCAAATGCCACCGGAGCGATAGCTGCCGCTGTCCAGCCGAGCAGAGACTGGACCGCCAGGGCGCTGCCTAGGTATTCAAATGGCGTTAGCTCTGTAACTGTAGTGGAAAGGACCGATGATTCGGCGGTAACCAGAATTCCATAAATAAGACTGAACAAGATGATCAATATCAATGGCAGGGGCCGTGTCCAGCCAAAAAGAAACGAACATAAGGCACTTGAAACCATAATAACCTGAATAGTGCGGATCCTGCCATAGCGATCGGATAAGGTGCCGGCAATGGCTGTAGAAAACCCTCCCACCATTATTAAGGCGGTAGAGATCATGGCTCCATAACTTGTTGCCGTTTCTATGCCCAGGCCCCCTCCCAGCATAGAAGCGGCGAAAAATGCCACGATCCAACCGCGCATACCAAACATTTCCCACATATGAGCGGCATACCCCAACATTATTAGCAAAGCTGCTTTATTGGCCGCAGTGACCTTGATAATCCGACTCTTCTTTGCAGTTTGCGAGTTAGGCGCGCTTTCCAGGATGCAAAGTGCGATTAACCCACCGAAGATTGGCCCTAAGGAGGTGGCAAAAATAGCAGTTCTCCAATCAAATAAACCGGTTAAAAGGCCGCTGAAAAAGAGGGAAAGGGCTGTGCCGATTGAGAATGCTCCTACGTAGAGCCCAACAGCCCGGCCCCTGTTTTTCGAGGGGAACCTGGCTGAAACCATTTTTAAACCAGGCATGTAAGTGCCGGCCAGCCCGAAACCGGTCAGGCAGCGCAGAATTAAGGCAGATTCAAAGCTATTGGCGAAAAAAGCGAAGGCAATACCTGCTCCTCCGGCCCAAAAAGCTGATATAACATAAATTTT
>SLPH01000154.1 GCA_007132095.1 Syntrophomonadaceae bacterium | reverse complement strand
TTTCTGCTAGACAGTGCCGCAGTTTATTCAGCAAGTTAAAGAAGCCGGTTCGATACTGCCGGCCAGACTTAAATAAAGCTGAAGCGGGTTTATTAAAATAGCCATACGAGCTGGTTGCGTTTCGCCTGTCTTGCGCTGCCAGGCCCAACACAAAAAGCAGCGTTGGCCGGCGGAACGCACCCTCCTTTTTAATTCAAGCCGGGGTATCTGGTACTAAATGAGCAATAAAAGGTTATAATTAGGAAGCGCGTTCAAAAATTGTTTGAACCCGGATCGATTATTTCAACCAGGTAGTTATATCAATAGAACCAAGTGGCATAAATACCAGGCAAACGCATAATTATTCTATTACTGGAGGATTTCTTTTGTCCCGACTGCTAGAAGGTGTTTACGAAGCTTTTCAACTAATAGTATCTTTCGATCCCGAACTTATACAGATAGTGCTGCTTTCCTTAAGAATTTCTATTACTGCTATTATAATTGCCACCCTGATCGGCGTTCCCGTTGGAGCAATCCTGGGTTTAAAACCTGAAAAGAAAACCCGCCTGCTGAATAAAATTATCTTTACCTTCATGGGAATGCCGCCTGTTGTAGCGGGTTTAATCATCTATCTGATCCTTTCACGGCAGGGGCCTCTCGGCATTCTCGGTCTTCTTTACAGTCCCACGGCAATGGTTATTGCCCAGGTATTCCTGGCCTCTCCGATTGTGATGGGATTAACCATGGTTGGCATTCGGGCCAAGGGCAGTGAAATCGAAGAAACAGCCCGCTCCCTAGGCGCTAACTCCGCCCTGGCGACCTGGACAGTAATCAGGGAATCGCGCATTGCCATACTGGGTGCAATCATAACCGGTTTCAGCCGCGTAGTGGCCGAAGTGGGCGCAGTGATGATCGTAGGCGGCAACATTGCCGGACGGACCAGGGTAATGACCACGGCGATTGTTCTTGAAACGAGACGGGGTAATTTTGAACTGGCTATCGGCCTGGGGATTATTCTTTTAGCCCTTTCCTTTATCATCAACAGTATCCTGTACAATATCCAGAAGGGGGGCAAAAGCGATGACTGATGGAGTGCTGCTTGAGCTCCAGGGAATAAGCAAAAGCTACAATAAAGAAGTGCTCAGCGTTGACCGGTTGACGCTGAAAAAAGGCCAGGTATACGGGATCATTGGTCCAAGCGGAGCTGGAAAGAGCACCCTGCTGCGAATTATCAATCTTTTGACTCCTCCAACTAATGGGGTTTACCTTTTTGAGGGCGCTCCGCTGCCGACTAACGGCAGGGAGCTTTTGAAACTGCAGCGAAAGATGTCACTGGTTTTTCAAAAAACTGTCCTTTTCAAGGACAGCGTCTGGAATAATGTTGCCTACGGGTTAAGAGCGCGCGGTTATCAAAGAGAGGAAGTTAAAGAGCGCGTCAGCCATTTGCTGGAACATGTAGGCCTTGCCGACCTGTCGCGCCGCCGTGCCGATACGCTTTCCGGCGGCGAAGCCCAGCGCGTGGCCATCGCTCGCGCGGTAGCATTTGATCCCGAATTACTGCTGCTTGATGAGCCAACGGCCAACCTGGATCCGGTCAATGTCGAGTTAATCGAGAATATGATTCGCACTTTAAACCACGAAAAAGGGATCACCGTCATCATGGTCACCCACAACGGCTTCCAGGCCCGGCGCATTGCCGATGAAGTGATCTTTATAAATCAAGGCAGGATCGTTGAAACAGGTCCGGCGGAAAAAATATTTAGCAACCCCGAGAAGGAATCGACCCGCATGTTCATAGAAGGGCGGATGATTTTTTAGGCGGGGCGGGCTTTCTGGCCGGGCCGATGGTTTAGATAAAAATAATCTCGTTGCCGCAGTGCTTAAGGAATTTTAGAAAATCTTCTGTTGAGAAGCTAATCGTGGCGGTATTGACGTTTGGGTGAAAGCTTACTGCCTTGGCTCTCTTGATATCTTTGTCAAGAGCGACAGTTACCGCCCTGTCAGCATCATTGATCAGCCCAAATGGTGATACCGCTCCTGATTCGAGGCCAAGATACTGGGTTAAGCGGCGGTCCGAGGCAAAACTTAGCCTGCCGGCCAAAAGCAGCTCGGATAGGCGGCCCAGATCAGCCTGCTTTGTCTCTTCAAGAATGACCAGGTAGTGCATATTGCCCTTATTATTGCGCAAAAACAGGTTTTTACAATGCATGGCATCAATATCTTTCCAATACTGCTGAGCTTCTTCAACAGTATAGACCGGTGGATGTTCAAAGCGCTCGTAAGCCAGGCCTAATTCCTCCAAAACGTCGTAAACTTTTTGTTCTTGTTCAGAAATCATACCAAGTCCTCCCTGCAATTTATTTCCAGAGCCCGGTGCCCTGTTCAAGTAATTCCAAATAATAAAGCATCTTTCTTGTTAGGTCAAGTACTGCTGATATTCAAGTGCTAGCCACCTGCTTTAAGCCTGCCTTGAACTAAGAGATCCCATTGGAGGTTTTAAAAATCACTCTAAGTTGCCTTTCCAGCGTCAGGCAAAAGCGGCAGGAAAATTAATAAAGCCATGCATTAAATGAGAGTTGATGATCAGAATGCTACCGTTCTTCTGCTTCTGTCCTGTAAGGGCCCTGACCAAAAACCCATATACCCTTCTTTGCCAGGCCCTCCAAATCAATAAGGCGACCTTTTCCATGCCGACGATCGAGAAACCAGCCGCCGTTGTAAGCGGCTCCGGTCCCGGACTTATATGTACCATAACCATGGCGATAGCCTCTCCACCAGCGCCCCCTGTAAGTGCTGCCGCCGGGCCACCGGCGGAACCCCCAGCCGTGAAAATGCCCCTGCTTAAAATCGCCTTCATAAAAACCGTCATGATCAAAATCGCACCTGGCCCAGCCGTTGAGCAGTCCCTTTCTCCAGCTGCCGCTGCAGAAGGTTCCATCAGCCTTTTTCACTGAGCCTCTTCCCTGCCAGCGGCCATTTTCCAGCTCGCCTTCATATACTGAGCCGTCGGCATGTTTAAATATACCACTGCCGGTAATAGCGTCTTCAAGCCAATCACCCCTGTAACGGGCGCCATCCGGCCAAACCTGTTCACCGTAACCATGCCTTTTTCCGGATTTAAAAGAGCCGCGGTAAGTTATATTCCGTGAAAATGTAACGGAACCTTCCCCGTCGGGGCGGCCGTTCTTCAGTAAACCTTCATATTTTGACCCGTCTGAAAAATAATAGTCGCCGCTGTCGTCCGGTTTGCCGGCAAAAAAAGCGCCTTTATAATAAGAGCCATCGCTATAGCGCAGTTCACCGGTGCCATGCGGAATCCGATTATAGGTCTGACCGCTGTAGATTGAGCCATCAGGATAGCTGAATCGTCCGGCTCCGACTTCTTTTCCATGCTCGAACAGTCCCCTGTAGCGGCTGCCATCAGGAAATACCACTTCGCCCCGACCATGAGGTCTGCCCTGATCCAGCCGGCCGGTATGTTTTGAGCCATCAGGAAAAATATAATCGCCTTTATCAGCAAACGAACCGTCTCGGAATTGACCTTCATAAATGGCCTTGTCAGCAAAGGTATAGTGTCCCTGACCATTAAACCGATTATCCTTCCACTGACCTTTATACTTCCTGCCATCAGGCCAAACCTGTTCCCCCTCACCTTCCCTGGCATCTTCAACCCAGTCACCGTCATAACGGCGTCCGTCCGGCCAGATCATGGTTCCTTTGCCATGCCTCATTGATTCTGACCAATCGCCTTCATATTTCTTCCCGTCAGGCCAGGTATAGATCCCTTTACCTTCGTAAAAACCAAAGCTGAAACGCCCTTCATATTTTTCACCGCTGGGCCAATAATAAACCCCCAGTCCATGCATCTCGTCATCCTGCCACTCGCCGGTATACTTTCGCCAATCGGCGAAAAGATAGGTTCCCCGGCCGTGCATAAGGTCATCCCGCCATTGACCTTCATACTTATCTCCGTTTGACCATACAAAGATGCCTTCGCCGTGATAGAGGCCGTTTCTGAACTCGCCGCTATACCTGCTGCCGTCAGGCCAGGTTATAGTGCCGCGCCCATGAGGTTTGCCCTTGAGGGTTTCCCCTTTGTAATCGGCATCACCTTTTAGCTTCATCAGCATCTGCCGCCTTTCTTTAACTTTCAGGGCCTTATTATAGTGCAGCCCTTTTTAATCAGAAGATTATTGCAATACGTTGGTGTGAATTCGTCAAAGATGCACTATTTTCCTGCCGGGAACAGGCCAGTCTACCGGCACCGGCATTAAATATAATAACCAGGTGCGATCAGGCTTGTATTAATGGCGTTCAGCGAACCTATGCGCCATTTAGCTAACACTTGGAGCTGTTCCTTCATTAGCATTTTATGATCCGGAGGTGCCGTTTTCGGCCTGGGTTTCCAATTTTTCCTGCTCCTTACCCTTTTTTCGCCAGGCCAGATAGACCATGAAGATACCGATTTCGTAGAGGATCATTAGCGGAATCGCCATCAGCACCTGGGAAAATATATCCGGGGGAGTAAGCACTGCTGCAAAAATAACTATGACCAGCAGGGCAAACTTGCGGTTGCTGCGCAAAAAAGCGGTGTTAACAAGACCAACCACGCCCAGAAACCAGAATAAGACGGGCAGTTGAAAAACGAGCCCAAATGAAAAAAGGAAGGATGAAGTGAAGGAAATGTAACGGGCAATGCTAAAGCTGGGAACTAGATCTGGTCCTGAGAAACCAACAAAAAAGTTAAGGGCAAAAGGCAGAACCACAAAATAGGCAAATGATCCGCCTAATGCAAACAGAAAATACATAACGATTGTTAGCCAGACCGCAGAGCGCTTGCGCCCTGTGGCAATCATGGCAATTGTTACCACCTGGTACAGTATAATCGGAAGTGTTAATGCTGCTCCGGCAATAAATGCCAGCCGGATATTCGCCATTAAAGCCTCGGAAGGGGTGAGAAAGATAAGTTGAAGATCTAAGCCACCGCCTTCCAGGCCGGCATAAGCCATATGGGCAGGCTGAAGCAATATCGCCCGGATCTGCTCGCCAAGAGCGAAACAGGCAATAGCGGCAATAAAGATCGTTGCTGTTATGATAACCAGGCGTTTGCGCAGCTCGGTAAAGATCAAGATCATTTGCTCGTTGCTATTCTGCGCTATGGAAATCAGCCTCCGTTTTATTCAGGGTCAACCGGAGCAATGTCGCTATTCTCCAGGTATTGCAGGTAAGCCTGGGCTTCCTGAAATACCGGCTCATCTTCGCCTTCTTCTTCAAGGATAATCAGGAGCTGTTCTTCGGCCGCTTCCCTCTCGCCGAGAAATTCGCCAAGCAGAACTGCGAAATAGTAGCGATCAAGGCTGTCGGCTGTTCCTTCTTCGACAGCCTCGGCAAAATAAAAATAGAGATACTCCACTTCTGCAGCTACCAATTCCTGCTCTTCAAGCTGAGAATAGAGGTAAACAAGCTCCAGGCGATAGTATGGGTTTTCCGGCTCAAGCTCAATCAGCTCTTCGTAAATAGAAGCCAGTTTCCTTTGATCGTCCAGGTCTGCAGCGGGATCATCAAAGAACATCTGCCTGACGGCAATGAGGTAATGGTAATTTTCTGCCAGTTCAAGAAGAACTGCCGGTGTTGCCTCATACTCTTCGATATAAGCTTCTAACCGCTCGATTTCTGTTTCATAGCGAAGCAGAAAATCTTCCGGTTCCTGCTGCACAACTTCTTCCGGCTGCAGCTGAGGCTGAGGGGCAGGATCTCCTGCCGCGCCAAACAGGGACCCGATAAAGGCTCCAAGCAGGGAAAGAATCATTCCCACGGCCAGCACAGCCGCCACTACAGCAGCCCAGCGCTGCTTTTTTAAATCTTTTGCTTTCATTACTCTGCGTGCCAATTTCTTTAATCCCCCCGGGTATACTTTTATATCTGGCAGGGCCTTTAATCTTCAATCTTAACCAGTAAGCGCCCGCAGTTTTCACAATACACCATTGCGTCGGGATTGTAAAGATGACCGCGCAGGGCTGAAGATATAAAAACCCGGCAAGCTCCGCAAATATCTGAACCTGCAGAGGCGAGAGCGATACCTCCATGTCGCTCTCGCATATTGGTATAGCGCTCAAGGTGTCTTTCGCTTACATGGCTTGCCAGGGCCGCTCTCTTTTCAGCGAGGCGATTTAACTCAGCTTGCAGGGCCCCTATTTCTTCGGCCAGCTTCTCTTCAGTGAGGGTCAGTTCTTTTTCCAGATCTTTAAGGCTGGAGCGATTATCTTTAATCAGCTCTTCCAGCTCTTCAATCGTCTCCATGTGGGTGATAATCTTTTCTTCAAGCCCTTCCTTTTCCGCAGCCAGATGATCCATTCTGCGCTGCATCTGCTCTAACTCCTTAACGTTGCCGATTTTGCCCCCGTACATGCTCTCATGCATTTCCTTGCGGTCATCAACAATCTTCTGAGTGCGCAGTTCAAGGCTTTTTAGCGTTTTCTTCACTTCTTTAAGCCAGCTTTCGCGCGATTCGATATCCTCTTTTAAAGAAGACAACTGCTCGACCAATTCATCTTTGCCGCTTAGCGCCGGCGCTGATTCAATTTTGCTTTCCAGGTCGCTGATAGCAAGGTCATATTCTTGCAGTTTCCACAGTAGTTGCAGTTGCACGGTTTACCATCCTTTCGCGAGTGAGATAGAGAGCGGCCGTTAGGCTACAACCCTTCCCGCGGTGGTCTATCACCGCTAATGTAATGTCATGCCGGGCGCACCAAAAAATAAGGGCAGGCTTTTAGCCTACCCTCAAAAGAAACAGATAACGGGCCTTGTTCCCGGGCCCGGCCGGTTATTACGGCAGTTTTCAGGTTTAAACAGCTTGCAAAAATGCTCATCACTCCATTTGCCGTTTATATTTATAATTGTTCTACGCCCTGACACTGTCAACTTCCTTTTTAAACTCTGCTTTTACAGCTTTAGCATATTCGCCCGGCAGGTTGCCCTTTACAGCGCTGCCATTAATGCCGGCTACCGGTTGCAGTTCGCTGATAGTGGAAGTAACCCAAACTTCCGAGGCAGATGGCAGCTCCTCCAGGGTAAAAGCTTCTTCCCGGCAGGGGATGCGGAGCGAGGCTATAATATCCAAGATAATCCTGCGGGTTATGCCCGATAAGATCAAGTTCGATTCAGGATGCGTACGCACTTCCCCGCCTATAACTGCGAATATATTGGAGCGGGTCCCTTCAGTTACAACTCCACCCGGCCGGTAAAGAATAGCTTCGGACGCGCCCGCTTCGACAGCCTGCTGCCTGGCCAGGCAGTTGGGCAAAAGGTTGACCGACTTGATGTAACAGTTCATCCAGCGCTCATCCGGAACGGTAATGCAGGCTGCCGGCCTGGCTACCTGTTCGATCATGGCGGACGGGATCTCGCGCACATAGATGCTCATGGACGGTTTTGCGTTCTTGGGGAACGAATGTTCCCTGGGGGCAACCCCCCGGCTGACCTGCATATAGATGTAAGCTTCATCGTAACCGCTGAGTCGAATCAGGTCGCTGCAAGCAGAAGAAATTTCTTCATCGCTATAAGGGAGCTTCAAATTAATTGCATCAGCGCTCCTGTGCAGCCTGTCCAGGTGCGCCTGCAGGTAAAAAGGATTCTTGCTGTAAACGCGAATAGCTTCATATATTCCGTCACCGAAAAAATAAGCCCTATCCTCGAGGCGAACTGTGGCCTCGGAAAGATCACAGGTTTTTCCGTCTATCCAGGCTGGGTTAGGCATTTGATGATCATCTCCAGTGTTATTATTCATTCCCGCCTCCACACTCTGGAGGCCTGCGAAATCAGTCGAACAGCAAACTACCCTGTAAAGCTACCGGGAAATTACCGGCAGGCATAGTTAGCCTGCATGGAATCCGGCCTAAAGGTGTTTGGTTCCAAGATTCCGATCAGGCTGCCAATCTTTTTTTACGCAGCCTTCTTCGCCTGATCAGCCATACGATCAGGGCTAACATTAAAATCAGGGCCAATACCGGCCATGTTATCAGCGGTATTGACCAGGCGGCAACAATCCTGCCTGCCGGGGTGGCATAGTATGAATCGATTTCCGGCAGACCGGTGCTGCCGACAGGCTGGGCTGCCGCATATTCGATCACTGTTTGCCAAACCTTTAGCTCCCGCCCCTGGTGCATAACAATAAGGCGATCCAGTTCATCATCGGGAACAGGGTTGCCCGCTTCATCTTTCAGGACCAAATCCAGGGAAGGCAGCATATCGCCTACCATAGGCAGGAAAGAAACGATATAGGAATCAGTAACCAGGCAGTACAGCTGATCATCGCCTCTGACGATTGGCACATAGAGATCGTCATCCTGTCCCTGTCTTCCTTCACCGATATACATCTCGGCGCTGAGGACGGCCCGGGTGGAAGGTATGGGAAGGTCCAGGAATGGTACGGTGAGCAGGATTGCATTATCAGGGTTATACTCATAGCGAAGCCCCGAAAATTGCAGGAAAAAGGTATCACCCATCAGCTCAGAGAGGATAACGGCAACTTCAAGGGCCCGGTATATTTCCTCACCGGTCAGGTAAGCGGCAACGATGGGATATCCGGCATCGCCGTCAGGCCCGATCCCGAGCCCGATCAGCTCTGCGATGTCGTAAAACGAAATTTTACCCATCGAGTGAGCCATACTGCCGGGGTTCAGAGTGCCCCGGATCGAGCCGTTGGCCTGAACGGCAACATGGGCTTTCTTCCCCGTTTTTTCTTCCGTTACCAGGCGCATCGCATCGGCAATAAAGTTGCCAAAGGGTGATTCCTGACGCGGTGGAACGTTGGGCATAACAAAATCAGAATAGGCTACCACATCCAAAACATCAGTAAACAAGCCCCCGGTCATTTCAGAAACCAGACCATTTAGTTCTTCTGTCGCTTCTTCTATCATGGCACCTATTGCGGGATCCATTTCGTAGCTTGAATCAAGCCTGTGTAAATAAGGAGTTTCGCTTTCTTCATTGCGAACCCGAACCAGCCCGCTTTCAGGATCATAAGCCAGTTCAAGGCAGCCCATGTATTCAAGAAGCGAGCCGGCCTGAACTATGACTGTGTCATTTTCGAATACAGGTTCATACAGAGCATCGTGCGAGTGTCCTCCTACTATAACATGGATCCCGGGAACGGCAAGGGCCAGTTCTCGATCTTCCTCCACATTGGCATGGGTGATGGCAATGATCACATCAACATCTTGCTCCTGCAGGGCAGCGACCATGCGCCCGGCAGTTTCATGCTGATCCCGGAAGGTGACCGGATCATGATTGGTGGTATAAGATATGGCCTGTTTGCCGATCAGGCCAAAAAACCCTACCTTGAGACCGTTGGGCAGATCGATAACCCTGGTTTCACGGAACAGGCCGTGTCGACCCAGGGGATGATCCGGCGGAACCACGCTGTTCGAGGCAAGGACAACGGTTTGAGCATGAGCTGCCGGATAGCCTGCGCTAAGCAGGTAATCGGCCAGGACATTGGCGCCGTAATCATATTCATGGTTACCTACAACAACTGCATTGTAACCGATCTCGTGCTTGATTAAGATTTCATAAACAAACCCGCGCGGCACGAGCCAGCTGTAAGGCGATCCGCCAATGAAGTCTCCGGCGGAAAAGAGCAGAACGGGTTCGCCGTTTTCTGATTTTTGTTCCCTGATCTGGTTAACGGCTGTGGCAAGACGGGCATAACCGCCTATGGCCGGATTGTCGCGGTAGGGGTGAAAATCAACGGAGGCAGAGTGTGGAATCAGCGACCCGTGCTCATCGTTGGTATGTAGAATCGTGAAATAGAGCTCTTCTGCCGCAGCCCGGGAGGGGTTTAGGGAGAGCAATAAAAAAAGGAGCAGGGCCGGCAGCAAGATGATTGAGCAGAGCTTTTTTTGCATCATATCACTCCTATCTTGGCGTGTCCTTATTTTAGCACAACCGCAGCGCACTGAGAACAGAATCTATCCGGACCAGGCGAGCGGTTCGAGGAAAACCTGCAGCAGTCCGCCGCAGGCCATACCTTCTTCGGCAGCAGCTTCAGCGGTAAGTTCGAGGCGGATCAGTTTAGACCGGTTCTGATCAAGGCAGGTTAAGGCTTCCCTTTTAACTTCAGCTTCACCGCAACCGCCGCCGATAGTGCCGATCATTGCGCCATCCTGCTGGATCAGCAGGCGGGATCCGCTTTTGCGCGGCGTGGAACCAAGGGCTGAAACTAATGTTGCCAGGACCGCTTTGCCACCTTCTTTTTCCAGCAGGGTGAGGGCATTAAGCACCTCTTCCTGGATCGCTTCGCCCGGGTAGAGTTCACGTCTGACCCGGGTGATTTCAGAGAGGATGCTAAGAGCAATCTCCCCTTCGGTGACAGCGCCTATCGGCAGGCCGATCGGCGCATATATTCGGGCTAAGTCACTTTCATCAAACCCTTCGGCGCGCAGGCTGACCAACTGGCCCTTAACCTTGCGTTTGCTGCCAATCATACCAATATAGGCAGCCGGCCTGCGCAGGGCTTTGCTTACACAGAGGTGATCGTGGCGGTGGCCGCGGGTAACAATGACTATATAGTCGGAAGGCGAAGGTTCTATTTTTTCCAGAGCGCTTTCATATTGATCGCAGATAACTTTTTCTGCGTAAGGGTAAAGAGAAGGCGCGGCAAAGGAAGGTCTATCATCAACCAGGTAGATCTTGTAATCAAGGTTTGCGGCGATCCTTGCCACTGCAGCGCCTACATGGCCTGCTCCCAGTATGATCAGGCGGGGGGCCGGCAGAAATCGTTCCGCGAAAACTTGTAACCGTCCCTCCTCCATACTGTCCACCTGCATGGTCAGCGAGGCGCCGGGACTGATCAGGGCAAGAGCTTTTTCCTGGAGCTGAAGCGTTATCTCATCACTAAAAGTGCTGTATACAACTTTGCTTCCGGAGAAAAGGGCTTTCTGCCCTGTTCCGCCCTTTTCGGTTCCATTCTCCACGGCAGTAACAAGCGCGGCGTCGGTCCCTTCCTCGAGCATTTTTTTCAGCGCAGTGTAAAGCTGCAAGGCGCTCCCTCCATCCTGCCTGTTATCCAATTAGTTCAGCCGTATACTTTATACTTTGCCCCGCTATTCCCAAAACTTCATTGTTCCAATTTCTAAGAGGCTGTTGTGCATTTCAAAACAGCGGTGCAGGTCGTTGTTGATATGCCCCCCCGGAGATTCCGCTGCATACCGGTGCAGGTAGTCACGATAGTCAGGATGGGCGCATTTATCGATTATGACCCGGGTTTTCTCACGTGGACCCAAACCGCGTAAATCGGCCAGGCCCTGTTCTGTTACAAATATTTGCACCGAGTGCTCGTTATGGTCGGGGTGGGTTACCATAGGCACGATAGTGGAAACCCTGCCGTCTTTCACAACGGATGGAGCCATGAAAATGGAAAGATAAGCATTACGCATAAAATCTCCGCTGCCTCCAATGCCATTGATGATATCTCTTCCGCAGACATGAGTAGAATTGGTGTGGCCGCTGATATCGAACTCAATCGCGGTGTTAAGGGCGATGACTCCCAGGCGGCGAATGATACCCGGGTTGTTCGACATCTCCTGCGGACGCATTACTATCCGGGGAGTAAAAAAATCAAGGTTGTTATAGATCCGCTGCAGGTTCTCATCGCAAACGGTGAGGCTGCAGGTGCTGGCCCCAATCAGGTTGCCCTGTTCCATCAGATCAACCAGGGCGTCCTGGAATACTTCAGTATACATCTTGAAGGGGGGTATATCCGGTTCATCAGCCAAACAGGACATTACCGCGTTGGCGATATTACCGACCCCCGCCTGGAGCGGTAAAAATTCAGCCGGAATACGGCCGGCCCTCTGCTCGCTTAAAAGGAACTCGACCACCTGGTGAGCGATTGTGCGACTGACTTCATCAGGTTGATCAAGCGATTGGGTAGAATCCGGCTCATGGTTCTCAACTATCGCAACTATTTTATTCGGATCTACCGAAGCGTAAGGCAGGCCGATTTTGTTCAGGGGGTCATAAATTGGGATGGGGCTGCGGTGCGGCGGCGAGGGCATCATTCTAATATCAGCCATTTCGCTCAAACGAACCGAATGATAACGGTTCAGTTCAATGATCACATTTTCGGCACACTGCAGAAAAGTTGGTGAAGCGCCGATAGAAGTTGTCAGGTAAACCCTGCCGTCAGTGGTAATCTCCGAAGCTTCAACTATAGCCCAGTCCACATTGCCCAGGAAGCCGAAAAGAACCGCCTGGGGCAGGTGTGAAAGATGCATGTCTGTAAACTCGATTTCCTGGCGGTTAATCAGGTCGCGCATAACCCGGGACGATTGGTAAGGAGCGCGCCACGAAACTGCATTAGCCCCGGCCAGGATGTCGTCGAGTTCGCCCGTTGAGGCTCCGGACAATACCCTCAGCTTAAAGGGATCTCCCATTGCATGCAGAGCACGGGCCTTATCAGCCAGGGCCCTGGGCAAAACCTTGGCTGCACCGGCGGCGGTAAAGCCGCTAAAAGCTACTGTTTGATTATGCTTAATCAGTTCTGCCGCTTCGTCAGCAGTCATTCTTGGAAAACGCTTATTTCCCATAGCAAAACATCTCCTCGCGCCATAGTCTATTGCAGGCTGTATTTTTTCAAAAGGCCTCGTTTCCTTTGACTTTCCTGGTAAACACGAGCATCCGTAAGGCACTATCCTTTTTATTGACGCATAACTATCTCACTAAACAGGTTATTTTACCCATTATAACAAAATTTAAGCATTTTAGTCACGTATCTTAAGTGGCTGCAGCCTTTTGTAAGTGAGAATTCTCCAGACCCATTCCATGGGGCCATACTTGAAGTGGCGCAGCCATATATTGCTCCAGGCAACCTGAACCAGGAATATGGCCAGGGTAATCAAGATCCCGTTTATAACCGATACCCGGGCATAAAACCCCAAACCGAAACCGTAAAAAAGGAATACGCAGATCAGGGTTTGTGAAAGGTAGTTGGTCAGGGCCATCCTTCCCGCATAAGCCACCGGGGCCAGGAATTTGCTGCAGAAGCCTCCGCCCTGAACCGCCAGCAAAATCAGGGCGATATAAGCGGGGAATAGAAATATTGAAGCGGCATAGTTTAAAGCCGCCAGCAAGATGTGATGGGTTAGATAAGGCAGGGTTACCAGGCCAATCTCAACAACCACGTAACAGAGAAGCAGCAGTAGTCCCACCGTAAGGCCAGCATTGCGTGCTTTCAGCAGTAAATTACGGTGGGCAGGGAGATTTTCGAATACCTTAAGTTTGCCGACATAGAGGCCGCAGAGGAAAAAGCCGAGCACGGCGGGAATCCAGGCCACCAGGCTTATAGCAACATAGGGTACTTCCACCATTATACGAAAAGCGGCCAGTTCCAAAAACCCATATTCCCGGTAGGCGACCATGCCGGCAGCAATCAACTGGCCGATGATGGCATCATACTCTTCAGGCATGAAGACCTCACTAATCCGGTTAAGGAATTCAAATAGGCTGTAAAGCAGCAGGGAAAAGATAAATAAGCCGATAATCCAGCGCCGGATTGAAACGAGAGACTTATTACGAAACATGAGCAGAAAGAACCCGCCCAGGGAGTAGGTAAAGAGGATATCACCAGACCAAAATAATAGCAGGTGAACCAGGCCGAAAAACATAAGCCCAAAAAGCCGCCTGCGGTAAAGAGGCGCCAGTTCGAAACCTTTTTTCAGGGTCCTGTCCATAAAAATGTAGAAGCCTAATCCAAAGAGGAAAGAGAATATGGCATAGAAGTTTCCAGTAAAAAATAGCTGGATCAGCCAGGCTCCAAGTTGCTCCGCTCCCGCAGCATATTCAGTCGGAGTTCTGACAACATAAACGGGATACTTGTAAAACGCCATGTTGACCATGAGGATCCCGAACAGGGCAATGCCCCTGACAATATCTATTTCGCTTATCCTTTCCGCAGCCTGAACCGGTGCAGGCCTGTCCAGGTTGTTGCGCTCTCTATTCAAACTTAATCGCCCGCCTTTCCAGTAATTTAAACCAAACCTGATCATCGAACCATTATTGCATGAGCCAGTGGCAGCCGCCAGTAGCAATAACAACGGTCCGCCAGGTCCCAGAGGACCCTAATAAACTTTCTCGGTTTTTCTTGCTTATCCTTCTTAAACCGGCGCTATTACAGGCAGTGTAAGCTTTTTGCAGGTTTCATCGAAATTGTCCATAGGTTAGGATGAAGGGCGGTCTTATCACTTATGCGGCCAACTCCCTGAAATCAACCGGGATTCCGGCAAAATCCACTACTATCAAGCGATTTTAGCCAATTATGGTAACCCTTTTGCTTGCTTTAACCCTGTCTCTGTGTTTAGATTAAAAACAGGCACTATTCGGCCTGCCGGGTGCGGTAATAGCCTTTTTTTTGAGCGGTTTTACAAGCAACAGCTGGCAGGCCGTAAACAGCTGGCTGTTCTGCGGCGTATGGCTGCGAAAATATTTTGCGGCCGCAGGCGCTAGAGGGAGGAATATGGAATGAAAACAATCTACCTGATCAGGCACGGGCAAACAGCCTGGAACCGGGAGGAAGTCTTTAGGGGCAGATCCGATGTTCCACTGGACGAAAAAGGGCGCAGGCAGGCTGAACTGGTGGGTCGATACCTGGCCGGGCAGGACCTGCATGAGCCCGCTTTTTTCGCCAGTCCGCTGACAAGAGCTATGGAAACAGCTCAAATTGCGGCCGGGCGGTTTAGCCCGGCCCATGTTAAGTCTGATGAAGCGTTCAACGACCTCGATTTCGGGGATTGGCAGGGTATGCCGCGGGAAGACGTAGCGGCAAAATACCCCGAACTATACCGGCGCTGGGCCAAAGAGCCCGACCGGGTCCGGTTTCCGGGCGGAGACAACCTCAATGCACTGGCAAAAAGAGCCGAAGCGGGGCTTTACAATCTTGCTGAAAATAGCAGCGCCGGCGACCTGGTTATAGTAACCCACAGGGTGGTAAACAAGGTTTTGCTTTGCCTGGTCCTGGGGACAAACCTGAAGCCTTTCTGGAAAATCAAGCAGGATACTGCCTGTGTTAATGTGCTGGAGTATGGAAAAGGCGAATTCATAATCGGGAAGGTAAACGAAACCTGCCACCTGGCATCGCTTGAAGAAGGCCCGAAAGCCGATTTTTAAAACCACCGTCAGCAATAACCGGAAGTAGCTTAACTCCGGTAAGCAGCCTCACCAGCGCATCAACCCATTAACGATCGATTTCATGTAAGGGTAGTCCGGGAAAGGCAAACCTTAGCAGGCAGCAAGCGGATTTATCTTCAGAGCATATGGCAGGAAAACCCTTTATCGGAAAACTACAGCGCAGATTCTATTACTCCTCCGCCCAGAACCTCTTCTCCCCTGTAGAATACGGCAGACTGCCCGGGGGAGACCGCTTTCTGCTTTTCCTTAAAAAACACCCGTGCGGTCCCGTCCGGGAAGGGAACAAGGGTAGCGGTAACAACCGGGGCGCGATAACGAATTTTTACCTCAATTTCAAGCGAATCCAACGGTGGAGTTCCTCCAATATAGTTCAGCTTTCCTGCAACCAGGCCGCTGCTGAAGACGCCCTCAAGCGGCCCGACCACAATCTTGTTCTCTTCGGCAACAATTGAGACGACATAATAAGGCTCTGTTGTAGTTAAACCCAGGCCTTTACGCTGGCCAATGGTATAGAAAGCAATCCCGCGATGGCGACCGAGCACTTCCCCGTCCCCGGAGACGATAAAACCCGGTATGGCTGCCTGAGGGCAGCTTCGCTCAACAAAAGAACGGTAATCGTTGTCGGGAATAAAGCAAACTTCCTGGCTCTCCTCCTTATTGGCCACGGCCAGGTTATGCTGCTCAGCTATGCCGCGGACCTCTCCCTTGCTCCTCTCGCCCAGCGGAAACAAGAGCATCTTCAGCTGCTGCTGACCCAGTACGTATAACATGTAGCTCTGATCTTTACCAGGATCCAGACCCTTTAGAAGCCTAAACTTCCCTCCTGGATGATCCTGGGCGATACGGACATAATGACCGGTAGCAAGCTTATCGAAACCAAGCGTGACGGCCTCCTCAAAAAGGAGCCCGAACTTGATGGAACGGTTACAATCCACGCAGGGATTAGGGGTGCGGCCGCGGCTGTATTCACCGGTGAAGTTACAGACCACGCGGTTATAAAAAACATCCTGTAAGTCAACAACCCGGTGAGGTATCCCCATGGCGGCCGCAACTTTAGCGGCCTCTTCGCCTGGATCAGGAGTCAAATTGCCTTCATCTGTCGCAGCGCGAACCGAACCGGGGTCGCGCCAGAGCCGCATCGTAACGCCGTGCACTTCATACCCTTCTTCTTTTAGCAGCAGGGCTGCGACCGAACTGTCCACGCCCCCGCTCATCGCCACCAGCACCTTGCCTTTTCTACCTGCGCCAGCCAGAAAAACCACCCTCTCCGAGCACCAGTTAAAGAAATTATAGCACACCGCTCACGCCATTTGTAACAGGGACTATATACAGCGCGGGGCAGTTCAATAAAACCGGCATCCCTTTTCACTGGTTGTTCACTACCCTGCTTGTGCCTTGCCGGCGCAGATGATAGAATTTTAGCATACTCAGGCGTCTATTCAATTATGACGAGGTGAAGTAATGGGAATTCTCAGTTGGCTGCTTGTTGGAGCTATCGCCGGTTGGTTAGCCGGACTGGTTATGAAAGGGCGCGGTTTTGGCCTTTTTGGCAATATCGTAATCGGCATCGTTGGAGCCGTGGTTGGCGGGTGGCTGGCCGGAGCGCTTTTTAATATCGCCCAACCGATCAGGGGCTTCGACTTAACTACCATCATAGTTGCTTTTCTCGGGGCGGTTGTGGTCCTATACATCGCCCGCCTGGCCCGGGTTTAAGGTTAATCATGGTGGCAAGAAACAGACCCCCTGTCGAAACGAATCAAATCCTGGAAACAAACTGTGTGGATTTGAATCACAGCGGAGCCGGCGTGGCCAGGCATGAGGGTTTTACTCTCTTTGTTCCGGGAATTCTGCCGGGAGAACAAGCTAAAGTCCGGGTAGGCGTTGTGCGCAGAAACTATGCCGATGCCCAATTGATCCAGATAAAGAAGAACTCCCCGCAGCGAGTTGAACCGCGCTGCCGCTATTTTGGCCGCTGCGGGGGCTGCACCTTACAGCACTTCGCCTATGCGGAACAGCTGGCCTGGAAAAAAAACAGAATCGAAGCCGCCCTGCAGCGCATCGGCGGCTTTACTGCAGAGGTTTCCCCGGTGCTGGGAATGGAAAAACCCTGGCGCTACCGCAATAAGGCCGTTGTTCGTTTAGAAATTAAAAATGAGCGCCCTGCCGTAGGGTTCCTGGAAAGCGGGAGCCACCGGCTTGTCGATATAGATAGCTGCCCTGTGCAGCATAAAAACAATGAAGCACTGATTAATAATTTGCGAACTGCGACATCAAAATACCTTAAACAAAGAAGCAGCCCTGCCGGCCAGGAG
>SLPH01000066.1 GCA_007132095.1 Syntrophomonadaceae bacterium | reverse complement strand
TGTCAATGATGAAAGTAACGCGGGGATGGAGCTGCAGCAGTGAAGCGGGCACTGCGGTAGTTACCCGGCCTGAGAGCGAGTCGGCAATAGCGCGGGCCTTACCCTTTCCCGAAGCAAGGAGAACTATTTCCCCGGCCTGCATTATGGAACCGATCCCCATAGTGATCGCCCGGCGGGGCACGTCACCCGGCGAATCGAAATGGCGGCTGTTGTCCCGGATTGTTTCTTCTGCCAGTTCCACCAGGTGGGTGCCGAGTAAGAGACTATTCGCCGGTTCGTTGAAGCCGACGTGGCCGTTGGAACCGATGCCGAGAATCTGCAGGTCAATGCCGCCGGCCGCTTCGATCCGGCTGTCGTAGTCGAGGCAGAACGCTTCAACACTGAGGCCGCTGCAAAGGGGAATGTTGATCCTCTGCGGGGAGATGTTGATGTGGCTGAAGAAGTGGCGGTGCATGTAGTAGTGGTAACTTTGCGGATGCCCGGGCGGCAGCGATTCGTATTCATCCAAATTAAAGGTTGTCACGGAGCTGAAACTAACCTCTTCAGCCCGGTGCATCCGGACCAGCCGGGCATACATGCCTTCAGGTGTGGCGCCCGTTGCCAGTCCGAGCACGGCATCCCTCTTTTCTTTGACCAGGGCTGCAACCTTTGCGGCGGCCCTGTCGCTGAGCTCGTCGTAATTTTTGACTATTTCCAGGTTTAACATTCTCATCACCGCTTTCGGATCCGTTCTATCGCCAGCCTGCAAGATTTAAAAGATCTCTTCTTTTTCCTCGGTTGTGTAAAAAAGGTTCATATGCCCGCTGCCGCTGTCGCTGCTGCAAAGCCCGAGCAGGATCGCTTCGGCATCGAGGCGTTCCCGGGCAGCCTTTTCTTCCAGGGCTCCGATTTTGGCGGGTATCCCGCAATCGACGAGCATCTCTTTAATTTTTTCAAAAAGAAGGCGGCTTCCGTAGAGGTAACAGCCTTCGTGAAGGATCTTGGCGGCTACCATATTTTTGAAGCCTGCAAAGGAGAGCTGCTTCTGCACTGTCTCGATATCTTTGACCAGGTAGTCCAGTTCCTCTTTCAGGGCAGGGTTGACCAAAAGGTTATGCTTTTCCCTGTACATTGCGGCGTCAAGCGCTTCCGCTGCGGCCGGGGGCAGGTTTTCCGTCACTACGATGACGTCAAGATCGGAACCTCTAACCAGTTCGCCAGTAGACTGTTCGGGACGGGGTTCGGCATGGGCCATGTTGTAAACCACGTCGCCGGCAATGATGAAGCAGGTTTTAGCGGCCAGGAGTTCGCGATCGCTGCTCCCTTCTACCAGGCGGCGGGCAACATCGGCGGCCAGGGTCAGCTTTCGGCGGCTGATTGCAGAGATCTCTTCGCGAAGGGCGGATGCTTTTTCATGCACCGCTCCGCTGTCAGAGCGATGCCCGGTCACGGTATAACTGCTGAATTCGCGCATAATCGAAGGCGAGAGGCGGGCATAACCTTCTACCTGGCGATCGAGCCGTAAATAGCGGCTGCCCATACTGACCATGGTTAGCTCTTCCTGCTTGCTGCAGGCCCGCCAGAGTGAAAACTCACCGGACCGTGTCTGCAGGCAGAGCTCTTTACCGATCATGGGGCCCTTTTGTTTAAGCAGGCTGACCAGGTCTGTCATCTTTCTAGCGCAAGCTGCCTTTTTTAATATTCTGCCTGCACTTGATAAAAGTATCGGGCGGGTAATAGCCGCGTGCGGTTGTGTTCGGGTAGAGCAGGGTGTTTTTGCCGAGCAGCGAGCCCGGCGTAGTGACGCTGTTGCATCCCGTTTCCACACCGTCGCCCAGGATTGCGCCGAACTTGCGCAGGCCGGTGTCATACTTTTCACCTTCAACGGTGATGGTAACCGATGAGGGGATCATCTTCAAATTGGCCAGCTTGGTGCCTGCGCCAAGGTTGACCCGGCCGAGGATGCTGTCGCCGATATAGGCAAAATGGCCGGCTTTGCTGCCGCCGAGCATGACGGAAGATTTGATTTCCGTGGTGTGGCCGATAACACAACCGCTGCCGATTAGAACATCGCCGCGGATATACGCGCCCTGGCGGACCTCGCAGTGATCGCCGATGACAGCGGGGCCGCTGATCATGGCGCCAGGCTCGACAACGCTGCCTTTGCCGATGGAGATCAGGTCATCCATCAGGTAAGATCCGGCATAGATAATTGAGGCCCGGGGAAGAACTTCGCCTTCCATGGACACGACCGGCTTTTTGCCGGAGCGATCGATTGTGAAGCCGCCAAAATAGATTTTCCCTTCATGCAGAACGGCCGTCTGCATTACCGCTGTTTCTCCCCTTCTGATCGCGGCGGCATTCGGCTGCAGGGTTTCTAAGAGGTATTGTTTGATTTTAGTTAAACCTTCCCAGACGTACTCTGTTCCGGCAAAGATTCCCGCGAAAGGGTTATCGGCAAGATCGAAAAAAGAGTGGCTTGAGAGCATGGTTGTCAGCTCCTCGGGTTTAAATACTTGTGCTACCGGCAGCCCCGTGTTAACCGGCCCGGCTGGCAGCGGCTAAGCCTGGAGCAGGGCGGCGGTAAAAGCCCGGGGATCGAAGGGGGCAAGATCTTCGATTTTTTCTCCCGTTCCAATGTAGCTGACAGGGATATCGAGCTGATCCCTGATTCCGACCACGATTCCGCCGCGGGCCGTTCCGTCAAGTTTGGTAAGGATAAGCCCGGTCAGGGGCAGGGTTTGATTAAATTTCTCAGCCTGGGCTACGGCGTTGTGGCCGGTAGTGGCATCTACGGTTAAAAGAACCTGATGGGGGGCGCCTTCCAGGTTGCGGTTGATAACCCGGTAGATTTTGTTCAGCTCATCCATCAGGTTATCGCTGGTATGAAGACGGCCGGCTGTATCGCCGATAAGGACATCGGCCTTGCGGGCAACGGCTGCATTAACGGCGTCAAAATAAAGGGCGGCCGGATCTGTTCCCTGCTGCTGCTTGATAATATCGACCCCGGCCCTTTTGGCCCAGATTTCCAGCTGTTCGACAGCGGCGGCCCGGAAAGTGTCGCCGGCCACGAGGAGTACTTTTTTTCCCTGCTGCTTGTAGAAGTGGGCCAGTTTGGCGATCGATGTTGTTTTACCGGAGCCGTTAACCCCGACCAGGAGAATCACCAGGGGAGGCTGTTCCGGTGTTACCGGTTCGGCCGCGGTTTGAAGCAGTTTGCCTAAGATATCTTCGAGCAGTTCTCTTGCTTCCGATCGTTCCCTGATCCTGCGGGCGGCTATTTCTTCGCGCAGTTCTTCGACGAGCTTTAGCGTTGTTTGAACGCCCACGTCACCGGAGACAAGGATCTCTTCCAGTTCTTCATAAAATTCTTCGTCAATCTCACCGCCGCCAAAGAGATCGCCCAGGCGGCCCAGGAAACCCTGCCGGCTTCGGGTAAGCGTATCTTTAAACTGTTGGACCAGGCTCAAAATGGTTACATCCCTCCTGCTAATTTCGATTGTTCCAGTTTAAGCGACATCAGGTTCGAAACCCCCGGTTCAGGCATGGTTACCCCGTAGAGGATCTCCGATTCTTCCATGGTCCGCTTACGGTGTGTTATGAGGATAAACTGGTTTTCCCTGGCTGCCTGTTTCAGGAAGCCGGTAAAGCGGTAGAGGTTTGCATCGTCAAGAGTTGACTCTACTTCATCCAGCAGGTAAAAAGGAGCCGGTTTAAAACGGAGGATGGCAAAAACCAGGGCAATTGCGGTGAGCACCTTTTCGCCTGAAGAAAGCAGGGTGATATTTTGAAGGTTTTTGCCGGGGGGTTGGGCAACAATATCAATCCCGGATTCTAAGATGTTTTCAGGATCGCTCAGTTTGAGAATAACCTGCCCGCCTTCAAATAGCTCGCTAAAGGTGTCGCTGAAGTTGGCGCTGATCTTTTCAAAGGCGCTTTTAAAATAAAATTCCATGCGCTGATCGATTTCAGCCAGGACTTTACGCAGTTCAGCTTCGCCTTTGCGCAGGTCATCCTGCTGGTTTTTCAGGAAGTTGATTCGTTCTTCAAGACGTTCCAGCTCTTCGATGGCGCCCAGGTTTACCTCGCCCAGGCTTTCCATGTCGTCTTTAAGGTTCTGCAGGTTTTGCCGGGCCAGTTCGGGATCGTAGCCGTCTTCTACCGGAACCGGGTCGAGGGTGCGGAAGAGCTCTTTAAAACGGAGCTCCATGTAATTGATCTCCGTTTCCAGGGTAGCTTTTTCCATCGAAAGCTGGCGCTCGCGCCTTTCCTGGCGACTGACCTGGCCCTGAGCCCGGCGGCCTTCCTCTTCAAGTTCGATCAGGGCGGCTTCAATGCGGCTGTTTTCCCTTTTCAAACGGTCATACTCGGCTACAAGGGCGGCCTGCTCCGATAAAAGCGCTTCTTTGGCCGTTTTGGCGGCTGAGCGGCCATCTTCGATAGCCTGAAGCTCCCGGCGGTAATTTTCCATCTCTTCCAAAAGGCGGGCTTTTTCCTCGGCAGGACCATTGATGCTGTTTTTAATATCACTGATACGCACCGCGCAGTTCTGAGCCTGCTCGAGATAAGAGTTTTTCCTGACCAGGGTTTCGGTAACCTTTGTTTCCAGATCTTTCCTGGCATCAAGGTGTTTCTGGTAATCTTCCCTCCTACCGGCAAGTCCGGATTCCAGCCCGGTTATTTCGGCCGCCGCCTGCTCGACCCTTTCTTTAAGTTCATCCTCGCGGCTTTTCAGGGCGTCCTGTTCTTCCCGGGTCCGCCGCAGTTCGTCTCGGCGGGCGGAAAGGCGATCTGCGGTTATTTCGCGATCGCGGTCTGCAGATTCCAGGCGCTTCTGCAGCTCTTTGAGTTTTTCTTCGGCCTGCAGTTTCCCCGCATTGGCTTCTTCAAGATTGCGGGCAGCCTGTTTCAGCTCTTCAGCGGCCTTCTGCATAGCATCAGCCGCCTGCCGGAGGTCCTTTTCCAGAACCCGGCTTTCCTCTTCCAGGGCTTCTATTTCACGCCTTCTGCCGAGCGGCATTCCGGCGTTACGCTTCGGTATACTGCCGCCGCGGATCGAACCGCCGGGGTTAATAATTTCACCGTCCAGGGTTACAACACGGCAGCTGTGCTTTAGATGACGGGCAGCTTTCGAGGCGCTTTTCAAATCGGCGCAAACTACGACGGGAGAAAGGGTGTAGCTGATAATGGGGCGATACTGCGGGTCAGTTTCGACCAGGTCGGAAGCCCGGCCGATTACTCCTTCAATTTTATCCCAGCCGGGGTAACGCGACTGCGGATCGGCCCCGGCATGAAGAACATCAAGAGGTAAAAATGTAGCCCAGCCACCGTTAATCCCTTTCAGGTGGCTAATAGCGGCATGAGCTGCCTGCTCAGTTTCGGTTACCAGGTGCTGCAGGGCGCCGCCAAGGGCTGTTTCCACCGCCTGCACGTAATCGGCGGGGACCCTGATCAGGTCGGCTACGGGACCGATCAGCCCCGGCAGTTTCAACCTGGCCTGCATAACTTCGCGTACCCCGCGATAGTAGCCGGTTAAGGCCGACTGCTGCTCTTGCAGCAGCTTGAGGCGGCTCTGCAAACCGTGCAGTTTTTCGCGGACCCGCTGCTCTCCGGCAATAGCCTGGCCCTGTTTTTCTGCAGCAAGATCGCGTTTCAGGGCTGCATCTTTTTCAACAATCCCGGCGCGATCAAGTTTTTCCATGGCCTGCTCTAAATCCTGCCCAATAGCAGCAGTGCGCTGCTCGCAGGTTTTCAGCTCTTCATTGAGGGTAGTTTCACCCTGCCGCAGCTCTTCCAGGCGTTCAGCCAGCCCGCGCTGCCTTTCCCGAAGGTCGGCGAGGGCGCCGCTATCGGCTTCGCGTCGGGCCGAAATACGGAAAAGCTTTTCCTGCTGTTCACCAACCTCGGTGGCAATGGCGCTTTTTTCTAGCTCCGCCAGCTGTTCCCTTAGCGCAATTAGGGTTTGTTCTTCCTCTTCAGCCAGGGTCTCTTTGGCAGCCCGATCTTTCTCTGTCTGCTCTTTCTGCCCGGTCAGCTGGGCGGAAAGCTGATCAAGGTGCAGCAGCCGCTGCTCTCCCTTGTCGATCTGATCGCGGTAGCGTTCCTCGCGCTCGCCCAGGATGCGCAGCTCGCTTTCCTGCTGCTCAACAGAACGGGTCAGCGCCTGCAGTTTTTGATCGCAGGCGGCAAGTACGGCCTGCTGATCGTGCTGTTCTTTTTTCAGATCCTGGTATTCTTTTTCGTGAAAGCTGCCTTTGGAAGCCGCTTCAAGCAGGGAATCGTTAACGTTTTGCAGGCTTTTTTCAACTTTTTTCAGCTTTTCCGTGGACCCGGCCAGCTGAAAAGAAAGCAGCTCTTTTTCGCCCGCCTCAACCAGGCTCCTTAAAGACCGGTACCGGCGGGTCACCTCTGCCTGTTCCTGCAGGGGTTCGATCTGGGTTTCCAGTTCAAAGATCAGGTCCTGGACCCGGACCAGGTTATCGCCTGTCTCGTCGAGGCGGCGGCGAGCTTCTTTTTTACGCAGCTTGTACTTAAATATACCTGCCGCTTCCTCAAATATTTCGCGGCGTTCCTCGGGGCGGCTGTTAATGATCTCCTCAACGCGCCCCTGGCCGATCACCGAATAGGCGTCTTTACCCAGGCCAGTGTCGAGAAAGAGTTCGGTAATATCTTTTAGCCGGCAGGGAGATTTATTGATGTAGTATTCGCTGTCGCCTGAACGGAACAGGCGTCTTGTAATGGTAACTTCGTCGTAATCCAGGTTAAGGTAATCGGCAGACCCGGAAAAAGTCAGCGACACTTCGGCAAAATTAAGCGCTTTGCGGCTTTCGCTGCCGGAAAAGATAATCTCCTCCATGCGGCTGCCGCGCAGCGATTTTACGCTTTGCTCCCCTAAGGCCCAGCGCACGGCGTCGACAATATTACTTTTGCCGCAACCATTGGGGCCGATTACCGCCGCTATTCCGGGGCTGAATTCAAGTTCAGTTTTTTCGGCAAAAGACTTGAAGCCGAATAGCTCCATCCGCTTAAGGTACAATCGTCCAACTCCTTACCTTGACTCTACTGTAAATTTTATGGCTGTTCTTTCTTCGCCGCCAATTTCCAGTTCAACAAATGTTGGGATACAGATCAGATTGATGCCGTTTGGGGCCACAAAACCCCGGGCAATTGCGATAGCCTTAACCGCCTGGTTGATAGAGCCCGCTCCGATTGCCTGCAGCTCAACAGCCCCGTCTTTCCTGATTACAGCAGCCAGGGCGCCGGCAAGGGCTTTCGGTTTGGAATGGGCCGATACTTTTAAGGTTTCCATAATCCTTAACGCATCTCCTTCCAGTTGGGACATTTCTTCATGGGGTCAGTTTATTCCAGGCCTGCTTTGCCGCTTCCTGCTCCGCCTCCTTTTTGCTGCGTCCTTTACCGCGTCCGACTACTTTTTCGCTTAAGAGCACAACCGCTTCGAATTCTTTTTCATGATCGGGCCCGCTTTCACCGATGATGTTATATGCCGGGGTTATCGAAAATCCTGCCTGGGAATATTCCTGCAGCAGGGTTTTATAATCGCGCCTGAGAATTCCTTCTTTCAGATCGATCAGGATCGGTTCATATAGCTCTAAGACCAGCTTCCTGGCCGTTTCAATCCCCTGGTCGAGGTAAAGGGCCCCGATCAAAGCTTCCACGGCGTCAGCCAGCAGCGACGGCCTGCTGCTGCCTCCCCCCACTCTTTCTCCCTTCCCAAGCCTTAAGTACTGGCCCAGGTTTAGCGAGAAGGCAACCCGGGCGAGCGACGCTTCGCAGACCAGGTCTGCCCTGAGCTTGGTCATTTTTCCTTCTGACATCCGGGGGTAGGTAAAATAAAGATAGTCGCTGACTATCAGCTCGAGGACGGCATCGCCGAGGAATTCGAGCCTTTCGTTGTTGGCGCGGCTATGCCCCCTTTCATGGGCATATGAAGTATGGGTAAGCGCCTGAATATAGAGCTTAATGTTCCCCCGTTCCCAACCGAGATCATCAAGCAACTGCTTAACCTGATCAGACCAGTTCATTTTTTATATAGTTCTCTCTTTCAGGACAAATACCTTTCGACAACAATTGATGCGTTGGTACCGCCAAAGCCAAAAGAATTAGAAAGGGCCTTATTAATCTCCCCGGGACGGGCCTGATTGGGAACATAATCGAGATCGCAGTCCGGGTCCGGGTATTCGTAATTGATGGTGGGGTGAATCGTGTTATGCCGCATTGATAACAGGGTAGCAATAATTTCTACGGCGCCGGCTGCACCCAGCAGGTGCCCGGTCATTGACTTGGTGGAACTTACAGCCAGCTTGTAGGCGTGTTCGCCGAAAACCTGCTTGATCGCCGCCGTCTCAATCTTATCGTTATATTCAGTGGAAGTGCCGTGAGCGTTTATGTAATCCAGATCTTCGGGCTTAAGTCCTGCGCTGCGCAGGGCTTTTTGCATACAGAGGATCGCCCCTGAGCCTTCGGGATCAGGGGCTGTCATGTGGTAGGCGTCACCGGACATACCGTAGCCGGTTATTTCGGCATAGATCTCCGCCCCGCGGGCCAGGGCATGATCGAGCGATTCCACGATCAGGGCCCCTGCGCCTTCACCCATGACAAAACCGTCCCGCTCCCGGTCGAAGGGACGGGAAGCTTTTTGCGGGTCATCATTCCTGGTTGATAGAGCCCTGGCTGAACCGAAACCGGCAAAGGCCAGGTGGCTGATTGCCGCTTCTGCCCCTCCTGCCACCATTATATTGGCGTCACCCCTTTTAACGATGTGGTAAGCGTCGCCTACTGCATGGGTTGAAGTAGCGCAGGCTGTAACTACGGTGGTGTTTGGTCCTTTCAGACCGAGCAGGATCGAGATATAGCCCGACGCCATGTTGGCGATTAGGGCGGGAATCACGAAAGGACTGACCCGGCGCGGCCCTTTTTCAGTCAGCACTTTGAGCTGCTCTTCAACTGTAAGGATGCCGCCGATACCGGAACCGACTAAAACCCCCGCCTCGTTCCTGTCAAGGGGATACCCTTCCAGGCCCGAATCCTGCCAGGCCTGCAGGGCGGCGGCGACTCCGAAGTGGGTAAAACGATCCATCCTCTTTGCCTCGCGTTTATCCATGTAGGCGGAAGGGTCAAATTCTTTTATTTCGCCCCCGATCCGGGAGGTGTAGCCGCTGACATCAATTCCGCTTACTGCTGATATCCCGCTTTTCCCGCCGGCAAGGCTTTGCCAGAACTGGTCGCTGTTTAAACCGATGGGCGTTATAACGCCAACGCCGGTAATAACTACTCTGCTCATGCTGTCACCTCGCTGCAGGATATCTCGCCGCCTTCAAATAAAGAATAATCTATCCGGCTTAATGAAGTTATGGCTGTATACACGCTGAATCTGCCTCAACCGGCGGGCCACTAAGCAGCTGCCCCGAAAGAAACAGAGCCAACAGGTATACAGCCTGTTTAAACTAAAAGCGGACAAAAGTTGCATTAATGAGCGAGAATTATACCTGCGATTCTATGTATTTAATTACGTCTCCTACAGTTTTAATGTTCTCTATTTCCTGATCGGATATTTCGAGGTCAAACTCTTCTTCCAGGGCCATAACCAGTTCGACTATATCAAGCGAGTCTGCATCTATATCTTCAAAGGTCGTTTCCATGGACAATTTTTCAACCGCTACTTCCAGCTGATCAGAAATAATTCCTTTAACCTTGGCGTCAACGCTCACCTCTTCACCTCCTTCCGCCGTGAAACCATCATATGATAGCTAAAGGGCGCACTGCCTGCCTGTCAGGCGGGCCTTCACCCAAAAACGCGCCGTCTCTTTTTAAAGGGCGAGGCAACCGTCAACTGCAATCACCTGGCCGGTAACATAGGAAGCGGACGATGCCAGGAAGAGAATTACTTCCGCTACTTCCTCCGCCCTGCCCAGGCGCCCCAGGGCAATCCGGGAGAGAACCCCTTCCCTGAACTGCTCCGTGAGCTCCCCGGTCATATCTGTTTCGATAAATCCGGGGGCGACAGCATTGACCGTGATACTCCTTGAGCCAAGTTCTTTGGCCAGGCTTTTTGTGAAAGCGATTACGCCCCCCTTGGCTGCGGCGTAGTTGGCCTGCCCCGTGTTGCCGTAGATGCCTGAAACAGAAGCTACGTTAATAATCCGGCCTCCGCTTTTCTGTTTTAAGAGCGGGCGCATAACCGCCCGGGTACAGTTGTAGACCCCGGTCAGGTTAGTATCGATAACAGATGACCACTCGTCAGGTTTCATCCTGATCAGCAGGTTATCGGCGGTTATGCCGGCATTATTTATAAGTATATCAATTCTTTTGAAATGATCAATAGCAGCTGAAGCCAGCGCTTCGCAATCACTGTACGATGAGACATCGGCCCTGACGCTTAAGGCACGGGAGCCTGCCGCCTCTATTTCCGCTTTCACTTCTTCAGCGGCTTCCCCGCTGCGGTTGTAATTGATCACAATGTCAGCGCCGGCTTTGGCCAGGGCCAGGGCTGTCGCCCTGCCGATTCCGCGCGATGCGCCGGTAACAATAGCCGTTTTACCTTTAAGATCCATTTTCATCTTTCACCTCTGTCGGCGCGCTTTCAAGCATTTGCTCGAGGGCAGCGCAGTCTTCAACGCTGTAAGCGTTCTTTTCCGGGGCGATCCGCTTCATCAGCCTGCTCAATGAGTCCCCCGGCCCAATCCCGATAAAGGTATCTACCCCCGCATCGATCATATTCCCGATCAGGGCAGACCAGAGGATGGGACTGCTGACCTGGCGAACGAGGTTCTCTTTAATCTTTACCGGGTCGGAAGCTATTTGGGCTGAAACGTTAAAGTAGACGGGGACCGCCGGTTTATGCAGTTTTATCTTTTCCAGCTCGGCCGCCATCTGCGAGCAGACCGGATCGAGCAGCGCGCAGTGGAAAGGCGCGCTTACTTTGAGGGGAGATATTCTTTTTGCCCCCGCCTGCCTGGCCAATTCAACCGCGCGGTCTACCGCATCATTGCTGCCGGAGATAACGGTCTGGCCGGGGCAGTTGTAGTTGGCAGGCGAAACGTGGCCTGCTCCCTCAACAGCGGCACAGGCTTTTTCCACTTCTTCGTGGCTAATCCCCATGATGGCCATCATTTTGCCGGCGCCGGCCGGTACTGCTTCCTGCATATAAATACCTCTTTTACTAACCAGGGGCAGGGCTTCGGCGAAGGAAATCGATCCGGCTGAGACAAGGGCGCTGTATTCACCCAGGCTGAGGCCGGCCAGTGCATCCGGTTTGAAACCGCGATCAGCCAGCACGGCGCCGATGGCCGTACTGACGGTGAGGATTGCCGGTTGAGTATATTCGGTAAGCTGCAGTTTTTCTTCAGGGCCTTCAAAAATAACGTTCAGTATTTCCGGCCCCATAACTGCTGCCGCTTCTTCGAACAGCGCCCTGGCGGCAGGATAAGCCTGGTAAAAATCACGGCCCATCCCCACGAACTGGGCGCCCTGCCCGGGAAAGAGAAAAGCTGTTTTTGTCAAAATTAATTACCCCAATCTAAATTTAATCGGTTATTGTGCCTGCATTTACCAGCGCATGAGGACGCCGCCCCAGGTCAGCCCGGCCCCGAAAGCAATCATTGAGACCAGGTCGCCTTCAGTAATCCGTCCCGCGCGCACTTCCTCGTCGAGAAGAATCGGTATGGAGGCCGACGAGGTGTTGCCGTAGCGATCGATATTCACCGGTACGTTTTCGGGTTTGAGCTTAAGCCGTTTACGAATATGCTCTATAATGCGTAAATTGGCCTGGTGCAGAAAAAGCGCTTTAAGATCAGAGGGCTGAAACCCGTTACCCTGCAGCAGCTCCTGCAGTGATTCCTCAACTACCCGCGCGGCAAATTTGAAGATTTCATTGCCGTTCATTTTAACGGTATGCAGACGCTGCGCCACCGTTTCAGCGGTTGCGGGCATCGCGCTTCCGCCGGCAGGGATAAGCAAAAGCTCGGCCCCGCGACCATCGGAACGCAGGGTATAATCGATCAGGCCCCTTCCTTCCGGGGCCGGCTGAAGAACCACCGCGCCTGAACCATCGCCGAAAAGAACGCAGGTACCGCGGTCTTCCCAGTCGGTTACCCTGGTCAGCACTTCGGTGCCAACCACAAGAGCATTGCGGCAGGAACCGCCGCAAACAAACTGGTGCGCAGTGGTTAAGGCGTAAGTGAAACCGGTACAGCCGGCGGAAATATCCATCGCTGCGGCCCGGTTGGCCTGAAGCCGGGCCTGGAGCAGGCAGGCGTTTGAAGGGGTGGGATGATCGGGCGTTACCGTGGCAACAATGATCAGGTCGACATCTTCAGGGCTAAGACCGGCGGCCTCCAGGGCGGCTCGGGCCGCCTGCTCGGAAAGATCAACCGCCGAAAAAGCGCGGTCGAGAATTCTTCGTTCGCGGATACCGGTCCGCGATACAATCCACTCATCGCTGGTTTCAACCATGTTTTCCAGATCCCTGTTGGTCAGGACCCGATCCGGGGCTGCAGAACCGGTGCCGGTAATAATCGTGCTGTATGGGTTATTACTTTTAACGCTCATCTTGATCAGCCTCCACGGCGGGGGCGATTTGCTGCAGGGCTTCCTGCAGTTTGGCGGTTACGTTTTTGCGGACAAAGGGGCAGGCCTGCTTGAGCAAAGCCTGCTCGATTGAACGGGCCTTTGATGAACCGTGACATTTTATCAACAAGCCGTTTACGCCAAGCAGGGGAGCTCCGCCATATCCGGAATCATCAATCTTTTCACGGAGGCCGTAAAAAACCGGCTGCAGCATCTTGGCCCCGACCTTGTAGCGGAATGAGCTGCCAATTTCCTGACGGAAATAGCCAAGAATAGCCCGGGAAAGACCTTCCGAAACCTTTAAAAGGATATTGCCGACGAAGCCGTCGCAGACAACTATATCGGCGGTGCCGAAAAAGACCCTGGTCCCCTCAACATTGCCGCAGAAACCGGGCAGGTGCTCTGAAAAAAGGCTGTAAGCTTTGCGAATCTGGCTGTTTCCTTTATTAGGCTCCTCGCCCACATTAAGCAGGGCGATGGAGGGGTTTTCATTGCCCAGCATCTGCTGGGCGTAAATACGGCCCATATGGGCATACTGCAGAAGCTGTTCGGGGCTGGCGTCCATGTTGGCGCCAACATCAATAAAGAGGACGGGTTTACCGCCAAAACTGGGCATGGGCGTTAACAGGGCCGGGCGGTTGATACCGTTCAGCCGGCCTAAAAATAGGATTCCCCCGGCCATCAGGGCGCCAGTGTTGCCGGCGCTTAGCGCTGCGGCAGCTTCGCCTTTTCGGACCATCTGCATGGCCATTACCATTGAAGCTTTCTTTTTGCGCCTGATTGATAAGCCGGGATCATCGTCGCTCTTGATCGATTCATCGGTATGTACGATATCAAGCCGGTTGGCAGGATAAGAGAGGCCTTTGAGCTCGGCTTCAATGGCGTCACCGCGCCCGACCATAACCAGGTGGAGGTCGTCTATAAGTGAAAGAGCCGACACTGCGCCGCGAACGATTTCGCCCGGGGCGTTGTCGCCTCCCATTGCGTCCAGCGCTACTTTTATCAACAGATCACTTCCAGGTGTCAATTTTCCGCACAAAAACAGTAAACCCCTTTACGCAGGGGCGTAACGGGGCATACTGACCGGTATATAAAAATTTAGTTAACCTTTAAAACTTCACGGCCTTTGTAATAGCCGCAGTTCAGGCAAACCCGGTGCCCGGGTTTTAGCTCATGACATTGCGGGCATGGAGCCAGGCGGGGAGCAGACAGCTTGGTCTGGGATCGCCGCATATCCCTTTTTGAGCGGGACATTCTTCGCTTTGGAACAGCCACAGTAGCGCCTCCTTCTTCTCTCAGCTGCCGGTCTTGAAATCTTTCAGTTTCCGGAGCCTTTCGTCTACCGGCTCGCCGTCCTGCGGACACCGGCATTTATTTGTATTTAAATCCTCGCCGCAGCCGGCACAAAGTCCTCTGCATTCAGGCCGGCAAAGCGGGTTATACGCTTGAGCCAGGATAATTAATTGGCGGATAAACTCGTCAATGTAAAGATAGTCGCCTCTGACAGTCAGATTTTCTGCCGTCTCCGCGGCAAGTAGGCGCGGATCTGCTTCCGCAGTTGAATGGGAAAGCACTGTAAAAGCTTCGCTGAAATCGCTGCGGATTACTTGCCTGAATCGTTCTAAACAGCGGGAGCAATCTGCTTCGATCGAGGCCTCCAGGGTGCCGGTAATGATCACCTTGTCCCCGCTTGACGAAGCGCTCAGGTTTAATTTAAGCTCATCGCCTTCTAAAAAATCGTCGAAGCAGCTTGACAGCTTCTCTTCAAAGCTGTAAGTGACCGCTTCGCCGGATTTTGCTTTAACATCAGGCAGATAGATGCGCATTTTTCCCACCCGTAAAAAAGCTAAAGTAATTATATAGACCTGCCGACTCTTTGTCAACGGGCTGAACTGCTTAGAAAGTTACCCCGTCCAGCTGATCTTCGCCGGTGCCGGTTTCGGTAAACTGAACCATAATCCGGTTCGGCAGGCAGACGATGCGTTCATAAGGCCTGCTGATCCAGCCGGTGTGAGAGCAGATCCCTCTCGGGCAGAGCTCTTCGCCAAGGTCGAGCATGCGGATTCTGCCGCTGTCAACCTGGATCAGGGCAACATTTTCGTCGTCTTCGCCAAAGGTGAATTCGAACTCGTAGTTATCGTTCGGTCCGATCGATAGCTCGGCGACCAGTTCGTTTTCCACGAGTATATTAACGTATCTTCTTTCGGGCCTGTTGTCCGGCTGGAAATTATACCAGAAGCCGCCGAGGCCGAGCAGTATGATAATGCCGATTACCAGGTAATCGGTCGGTTTCATTTTAAATTTGGGCATATCAATTCCTCCGCTAACTATTATAGCACATGTGCGCATTAGCGGAAGCTGCCGCCTCGGTTCATCCGGCTCCATTTCGGGTAAACAGCAGCCCTTTGTTATGCTATGACCTGCATTGAAGCAGAAAGGCGTTACTTTAACAGCATTAATTTACCTCAAGGCAAGCGCTAGCCGGCAAACAATTATAAATGACAGTAACCTGCCGCATGTAAAAGCGTTGCTAAATATAAAAGGGGCTACTTCAGGATCAAGAGGGCATCGGCGGCGGCAGCCCCTTTTCCTTCCTCGTGAATAATGAGCGGGTTGATGTCCAGCTCCTCTATTTCGTCTCCCAGTTCATCAGCCAGGCGGGAGACTTTGAGCAGGATTTGGACCAGGGCGTCGATGTCACGGGCCGGTTTGCCGCGAACGCCGCCGAGAAGGGCACGGCCCTTGATCTCTTCGATCATCGAGCGGGCGTCAGCTTCGGTCAGCGGAGCAACCCGGGTAGCGGCGTCTTTTAAGACTTCAACAAAAATACCGCCTAGGCCGAAGACAATGGCCGGTCCGAAGACGGGATCGTTCTTGATGCCGACAATCGCCTCGAGGCCTGGTTGAAGCATTTCCTGGACCAGCACCCCTTCAATAGCGGCATCGGGGTTGTAGGCGCGGGCGCCGGCCATTACTTTTGCAAATGCAGCCCTGACGGCCTCTTCGCCCGGTAGGTCCAGGGCCACCCCGCCGGCTTCGGTTTTGTGAGCAATCTGGGGCGATAGTATTTTTAAGGCGACGGGATAGCCGATCGCTTCTGCAGCCCGCACCGCTTCATCGACAGTAGCGGCAACTCTTTCATTTGTAACCGGAATCCCGTATGCTTCGAGAATCTTTTTCGCTTTAAACTCGTTAAGCCGGCCCCTTTTCCTGTCTTCGGGCCGGATCATGGAGAGGGCTTTTTCTTTTTCAGGGCCCAGGCGGTAGGCCGGGTAGAGAAACGGTTTTCCGGCCCGGTTGTGCCAATCAGCCAGGGAGCTGATCGCCCAGAGGCCCCCGGGGATATTTTCGATTACCGGCACACCGGCATCAATTAAAGTCCGCTTCGCTTCAACAGCATAGTCCTGTCCGGTAGGCCAGGTAAAGATAACCAGCGGCTTTTCCACCTCGTTGTAGATATCGATAATTTTTTGGGCCGCTTCCATATCCGGCATTTCCATGTTGTAAAAGAAGCCGCCGATATCAACATCGGGGTCGCGCATAACCATTCGAATGGAGTTTTGAAACAGCTCGGTATCGACAAAGATCTGCGACGTAAGGTCAACCGGGTTGCGCACAGCGCCATAGGATGGTACCACCTGGCGCAGGCCCTCCCGGGTTTCCTCGTTTAAAGGGACCACCTCGATCCCGTATTCGGGGCACTTATCGGCTACAACTACACCGCCCCCGCCGGATATGGTAATAATGGCCATCCGTTTCCCCCTTGGAATACGACCGGTTGCATAAAGGGTAATTAAAGCGTTTAACTGCTCTACATCGTCGGCGCGGGGAACGCCGAACTGCTTAAAAAGCCCGTCATATACGGCATCTTCACCAACTAGAGCCCCGGTGTGAGAAGCAGCGGCAGCAGCTCCGTCAGCGGTGCGGCCTACTTTTAACATGGTTACCAGCTTCCCTTTTTCCAACGCTTCGCGACAGGCCCTGACAAAGCGGGTTCCATCCCCCTGCAGGCCTTCCATGTAGCCTGCGACAATAGAAACTTCGTCGCGCTGAACCAGGTACTCAAGGATTTCGGCAAAAGAGATATCAGCTTCGTTGCCGGTGCTGACAAAATAGTTGAAGCCGATGGAAAGCTGGGTCACCATCTGGTAGATTATTCCACCCAACCCGCCGCTCTGGGTGATGAAGGAAAGCATCTCGGGGTGAACCAGGTTTTTCCGTTCCTGGTTGTAGAAAAAACTGGCCATGTTTCCGTTGTAATAATTGAGAATGCCCAGGCAGTTGGGCCCTAAGATCCGCATGCCTGTCCCGGCCGCTATTTCTCGCATCTGCTCCTGTGCTGCCCGCCCTTCGTCGCCAACTTCGGCAAAGCCGGACGTAAATACTATGGCCGACTTAACTCCGGCGGCGGCGCATTCCTCGAGGATCTGCAAGGCGTATTTTGCCGGAACGCCGATAACCGCAAGGTCTACCACAGTATCCACGGCACCGATTGAAGGGTAGCATTTGAGACCGCCAACCCGCTCATACTTGGGGTTAACAGGGTAAACATCGCCTCTGTACCCGAACATACTGAGCAGGTTTAAGGGAATTCCGTTCGGCTTGAGCGGATTCTGGCCGGCCCCGATAACGGCGATCGATTGAGGGTAAAAGAACGGATCGAGCTCATGACGGTGTTTTGCTTCAATCCCTGGTATTGGCCTGACTGACATCTGGTGTTCCCCTTTCTATTTGTAACTGGCCCCATGGGCGGCAGTTAATTTCACTCATAAATATTTTACATGAACAAATACTAAATGGGTATACCTTTTTAGCGATAAATACTTTAATATTTTTGAAAACGGCATGGTATAATAAAGTAGCGGCAAAGGGGTTCAGCTTTCCCTGCAGCTGCCGACAATGTTATTAAACGCAGCTTT
>SLPH01000167.1 GCA_007132095.1 Syntrophomonadaceae bacterium | reverse complement strand
CAGCATTATCCAGGCCTTTTTCACTGCGGATCAGCCTGCCCAGGTCGGCTGCTTTTTCCTTCATCACCTGGTTCGCGACAACCTCTTCAAAGGCAACAGCCAGGCCTTCTGCGCTTAGCCTTGACCTCGGGATAGGCTTGGGACCCACCCCGAGTTCATGGACCCTGTTGCCCCAGATAAACTGATCAATAATGTGGGGGATTACAACTGCCGGAATGCCGGCCTGCAGGGCGGCGGCGGTGGAGCCAAAACCGCCGTGATGCACAAAGCAGGATGCCCGGGGCACAAGGTAGGTGTGGGGTACCGGCCCAATGTGCAGTACGTTTGCCGGTATATCAAGTTCCTTCATGATCGGGTCCCATCCCTGGATTACTGCCCTTAAACCCGTTTTACCAAGAGCATCGAAGGTAATTGTGGCTGCTTCAAGCATGTCTTTGCCGTCAAGAGCCATTGCGCCTAAGTTGATCACGACCGGCGGTTCGCCTATGTCAAGGAACTGCTGCAGTTCTTCCGGAGGTTCCCATTCACCCGGCGGCTCGGAAAACCAGTATCCTGTCATTTTGTGCCTTGCTTCCCAGCGCTGATCAGGTTCAATTACATGGGGGCTGACCGGGATTAAGTTAAGCAAACTGGAAGTAATCCCTTCCGGACCCATAGGGGGCAGGCCGATTTCTTTGCGAATATTATTCAGGGGGCGGCTCATAAATAAGCTCATTCCCCAACCGGCCAGCGCTCCGAATAATCTTGTAGAATAAGGTGCGTTGGGGTCGGGAGCGGGAATTGCCTGAGGGTGCAATGTTACGCTCACCTGAGGCAGGCCAAGTTTGTCGGCCTCCATGCTGCCTGCCGCCGTATGCGATACCACGACCAAATCAGCCTGCCTGCATACATCCAGCAGGTCTTCGTGGATTTTTTCCAGCATGGCAAAGCTGAACTTCATCACCCGGATCATGCCTACGATGAAGTGAAATGAACGGCTACGCATTGCTGCCGCTTCAAGACCGATATCAATATCGGGGCCTACTGGCACAAAAGGCACTCCATGAAACTGGACCAGTTCACGCATGCAGGGGTGCGTTGCCACTGTTGCCTGGTAACCGCTATTTTGAAGGGCCGAGGCCAGGGCAATATATGGCTGAATATCTCCGCGCGAGCCGATTGAAGGCATAATTATTTTTTTTGTCATTCGTTGCACCTCCAATAGCAGGCAGATATATACCATGGTTTGCAAATATCTTTGACGCTCGGGGTGAAAACCAAATTTAACATTATCATGATTATAGGCCAGTAAGAATATTTCATCAATAGAATGTTTGCAAAGGGGTATTATAGCTGGACCATATGTTCAGCAAGCAAAGCTCTTACTTGCATCATCGGTATGGCAGCGAAGATGTATGGGGTATATCCGGGATCGGGTCCTTTCTTGACCACCGCCATGCCTAACCCTGGCGGCTGCGCCAGTGGAAGAAAATGCTTGACAACTGTGTGAATATATGAGTATTATGTTCACATGCTCACATAAGGAGATTTGCCATGCCCCGCCCTTTCAGGGAAGATGAAAAGAATCGGATCCGCTCCAGGCTGCTTACAGAAGGCAAAGAATTATTTGTCCGTTTCGGGTTGAAAAAGACCGGTATAGCTGAGCTGACTAAAGCGGCCGGAATATCACAGGGGGCATTTTATCTTTTTTTTGATTCAAAAGAGGAGCTTTATTTCGCCATTCTGGAACAAGAAGAACAGTCGATCCGTGAGAGATTTCTAGAATGGTTAAGTGAAGAAGAATCTATGAACCGCAGCAGGTTCAGGGAGTTTTTACGCCGGGCGATGCAGGTGCTTGAGGATAACCCGCTGCTGCGCAGACTCTGGCTCGAAAGAGAGATAGATGATCTGCTGAGCAGCCTTCCATCGTCGCTAATGGAGCAGCATACGGCAAGTGATACAGCAGTTTTGGAGCCATTGATCAAGCACTGGCAGGATACAGGGTATATGATACAAGATTCGCCGGAAGTGATCGCCGGGGTAATCCGCACCCTGTTTTTGTTGCCCCTCCATTACCGGGAAATTGGCGAAAATCTCTTTCCGGCAGTTTTGGAAAAGTATATCGACTTTATTGCAAGCGGCTTGATCAGGGAGAATTGTCCTGACCGTTAAAAAGCAGCAAAAAGTATGTCAGGGTGGAAATGCCCCGAAGGGAAGAGGGTAATGATTAAAGTCACCGGTTTGGAGTTCGCTTACCGCCAATCACCAGGCAAGGCAATCAAGGGAATCTCTTTTGATATAGGAGAAAGTGAAATATTCGGCTTTTTAGGCCCCAGCGGCGCGGGAAAAACTACCACCCAGCGGATCATCATCGGCTTACTCCGCGGCTACCGGGGAAGCGTTGAAGTTATGGGTAAGGAGAGAAGAAGTTGGGGTAAAGATATCTTTGAAAAAATCGGCGTCGCTTTTGATTTTCCCAACCTCTACGAAAAGCTTACTGCTTATGAAAACCTTGATCTGCTCGGTTCTTACTACAAAAATAACAGCATGAACAAAGATGAACTGCTCAACAGTGTCGGGCTGCTGGCCGATCGTGATAAACGGGTCGAAAAATTTTCCAAGGGAATGAAAATGCGGCTCAATTTTATCCGCTCAGTTATGCATGACCCGGAAATTCTCTTTTTCGATGAGCCCACCTCGGGCCTTGATCCGGTAAACGCTAAAATAATCCGCAACATGATCCTTGACCTCAAAAATAGAGGCAAAACTGTTTTTCTTACAACCCACAACATGAACGAGGCGGACTATCTCTGCGACCGGGTTGCCTTTATCGTCGAGGGTACGGTTCCGGTTATCGACAACCCCGGGGAGCTGAAAATAAAACACGGCCAAAAAACTGTTAAGGTTTCCTATGCCGGTGATGAAAAACCACGGGAAGAGCTGTTTCCCCTGGCCGGTATCGGCCGCAACAGCGAATTTTTGGAGATTCTCGGTCAGGACAGCGTAAGAACTATTCATACCCAGGAAGCGACCCTGGAGGATATCTTTATCAAACTGACCGGGAGGGAGCTGTTGTGAGAATCGTTAATGCCCTCAAAGCAGACGTGCGTTTTCAGATTAAGCAGGGCTTTTACCTGGTCTATGTCCTCCTCACTTTTATCTACATGGTAATTCTCGGTAAACTGCCGCAGGAATGGAAGAGCACGGTTATTCCCCTGGTGCTCTTTTCAGATCCCTCCATGGTCGGCTTCTTTTTTATCGGAGCCCTGGTTATGTTGGAGAAGGTGCAGGGTGTGATTCAGTACGTGGTCGTAACCCCTTTGCGCTCCATGGAATACCTGCTGGCCAAAGTGGTATCGTTGACCATCCTGGCTATAGCGGCTACGGTCATGATTACCCTGGCCACCTACGGCTATGACCTCAACTGGTTTCTGCTGATTCTCGCAGTGACCCTCATTTCTTCCTTCTTTGTTTTCTACGGATTTATTGTTGCAGTGCGCTGCACAACCCTTAACCAGTACTTTATCAGGATGATTCCTTACCTGATGCTAATCATTTTACCCTGCTTCAGTCTGATCGGGTTTCCCTATTCCTGGATGTTTAATATCTTTCCCAGCGTGGCCGGCCTGAAGCTGGTTTTCGGTGCCTTTAACGGTATCGATATTTTAAGTGCTTCAGCATACACGGTTTACCTGCTGGCAGCCAACCTGGCCATCGCCCGTTATGTGGAACAAGTATTTGACCGCATGGCCACGGAAGGAGCCTGAGCAAATGATCAACCAGACTGCATTTAAAGCCGACTTTAAGCTGATTTCCAGAGAGCCAATCCTGATCCTCTTCATGATCCTGCCCCTGTTTATCATGCTGATCACCAGGCTGTTTACCAGCTACGGGGTCCCCCTGATTATAGATTATCTTAATTTTGATCTTACTCCCTATTTTGGCTATATCCTGACCATGGCCCTGCTGATGGCGCCCTATATGCTCGGTACAGTCTGCGGCTTTTTAATGATTGACGACCGCGATGCCCGGATGTTTGAATTGATGTCAATCACTCCAATGGGCTATCTTGGTTACATCGTAATGCGCTCCCTGATCCCTTTTAGCGCTGCCGTGATTTATACTTTTGCCGGCTACTTCATTATCGACATCTTTTACCTGAACTTGCCCCTGCTTACCCTGATCGCCCTGCTTAACGCACTCTCCGGGGTGACCGTGGGCCTGCTGCTCTTTAATTATGCCGGTGACAAAGTTAAGGCGGTTGCCTTCTCCAAGGGTTTAGGCCTGCTTAATGTCCTTGCCCTGGCCGATCTGTTCAGTTTGCCCTGGCTGAGCCTGCTTGCCGCCTTCACCCCCTTTTACTGGGTTGTGCGGCTGGCAACTGTTTCAGCAACCCCGTTTGCCCTTTTCATGGCCATCCTGATTCACCTTTTCTGGCTCTTTTTCATGATATACCTGCTGCGCCGCCCGACCGGGTAAGGAGAAAAACTATAGTGGAGCCCTTTGACGAAGTCAAGCTATTATTACCGGAGCGGATAAGCAGCAGCATTGTTTATTGAATATCTTGAAGTATAATAGAGTTATCAAGCGCTAAGGGGTGTGTTAAATGTCTGTTTATGCTTATATCAATTTTGATGGGAATTGTAGTGAAGCAGTAGAATTTTACAGGCAGGTGTTCGGTACTGAAGCTCCGGAAATCATGACCTATGCAGATGCTCCGCCGGATCCGGAATTATCGGTACCGGATGAACATAAACACCTGGTGCTGCACACGATGCTTAATATTTACGGCACCACTGTAATGTTTTCCGATCTTCTGCCCGGCGAACCGCTCGTTAAGGGAACCAACATCAGCCTCGCAATAATGATGCTGAATATCGACGATATTAAACCGCTATTTGATAAATTAAAAGAGGGCGGCGCAGTGGAAATGGAACTGGGGGAAACCTTTTTTAGCAAGTGTTATGGTTCGCTTAAAGATAAGTTCGGTATCATATGGCAGATTATGCACGATGACGGCGAGATGTAAGCTATTAGATAAATTTTTGAAGTGCAAGGGTGTGTTCAGGGAATATT
>SLPH01000054.1 GCA_007132095.1 Syntrophomonadaceae bacterium | reverse complement strand
GCCGCCACGCCGTGGCCCTGACCGGGGCGGGGGTATCGACCGAAAGCGGTATCCCCGATTTCCGCAGCCCCGGCAGCGGTCTCTGGACTTTTGTTAACCCTGAACTTTTTACGATCCAGGGGTTTATGGCCAACCCGGGGCAATTTTACGAAGCGGGAATGCCTTTTTTCCGCATGCTGGAACAGGCCGAACCGAACGAGGCTCATACAGCCCTGGCTGAACTGGAAGAGCGGGGCCTGGTCAGGGCGGTAATTACCCAGAACGTGGACGGCCTGCACCAGAAGGGCGGATCTAAAAGGGTGCTGGAGATTCACGGCAGCCTGCGCAGCGCCGCCTGCGTCCATTGCGGGCGCGAGGTGCCGGTTGAAGAAGTGGTGGCCGACGTGGAAGAGGGTTTGGTGCCTCCGCTCTGCGTCGACTGCGGCGATCCGCTCAAACCGGGGGTGGTTCTTTTCGGCGAACCGCTGTCACCCGATTACCGCGAAGCTTTGGAAGAGGCGAAGAAAGCGGACCTGATCCTGGTGGTCGGCTCGAGCATGCAGGTTTCGCCGGCCAACCAGATCCCGAAGATGGCCGATAAGCTGATCATTATCAACCGGGCTCCCACCTTTTACGATGAGCAGGCCGACGTGGTAATCAACGAAAGCACGGCCCGGGCGATGCGGCTGCTGTTAAAAGAGCTGGAGGTCGGCTCTTAGGCCGGCCTGGGAAAACTGTGTTGCAGGGCTGCCTTAGCGGCAGGCCTTAATTTTTCAGAACCGGTAAAGGGGCCTGCATTTACCCTCGCAAGATATGGCCTTAACGGTCAGCATGGGGATACACGGGCTGCCGGCAAAGGCGCGGTGGCATTGAGCGGGTGAGGTTGCCCCGATTGCTTTCGATTTAAGAACTGGCACGGCCGGGCCGAGCCGGAACCGGCGTAACCTTTAGCTGTAACCATGCACACAGAAACAGTAGATATATTTATTTAAATAATCCTGGAAGCCGGAGGATATAACCTTGCGATTCGGAGTACACATGGGCCTTAAGGGCGGGTTTGGCGCAAACGTGAAGCGGGTGGCGGAAATAGGGTGCGAAACGGTGCAGATCTTTCCCGGTAACCCCACCGGCTGGAAGATGGGCAAGCTGGATGAGAGGGAAATAGCCAAGCGGGTTGCCCTGCTGGACGAGGCGGGTTTACACCCCCTGGTGATCCACAGCGCCTACCTGATCAACCTGGCCACCAGCAGCGGGGAATTTTTGGTTAAATCGAAGCAGCTTTTAAACCAGACGATGGAGCGGGCCGCCCTGTACGGGGCGCCATTTGTAGTTCTGCACACGGGAAACCACGGCGGCCAGGGCGTTGAAAAGGGCATGGCCCAGGTTATAGAAAGCATAAATGAAGGGCTGGAAGCCTGGCCCGAAGAGGTGATGCTCCTGCTGGAGAACACGGCCGGCAGCGGCACCGCCCTGGGGGCGCGCTTTGAAGAACTGGGCGAGATTTTAAGATCCTTTGAAAAGGGAAAGCTCGGGATTTGCATCGATACCGCCCACAGCTGGGCGGCCGGGCATGATCTCGGCAGCGCCGAAGCGGTGGAGAAGACTCTTGCTCATCTCGATAAAGCGGTCGGCCTGGAGCACCTGAAAACAATTCACGTGAACGACACCAAAGTTAAACTGGGGGCCAGAGTCGATCGCCACGCCCATATCGGCGAGGGGGCGATCTCGCCGGAGGGTTTTGGGGCCCTTTTAAACTACGGCTGGCCAGAAGATCTGCCCGTGATCCTGGAGACGCCAGAAAACGGCACCGACTGGGACCGGGTCAACCTGGAAGCTTTACTTAAACTGGTCCGCTAGCCCTGCCGGCCCTGTCTTTTTGTATACAACAGGCGATTTTAATTTTGGTGATAATAATATGGCAGTAGTTGCTGCGGGCAGTTGAGCCCTCCTGCCCCGGAAAAGATTGATCGATTTAATTCTTGCCTTAAAGAAAATATTTGTTACTCAATTTACAATTGAAAGCAGGGCTTAGCGGTAAGTATATAGGGAGGGCTGGCAGTGGCCAAGGTTAAAACGCTTTTTTGCTGTAACGATTGCGGTTACGAATCGCACAAGTGGCTGGGGCGCTGCCCCGGCTGCAGTGAGTGGAACAGCTTTTTTGAAGTCAAAACAACCCCGGCCGGGCGTAAGAGCAGCGCCGGACCTGTTCAGGCTGCGCCGGCTCCGCAGATCCTGCGCCAGGTGGACCCGGGCCGGGAAGAGCGTTTTTCCACGGGAATTGGCGAGCTTGACCGGGTTTTAGGCGGCGGCGTGGTGGGCGGTTCGGTGATTTTGCTGGGCGGCGATCCCGGGATCGGCAAATCGACTCTGCTGCTGCAGGCGGCGGCAAAACTGGCCCGGGCGAAAAAGGTTTTTTACGCCAGCGGCGAGGAGTCTTTGCGCCAGATCAGGATGCGCGCAGAAAGACTATATATAAAGGAAGATATTTTTTCGGCGGCCCTGACCGAGCTGGATCAGCTGCTGGAGGCGGCCGCCGAACTTAAACCCGACCTGCTGGTGGTAGACTCGGTCCAGTCCTTCTACCGGGCCGAATCGGACGGGGTTCCGGGCAGCGTCAGCCAGGTTCGCGAGGTGACGGCGGAACTGGTGCGCCTGGCCAAGGAGAAGAACATTGCCGTTTTCCTGGTCGGCCACGTGACCAAGGAAGGGGTGATGGCCGGGCCGCGCATGCTGGAGCACATGGTCGACTGCGTCCTCTACCTGGAGGGTGACCGCTACCACAGCTTCAGGATCTTACGCGGGGTGAAGAACCGCTTCGGCTCAACGAACGAGATCGGCGTGTTCATGATGGAATCGGAAGGGTTGATTGAGGTGGCCAACCCGTCGCACCTGTTCATGAACCGCAGCAGCGAACCGGCCCCGGGAGCGGTGATCACGGCCAGCATGGAGGGGACCCGACCGCTGCTGGTAGAGATCCAGGCCCTGGTGGCCCCGTCGAACTACCCCACCCCGAAGCGGACTTCTGCGGGGATCGACCTGAACCGGGTCGCCCTGGTAATGGCGGTACTGGAAAAACATGCGGGGATCTCCTTTTTCGGGCTTGACACTTTTGTCAATGTGGTTGGCGGGGTCCGCCTCTATGAACCGGCGGCCGACCTGGCCCTGGCAATCAGTCTTGCATCCAGCCTGAAGGGTAAAAGCGTGAACGGCGAAAGCGTCGCCGCTGGCGAGATCGGCCTGACCGGCGAGATCCGCCCGGTGACCAGGATCAGGCAGCGCTTAAACGAAAGTGTTAAGCTCGGTTTTAAGCGCTTTATCCTGCCGGCCGCCAACCTGGAAGAGTTGAAAAAAGAAAAGGAAAAGTTCAGCGGGCTTAAGCTGGTCGGGGTGGAGAACATCAGGGAAGCGATCGCCGTCGGCCTGCTCGCCAATTGATTTATCCGGCCAATCGCCTGCCCCGGGCCTGACATTATTGCGGTAACTATCTGAAAATCCTCTAGCATGCTAGAGGATTTTCTGCATCAGTAATCTTTTCGCCCTGCCTGCGAGCTTTCTCTGATTCGCCCGGTAACAGGAGGGTTTGGAAACGTAAAAAGCCGTGCCCGGGAGGCACGGCCTGGTTATAAAAAATATAATTGCAGTTGATCAGGAAAGCAGGAAATGCCCCAGCGTGTTAAGGCGGTCGTATTCGGAACCGTAAAGGTCTTCCAGGTTGTAATCGAGGATGTTGCAGAGAGCAGCCAAATAAAAGAGATGCTTGCCCATTTCTTCGGCGATTACCTCGCGGCAGTGTTCACAGAGCTTGCCTTTGATGTGCGAGTCCATAAATTTTCCGCAATCTTTCAGGGAATCCATGGCCGGGTACTGTTTCTTGTTGGCGTTAATCGAGATACAGCCGCAGTCGGTGACGGTCTTGGTGATGCTGCGGTTCACGCGCGCCGTAGACTCCTGGAACTTGGACATACAATCGAGGATGCTGCGGTGGCGGATCAGGACTTCAGAAACCATATCCTGGAAACTGCCGACGACCTCGTCGTTTTTCATGAGTGAATCACCTCTTTCTCTCCAGCCTGCTTTGTTATGTCAATTATACTTTTATATTTAAGGCCCTGTCAACGTTTTGCCTTTAAAAAAGAGCAATAACTCCGACAAACAGGGGACGGTTACCTGTTCCGCAGCCGTCCCCCATGCGGAGAACCGTCCCCTGCCGCAGCGCTGTCCCGGTAGGCAAAATAGTTATTGTAATCGTATTAAGGATATGTTAAACTATTTGTTTAATTGACACTTATGTGGCGCTGTGCTACTATATTTTTAGGCACTTTTTGAGGAGGCGAGGCGTTGTTCAGCGTAGGAGACAGAGTGGTTTACCCCATGCACGGCGCAGGTATTATTGAATCGATCGAGGAGAAAGAGATCCTCGGCGAACGTAAAAAGTATTACGTCATGAAGCTGCCTTTGGGCGAGATGAAGGTGCTTATCCCCATTGATAATATCCTGCAGGTCGGCCTTCGGGGCGTGATTGAAAAGGATATGGTCAACCAGGTTTTCGTGGTGCTGCAGGGTGATCAGGATGAGATGTCAACCAACTGGAATCGCCGCTATCGCAACCACCTCGAGAAGATTAAGAGCGGAGACATTATTGAAGTGGCCGAGGTGGTCCGCAACCTGATGCAGCGAGACAGGGAAAAAGGTCTCTCTACCGGAGAAAGCAAGATGCTGGAAACAGCACGCCAGATCCTGGTTAGCGAGCTGATCCTGGTGCAGGGGTTAGAGCAGGCCGACATCATGAACACCCTGGACGATATTTTCAACCAGGCACCCCGTTAAAAGAATCTCCCAGCCTTAACAAAAGGGCGTTTTTTCTTGCCCGGGCCCAAAGCTATGCGTTATAATGTTGCGAAGGGCTTCAAATCAGTCCCGCGGGGGGCTGTATTGTTATTAATATAGCTTTATCCATACCGATGGGAGAGGAGGTGTAAGCAAATGGTTGATAAAATACTGCGTATTCTCGGCACCCTGGCCGGTTTTGTCCTCGGCATTTACCTCTTCGCCGTTCTTTTACCCATGCTGCAGTACTTCGAGTTTATCGATATCCCGGTTGGCAT
>SLPH01000176.1 GCA_007132095.1 Syntrophomonadaceae bacterium | reverse complement strand
CAGGGGCAAAGTCTGCAGGGCGACCCATGTGCTGCCCAAAGTGGATCGATATCAGCAGGGCGGCCAGCAAATTGCCAAATACATGGACTTGTAGAAGGAGTCCGCGCTTGATTTTTGTATAGCGCTTTGCATAAGCGTAGGCTGCAACAGCGAAAATCAGGTATGCTCCTCCAACTATCGAAACCCAATGATGTAGGTTGAAACGGTTTTGTATTACTTACGATTGTGCCCCTGGTAGTGGATAGTGATACCATCATATTCTAGGTAACAGGGAGGCTTTACATTTTATGAAAACCAGGCGGGCGAAATTGGGGCAAATATATTTTCTCCGCCGGCAGGGAATCCAGACCAATTGTCAAAAATACATAAGATAATAAATGACCTGAAGATGTCAATAACAACAGGGAGGAATGGCAATGGGTCAGGATGCTCAAAAACAGCTTCTCTATAGTTTCACCAAGCTGGCAGATGTGAAAGAAAAAGGAGCCGTTGTTATAGTCAAAGGAAAGGACTGCTATGTCTGGGACGATCAGGGCAAACGCTATATTGATGGTTTCGCCGGCCTGCAGGTTGTAAACATCGGTCACGGCCGCAAAGAGGTGGCCGACGCCGTTTACAAGCAAATGCAGGAACTTGAATACTGGCATAGCTTCTTTGGTTTTACTACAGCACCTACAGTCCAGCTGGTAGAAAAACTGGCTACAATGACACCGGGCAATCTTAACGTGGCTCACTTCGTTAACAGCGGGTCGGAAGGTAACGACAGCGCCTTTAAGATAGCCAGGGCTTATTTTAAACAGACTAACAAGCAGGGCAAATATAAAATTATCTACCGCAATAAAGCCTATCACGGCATGAACATGGGTGCTATCAGCGCCAACGGCTTCTACGGCAACCGGGTCCCTTATGAACCCTTAATTCCCGGTTTCCTGCGCATTCCGCATAATCATTGCTACCGCTGCCCCTTCGATAAAACATATCCAGGCTGTAAAATTGAATGTGCCTACGCTCTTGAACAGCTGATTCTTGAAGAAGGCCCCGATTCCGTTGCTGCATTTATTGCCGACCCTGTCCAGGGCACGATCGGCGGCTATATTCCTGCAGTTAAGGAATACTTCCCCATTATCCGTGAAATCTGCAATAAATACGAGGTCCTTTTTATCTGCGATGAAGTGATTACCGGTTTTGGCCGCACCGGCAAAATGTTCGGTATTGAGCATTTTCCCGGCGTTATTCCCGACATGATGGTTGTGGCCAAGGGTTTAAGCAGCGGTTACATCCCCCTGGGCGCCGTTATCCTTACGGACGAGATTGCCGCCACCCTGGCTGACAGCATTTTTATGCACGGGTATACCTACGGAGGCCACCCCGTCGCTACAGCCTGCGCCCTGGCCAATATCGAAATCCTGGAGCGTGAGAATCTGACTGCCAATGCAGCCGAGGTAGGCGCTTATATAGCCGAGGGGCTGCAGAAACTGATGGATCAATTCGAATTCATTGGTGAAGTTCGCGCCTCCGGAATGCTTTACGGCCTTGAACTGGTCCAGGACCGGCAGACGAAAGAGCCTTTCCCGGTTACCGTTGCTACCCGGGCGATGGATCTGGCCCGCGAAAAAGGGCTGATCATCCGCATGAGCACAGGTGGTTTTGCCAACCTGATCTGCCCGCCGCTGACCATGACCCGCGAAATCGCTGATGAGATGCTTGCTATACTCAAAGATACTTACACCGATTTAGCGAAAGAACTATAACCGCAACAGACTTCAGCGGTTGACAGCTCTCTCTTTGAGCGGAAAGCTTTGAAGATCTAAAGATAAGTTGTTTTTAATTTGAATGAATTTGTATCTAATACAACGGGCTTGATGCTTTAAATCAAACTTAAAATCTTAGTGAAGCCTTGCCAGGCCTATTAGTCCGGGGCAAGGCTTCACTTAATGACAGCAGTAATTAACAACCGGAGAATTCCAGGTAGAATTATGCAATTGTTGCAGTTTGAGTTCTTTGCCTCTGGATGCTTCGCTGGGAGGTAGCATTTATCAAACAGAGAACCGTCTCCTGTTGTAACTATCGCCAATTTATCCTTGGTTGACAGGGGTTGGAGTGCCATTTCTGTGGTAAAATAGATCGATGTTTAAGAATAGAGGAAACAACCATAAAACAAAACTGACCGGTGTTGAAGCGGGTTTTTTCAAACCCGTAATCAGCGTCTTAATTTTGGCCTGGCCTGTAGTGATCGAGATGGGTCTGCACACTTTTGTGTGGATTTTCGACACGGCCATGGTGATGCGTCTTGGCGCTCACGAGGCGACAGCCGTTGAATACGGGGCCCTGGTCCTATTCAACACCCTGATGATTATCGGTGCGCTCGGTATCGGCGCCAACTCGCTCGTGGCCCGCTATACTGGGGCGAAGGACCTGAAGCAGGCTGCCCTCACCGGGGGGCAAGCCCTGGCGATCGCCTTAATCTTCACGGTTGCTTTCTATTTTACAGCCTTCTTCTCCGCCGGTTCTTTGTTCGCCTGGGTTATCGATGATCCGATCACGGTTGGTTTAACGAACAGTTATTTCTACACAACGCTAAACAGCGGTGGGTTCGCATTTTTACCCTGGCTTGTTTGCAGCGGAATTATCCGCGGCAGCGGCAACACCCGGGTGCCGATGAAGATCGCCCTGGTCGCCAACGTTTACAACATTATAGGAGACTACGTGCTAATCTTCGGGCATCTCGGTTTTCCGGCCATGGGTGTTCAGGGCGCAGCCCTGGCAACCGGTTCGGCCCAGCTGATCGGCTTTCTGCTTTCAGTCGGCTATCTTTTCTTTCGCAGCGATCACCTGCCTTTCAACCTCACCTGCCTCTTTCCTTTGCGCGGCAGTGAAATCCTGAAAGTGCTGCGCTTAAGCGTTCCGGCCGGGGCTGAAGAATTCACACACAGCGGTTCCCGTTTAATAACGGCCAGCTGGATCACTACTCTCGGTCCGATCGCTTTTGCCGCTAACGCCGCCGCCATAGCAGCCGAATCTTTTTCCTTCATGCCCGGTCAGGCTTTTGCCATAGCCGCCACCACCTTGGTCGGCCAGCGAATCGGGGCCGGGTTAATGCGCGAAGCCCGTGAACTGGGTTACTGGGCTGCGGCGATCGGGACAATCTTAATGACCTCAATTGGGATGATCTTTCTTTTCTTCCCCTATGTTGTAATGAGCCTTTTTGACCCACCGGACCCGGAGGTTTTACGACTCGGTGCACTATGCCTGCAGGTTGCCGCTGTTGAACAACCCTTTATTGCCCTGACCATGACTTTTTCAGGAGCTTTGAAAGGAACGGGCGATACCAAAACACCATTTAAAGTAGGCCTTTACACTAACCTTTTAATCCGCCTGCCCCTGATTTACGCCGTTGTATATATCTTTGAACTGGGCATAGTCTATATTTGGTGGGTTACAGCCCTGCAATACGCTATCAGCGCCTTGCTGTTGTTCTGGATCTACAGGCGTAAAGACTGGACTCTGCTTGAACCGCTTCCTTCAAAGGTGCGGTTAGTTTAACCTCTAAACCCCCGGCATAGATGGAATCAGTTCGGGAGGATTACAAGTTTGAGAGAAAAGAAATAAATATTTATCAGGGAGGGCTTGCCGATAAAAGCTGAATCAAGAACCAGAGAACCTTTTCACATTGCTCAAGGCGAAAATAAAAAGGAAGACGGACCAGAAAAATTCAGCTCAGCCTTAAAGGCTGACCGGGGCGCATTAGAAGGGCATGCAGAAAAGCAGGTCGAACATCGGGCCGCAGTTCTTTCGCGCACTCAAACCGCTAAGCTGGGCATGGATCCCGGTTGGTGGAAGAAAGCGGTTTTCTACCAGATTTACCCCCGCAGTTTTCTGGACACCTCGGCTAACGGTATGGGAGATCTTCCGGGGATCATCTCTAAGCTTGATTACCTGAACGATGGCAACCCTGATTCGACTGACGCGCTTGGTGTCGACGCGATCTGGTTCAGCCCCTTTTTCCCAGGTCCCGATCACGACTATGGCTATGACATCAGCGATTACTGCGCTATCGACCCGCGTTTTGGCACCATGGCTGACTTCGAACTGCTGGTTAAGGAAGCCCGCCGACGCGGGATCAAGCTAATTCTCGATCTGGTGGTTAACCATACCTCTTTCCAGCACCCCTGGTTCAAAGAATCCCGCTCTTCACGCGACAACCCGAAGCGAGACTGGTATATTTGGAAGGACGGCCGGGGCCGGGCCAATAAACCGCCGAACAACTGGCGCAACAGCTTTTTCGGCTCGGCCTGGAGTTGGGATGAAAAGACAGAACAGTACTACCTGCATTCTTTTTTAAGAGAACAGGCCGATTTAAACTGGTACAACCCGCAGGTGCGAGAAGCTGTAGCCGATGTAATCCGCTTCTGGCTTGATCGCGGAGTAGACGGTTTCCGCCTCGACGTGCCCCACATTTACTGCAAGGACAGGCATTTTCGCAACAACCCGAGCTTCCTTGCAAACCTGGGCGAATTCCTGCGGCTTCCCCTGGGAGATCGCTCCCTCTTTGCCAATCTCTATTCATTTCTCTGCCTGCCTGAGCTGCAGGCGCGTAAATACAACATGCATCAACCCGAAACCCACCAGGTTCTAAAAGAATTCAGGCAGGTTTTTGATGTATACCCTGCCATAACCAGCGTAGGCGAGACAATTGGCGAAGATCCGGCCCTGATTGCCTCTTACTACGGTGAAAAAGGCGACGAGCTGCACATGAACTTCTTTTTTGAGCTGATTTATTGCCGCTGGAAAGCGGGCGCTTTCAGGCGCTGCCTGGACCGCTGGGAAAAAGCTCTTCCGGCCGGAGCCTGGCCGGCCTACTTTTTGAGTAACCACGATCGGCCCCGCACTGCCAGCCGCTATGGTGCCGGAGTTAAGGGAGAGAGAAGGGCCCGTATCCTGGCCATGCTGCTCCTCACCCTGCGAGGCACCCCGTTCTTATACTACGGTGAAGAGATCGGCATGCTCGAGGCAAAACTGACCAGGGAAGAGCTTCGCGATCCCTTCGGAATCCGCTGGTATCCGATCTACCCCGGGCGCGACGGCTG
>SLPH01000058.1 GCA_007132095.1 Syntrophomonadaceae bacterium | reverse complement strand
GGGAGCGATGAGAGCGATGTCTAAAACCGGCGGCTAACCGTGCCTGGTAATAAAAAGCTCTTACTTAATGGAGGTGGAACTTTGGCTCCGGTCATAATTAATATAGTTGCCGCTCAATCAAGTACCGGAAAAACAACGCTCATTGAAAGAATTTTACCGCTGCTGAAAAGCCGCGGATACAGGGTTGCTGCCATCAAGGGCAACCTTAAGCGATTCAGTGTAGACCCTGAAGGAAAAGACAGCTTCCGCTTAGGGGAGGCTGGGGCCGATATAGCCGGCCTGGCCGCATCAGATCGCTTTATTTTAACCGGTAAAAGCGTTGATAAAAGCGGCACTGAAGCTGCAATCGAGCTGCTGCGCGATTTCGATCTGATCCTGATCGAGGGCGACAAGCATAGCGAAAACCCTAAAATAGAGGTCCTTCGCAGCGCCGTTAACAGATCTCCCCTGCTTCCAGCCAACACAGTGGCCGTGGTATCAGATCTTAGCGATTTAATGCTGCCTGTTCCGGTCCTGCCCCTGGAAAAACCAGGTGAACTGGCCGATTTTATCGAACGCACATTTTTCCCGCTGAACGCTGAAAAAGAAAGCCCGCCTTCGGGGCTAACCCACTTTGACCCTGAAGGACGTCCCAGAATGGTTGATGTATCGGCGAAAGAAGCGACCCTGCGCGAAGCTTATGCCAGGGGAGAGATCCTGATGAAGCAGGAAACGCTGGAAAAAGTAACAGGTGGCAGAATGGCCAAAGGCGATGTCCTGGCCGTGGCCCAGGTAGCGGCCGTTATGGCGGTTAAAGAAACAGGACGCCTGATCCCCATGGCCCACCCGCTGGGAATTTCTGCAGTAGAAGTAGACTTTGAACACCGGGCAGGCGTTCCGGCTGTGATTGAGATAGGTGTGAGGGTAAAACTATCGGGCCAGACCGGGGTAGAAATGGAAGCCTTAACCGGAGTCAGCGTGGCAGCCCTTACAGTATATGATATGTGCAAGGCTGTTGATAAGGATATGGTAATTCAAAACATTCGACTCGTAGAAAAGAAGGGGGGGTGCTCCGGTCATTATCGCCGTGAGCAACAGTAATGGCCAACATAACTGCAGTCTGCACAAGCCCGGAAAAGGGGCAGCGCAAAACTAATATTGGAAAATGTTTTCTTATTAAAAACCGGGGCCTGGAAAATGATGCTCATGCCGGTTTTGCCCACCGCCAGGTTAGCCTTCTTGCCGAAGAAAGTATCGCCAAAATGATAGAAAAAGGATTAGAAGTAGGGCCTGGAGATTTTGCCGAAAACCTGACCACCCGTGGCATTAATCTGCCCGGGCTGCCGGTCGGAACGCGGCTCAGGATTGGAAAAGAGGTAATCTTAAAAATTAGCCAGATCGGTAAGGAGTGCCATGACCGCTGCGCTATTTACTATCAGGCCGGCGATTGCGTTATGCCGCGCGAAGGAGTTTTTGCCGAAGTTTTGACTGACGGAGAGGTTGAAGCAGGCGATCCAATCTTAATTATGCCTTCTTACCGTTTTGGCATTATTACCGCCAGCGACAAAGGCTCGCGGGGGGAACGCGAAGATACAAGCGGGCCGCTGATCTCAGAGATGCTCACTCCCTACGGCGACCTGGCAGACTCCCTTATTGTTGCCGATGACATTGATTCTCTGAAAGAAGCTCTCAGCAGCATGCTAAAAACTGATCCGGACGCCATCTTTACAACAGGGGGGACCGGAATGGGACCAAGAGATGTTACACCCGAAGCAACTTTAGCGGTAATTGAACGTCAGGTGCCCGGGATACCTGAAGCGATGCGTCGCGAAACCGCTGCGGTTACCGCCAGGGCTATGCTCTCGAGAGCTGTGGCAGGCATCACGGGAACTACCCTGATTGTGAATCTTCCTGGCAGTCCTAAAGCAGTCGGAGAATGCCTGGAAGTGCTTCTTCCCGTGCTCGAACATGCCTTAGAAACAGTTACCGGAAAAAGCGGCGACTGCGCCCGCTAAACAATTAGCGCTGCTTCATTTACCGGTCTTCGAAAGTGCACAGGTAAAATATAAGTCAAATCGCAATTATAAACGGCGCTTGAGTTGAAGATAAACCCAAACGCCATTGGCTATTTAATCGCTGAAAATCAATCGTTTCATTACCAACACTGACAAGTAATTTCTAAATAACTTGACTTGCAGCATCCTGAAAACAAACATCATATTGCTTACTTCTGAAGTTATATTGAGATGTCTCTTGATTAAATCAGGTTTCACCAATTCAATGCCAGGTTAGTCCTTTAAGGCACTGAGGATGGACCGCAGCCTTTCCCTGTAGCCTGCTGTTTCAATTACTGTCCCTGTTACAACTATATCGGCCCCGGCCTGACGAACTCTGCGGGCATCAATAGCGGTACGGATCCCCCCTCCAACAATCAGGGGGATCTCTACTTCTCTCTTTACAGCCCTGATCATACCTGCCGGAACAGGCTGAGCGGCCCCGTTGCCGGCTTCGAGATATACGTAGGGCATACCCATAAATTGAGCGGTCAAAGCATAACCGATAGCCTGCCAGAAATTATCGCGCGCAACCAGCTCTGCTTCACCTATTTCGCCCAGCTTCATGCCCGGTTCAACCATGATATAACCAACAGAAAGCACTTCAATTTCAAGCCGCTTGAGAACAAGAGCCATTTTAGACTGAATGCCGCTGATAAACTGCGAGTTCCGGGAATTCAGAAGGCTGAGGAATAAGAAAGCATCAAGGTTGAAACTGACAGACTCTGAGCCGGTTGGAAAATACAAGACCGGTATCGAGGCCCTCTCCTTTACCGCTTCTGCCGTTTCAGCCAGGGTGCGCTGGGTTACTCCTGAAGAACCGCCAACAAATATCAGATCACTGCCAACTTCCTGGGCAGTCTCCGCCAAACGCCCCGCAGCATCGGGCGCTTGCCGGGACGGATCGATAAGAGTCACATGCACTGCTCCGTCGTTCAACTTTTGCTTGATATAGTTATTAACATTCATCGGTCAGGACCTCTGATTTATTACAGATTTAAGTGCCGGGTGCTTCCATTAAAAAAGTTCTCGCGTGTTGCTGCATTAATTATAATTCAGATTAAAAGTTTTGACAACCAGCGCATGATACCGATAAAAGGCAATTCCGGAACGCTGCAGACCGATAGAACCTGAAAGGGGCGCTCCGGGCTCTTGAGCACTAACAGCGGATACCCAAAATTTATCAAAAAATAAAAACTGCGCCTCCGAAAGGGATCTGTTTTTCCGGCTTATCCCCTGGAGGCGCAGTTTGCAATGCATAAAACAAGGTAAATCAGGGCAGCATGGTTCCGGTATCCTGTAAACGTAAATGCCAGCTGTAGGCCTTATCGAGCAGGTGAGGCCTGTTACCTCCGCTGATGCGGGCGGCCTCCCTGAGATAATCCAGCAACAGGGGCCTGTAAAGTGGAGAAGCGCAGTTTTCGATAATCGACTCTGCCCTCTCTTCTCCAGATAGGCCGCGTAAATCTGCTATCCCTTCTTCGGTCACGATCACCATAACGTCATGCTCGGTATTATCTACATGAGTAACCATGGGCACGATAGAAGAAATATTGCCGCCCTTCATCGTAGCAGGTGTTGCGAATATAGAAAGTGAACCGTTGCGGGCAAAATCTCCCGAACCGCCGATACCGTTTAACATTTTTGAACCCATCGTGTGGGTGGAATTAACCTGTCCGTAAATATCAAGCTCTACGGCGGTATTAATGGCAATCACTCCAAGCCGTCTGATTATCTCGGGGTGATTGCTGATTTCCTGCGGCCTGAGAACCAGGCGGTCCTTAAACAGTCCAATTCGGGGCAGGTATCGTTTCTGCCCCTCCGGAGAAAGGGTAATCGCACAACCTGAGGCTGCCGCAATTATTCCCTCTTCCATCAGTTTAAATACATTATCCTGGAGGACTTCGGAGTAGATTTCCACTCCTTTAAAATCAGCAAGTCCCTCGAGGATCGCATTACCGATTGTTCCTATCCCGCCCTGAACCGGAAGCAGGGTAGCCGGTAAACGGCCGGCATTTACTTCCCGGTTGAGGAAAGCGCAAAGCTGATCGGCAATGGCGAGCGAAACCTGATCAGGGATTTCGATGGAGTAAGGGTTATCCGGGATATCCGATCCAATAATGCCTTTGATTTTTTCCGGCGGCACCTCAATGTAGGGAAGGCCGACTCGATCCTGGGCCCTGTAAATTGGAATTTCACGGCGAAAAGGAGGATCGCCCGGAATGTAGACGTCGTGAACTCCTTCGAGCTCTTCAGGCTGAACAGTATTAATCTCAACTATGACAGCTTCAGCCTCACGGGCATAAGTTGGCGAATTGGTTACGGAAGTTGTTGGTATTATACCGCCATCTTCCGTAATCCCAAGCGCTTCGATGACGGCCAGATCGACCTTTCCCAGGTATCCATATCGAACCTGTTCGGCAGTTTGGCTTAAGTGCTGATCCACGAAGCGAATGGTCCTGTTATTGATATGGTTGCGAATAGATTTTACCGACTGGTACGGGAGCCTCCGGTTGATCATCCCCAGAGAGCTTAATTCACCGTCCAGCTCTTCACCAACTGAGGCACCGGAATAGATATTTACTTTCAGCTTCTCACCGCCGCGCCCTCTTTCAGCTAAAGCCAGCGGAAACGTTTTGGGATACCCGGCTCTTGCCATACCGCTCACGCCCAGGGTGTAACCATCTTTCACCATCGATGCTGCTTCCTGTGGGGTCATGATTTTATCTTTCAGGCGGTTATGGCGTACCCTTTCGGCAAGCAGTTCGTAATTGCTAATCAAATTTGAACCTCCTTACCTGATAACGCCTTGCAAGACGGAGATAGCTGCCGCTTAAAGAGTCTCATTAACCGGTTTACCTCCCGGCGCCAAAAACTGAGTATATCCTGGTTTTAAAACCGATCTTTTATTACCGCGCTTACTTACGCTTGTATTCAGGCTTTCTCTTTTCCAGAAATGCTGCTACGCCTTCTTTTTTGTCTTCACTGGCGCAGGCGAGCGCATGCAGGTAAGATTCATGAGCCAAGCCTTCATAAAGGCCAACTTCTAAAGAACGGTTAACGGCTTCCTTGCCATACTGGATCGCCAGCGGCGCTTTTGAAGCGATAATAGAAGCAAGCTTTTTCGCCGTTTCCATCAGTTCTTCAGGCTCAGCCACCTTGTTAACCAGCCCGATCCTGTATGCTTCCTCTGCATCAATCATGCCGCCGGTTAACACAAGCTCCATCGCCCTGCCAAAACCGACCACGCGGGGTAAGCGCTGGGTGGCTCCATCGCCGGGAATTATACCGAGGTTTACCTCGGGAGATCCCATCTTGGCAGTTTTGGCAGCAACACGAAGGGTACAGGCAAGCGCTAATTCAAGGCCCGCTCCCAGGGCAAATCCGTTTATTGCCGCTATGACAGGGATCGGCATTTCCATGAGCATGTTGAATACTTCCTGGCGGCGCCTGGTCTGCTCACGCCCCAGGACAAAATCGCGTTCCTGCAGCTCTTTAATATCAGCACCGGCCATGAAAGCTTTTTCGCCTTCACCGGTAATAATCAAGGCCCTGATTTCCTTATCTTTTTCAACTTCGGCAAACGCCTGGGCCATCTCATCAACCAGGGCGTTGGAAAGCGCATTCATAACCTTGGGGCGATCAATAGTGATTGTTGCAAGGGGCCCTTCTTTTTCATACTTTAAAAGTTCGTACATCATTACCTCTCCCTAAATTTTATTAAAGGGAAAAAGGCGCTGGCCTCTTTCCCTTTATTTCCGGTTACCGGTTATCCGTTTTTAAGTAAATGCCGGCATTCCGAGTTCAATATTTCCTAAAATCAGCTGCTGGATCTGCGATGTGCCTTCATAAAGAGTGTTGACCCTGGCATCGCGGTAGATCCTTTCCAGCGGATACTCGCCGGAGAACCCGTATCCGCCAAGAACCTGGATCGCGTTGTAAGCTACCCGGTTAACCATTTCGGTGCAGAAGTATTTTGCCAGCGAAGTTTCGCGGGTATTGGGCACTTTTTTGTTCTTCATATGCCCGGCGCGATACACCAGGAGCCGGCCGCATTCAATGTCAAGCACCATGTTAGAAATGAGCTGCTGAACCAGCTGGTGCTGGGCAATCGGCTTGCCAAACTGGATTCTTTCCTTGGCATAAGCTTTTGCGGTGTCGCAGGCAGACTGAGCTGAGCCCACGCATCCTGCCGATACGGTAAAGCGGGCGTTATCCAGCGCGGAGAGAGCTACTTTAAAACCTTTGCCAACCGGTCCAAGGACATTTTCCTTGGGAACTTCACAGTTGTCAAGGATCAGCTCGGAAGTGTTAGACGCTTTCAGGCCAAGTTTATCATGAATGTCGCAGGTAGAATAACCGGGGGTGCCTTTGTCAACCAAAAAGGCGGTAATGCCCCTGGCGCCGGCTTCCTTGTCGGTTTTCGCAAAAACGAGGGCTACGTCGGCAATACCACCGTTGGTGATCCACATTTTGCCGCCATTTAAAACATAATGATCACCCTTGTCCTCGGCAGTGCATTTCATGCTTGCAGCATCGCTGCCCGAGTCAGCCTCAGTGAGGCCGTAGCAGCCGATTAATTCACCCATAGCCATTTTGGGGACGTACTTTTGCTTTTGCTCTTCGGTGCCAAAGGCAAGGATAGTTTTAGTGCAGAGCGAAATCTGAACGGAGTATGTACCTCTCATCGAACTGCAGCCATACCCTAATTCCTCGGCAACGATTGCGTGGGTGATGAAGTCCATTCCGCTGCCGTCGTATTCCTCGGGGATTGATGTACCGATTATGCCGAGATCACCCATTTTTTTCCAAACATCTGTCGGGAACTTTTCTTCCTTGTCCCACTGACCGGCATTGGGTGTAATCTCCTTGGCGACAAAGTCGCGCACCATCTTTTGGACTTGTTCTTGTTCTGGCGTTAAATCAAAATTCAAAAACGACACCTCCTAAATTGTTGGCCTTAAGGCCGCTGTTCATTAATTTAACTTCATTGGGGCAGGGGGATCCTGCTCGTAATCATAGAAGCCTTTTTTGGCTTTGCGGCCCAGTAAACCAGCATGGACCATTTTCTCCAGCAGGTAGCAGGGACGGTAACGGGGATCGCCAAACTTTTCGTATAGGGTCCTGGTCTTGGCCAGGTGAGTATCGATTCCGATCAGGTCGATCAGAGCCAGCGGCCCCATGGGCTGGTTAGCGCCCATTTTCATGGCCTTGTCGATATCTTCAACTGTTCCGATTCCTTCATCTAAAACCCATACTGCTTCATTCAACAGGGCGGCCAAAACCCGGCTGGCAATACCGGCGATGCCTTCCTTGGCTGTAACTACAGGCTCTTTACCGAGGAACTCGGCTAAAGCACGGGTCTTCTCAACTATGGCAGGATCAGTTGAAACGCCAGGCATAATTTCTACAAGCTTCATCACAACAGCGGGGTTAAAGAAGTGCATGCCCACAACCCTGCTTGGATCGGAGATTGCCGAAGCGATTTCAGATATAGAGCAGGCCGTAGTATTGGTAGCGAGCACTACGCCCGGTTTTGCCACTTCTTCAAGCTTGGCAAATACTTTTTGCTTGATCTCAACATTTTCCACGATCGCTTCGATGATAAAATCAGCATCCTTCGCATCTTCAAGCTTGGTTGAGGTGGTAATCCTGCCCAGGATATCCTTAACCTCATCTTCGGTCATCTTGCCTTTATCAACCCTTTTTTGCAGCCCCTTTTCGATTCCGGCCAGGCTGCGCTTAACAACCGCCTCGTCAACATCGACCATGATGGCTTCTATGCCTTTTTGAGCCATCAGCTGGGCAATTCCGGCCCCCATAATTCCAGCGCCGAGAACAAAACCTTTTTTGATTGTCATCTTTACTTCCTCCTTTCACGAATCAGGTAAATTATTTAAGCCTCTCTACAATAATGGCCAGTCCCTGCCCGCCGCCGACACAAGCGCTTACCAGGCCAAGGGTTTTATCCTGGCTCTGCAAAGCGTATAACAGGGTGGTCAAAATCTTGGTTCCCGTTGATCCAACCGGGTGTCCCAGTGCAATCGCCCCACCGTAAACGTTTACTTTATCCCGGTCCCACTTCATTTCTCTTTCCACTGCCAGGTACTGCACAGCAAAAGCTTCGTTAAGCTCGATTAAATCGATGTCGTCCAGCTTTACACCGGCATTTTCACAGGCAATGGGAACCGCGGCTACAGGTCCAATACCCATGTATTTTGGATCCACGCCTTTGGCCGCATAACCGCGAATGACAGCCAGCGGTTCCAGGCCCAGCACCTTGGCTTTTTCTTCGGACATGATCACCATTGCAGAAGCGTTATCGCAAAGAGCACAGCTGTTTCCTGCAGTTACTGTACCGTCTTTCTGGAACACGGGAGGCAGTTTACCCATCATTTCCACAGAAGCATCTTCACGCGGAATCTCTTCGTCAACAACTGTGACCGTACCTTTACGGGATTTAATCTCGATAGGCATTACTTCATCCTTGAAACGGCCTTCTTTGATCGCCTTGACAGCCTTGGTGTGGCTTTCAAGTGCAAAAGAATCCTGTTCTTTGCGGTCAATGCTATATTTTTCAGCTAGAAGTTCAGCCGTGTTACCCATCAGCATGCCGGCCAGGGGACACATAAAACCATCCTTGTGCAGGCCGTCATAAGCTTTAAAGTCGCCCATGCGGGCGCCCCAACGCGCTTTGTCCAAAAGGTAGGGAACGTTCGATGCCGATTCTGTCCCTCCAACTACAACTACATCAGAATCTCCCAGCAAAACCGAACGGGTGCCCTGAATGGTTGCCTGAAGACTGGAAGCACAACGAATATTAACAGTGTAAGCGGGCACCTCCTGGGGAAGCCCTCCGTTAACAGTGGCTACCCTGGCAACGTTTGGCCCAATACCTGCCTGCCAGCCGCAACCAAATACTAACTCATCTACCTCATCGCCGGGCATGCCGGCTCTTTTTACGGCCTCTTTAACAACGGCAGCGCCGAGTTCAGGCGCGCTCATCTTACTTAAACCGCCGCCATACCTGCCGCCGACAGTGCGCACTGCGCTAACAATTACTGCTTTACCCATAGTTTTCTTCGAAAAGCTCAGCTTTCCGAATCAGCCCTCCTTGTGATATTTTTTGGGGGATTTCACCCCTATTTCACATTTTTCTTGTTACTCTTTTGATCTGCTGAAAGAATCACCTCCCCTTGAAAGTCTCACCGCTATCAATCTTTGAATTTGCAACAGGATAATAGCGCATAAAACCTTACAAATAATATAAGCAATATTCTTGCCAATAAGCCGCTTCACAGCCTGATTCCTATAATATTCTTAAACGCCCGCCAGGCAGCGCTTTCCGGACCCTGGCGCAATGCCCAATACGCTGGCGGCATAGAGCAAGCTGACTACACGTTCATTTAATTAACATTAAAGTTCACATTGTCAACGACATCGGGACTGAAATTGCCGGCCTTTAGTTTTAGCTTAAATTTGACTAGATGTCTTGCCGCCACCTCGTCTTTTCAGAGGCGTTCAGGGTTCTCCCGGGGCGGCGGATTTCTGCGCCCTTGTTAGTATATTAAACATAGATTGACCTTATCCTGCCAGAAACCGTATAATAATTATCGGGGGTGTTTAATATATGAATGCAAAAAGCGGAATTGCCATGATTTCACCTTATCCCGAATTAACATTAACCGCGCGTGAAGTGGCCGATGAAATGAAGCTTGCTGTCAATATTGTAGAGGAGGCCCTGGAAAGAGGGGTTACCGCAGCGCGCGATTTTGAAAAAAACAAGGTCGAATGTATTATCAGCCGCGGGGCTACAGGAGTATTTATAAAAAATATTGTATCCATCCCGGTTATCCTGATTCAGATCACTCCTTATGATGCCCTGCAGGCTTTTTATCGCGCCAAAGAAGTCGGCCGTAAAATCGCCTTCTTTGAACATATATCCCGCAAATCATTTTATGAAAAATCCAATCTCCTGAAAATTCTTCATCTGCAGGAGAGAGCCAAACCTTTTTATTACGAAGACCGCAGCATGCTTGAAGCCCAGGTCGATGCAGCCGCAGCATGGAAAGCCGATGTCGTGGTTGCAACGGGAGAATGCACAATACGTATGGCCAGGGAAAAGGGGATGCAAGGCGTGATGGTCTACTCCAGCCGTGAAGCAATAGTTGATGCTTTTCAAAGGGCGGCAGATTTGCTGGCTATCCGCCAGAAAGACCTGGAAATGGCTGAATTTCTACAGGCAATAATTGACAATACTGAAACCGGCGTTTTAGCCCTGGATCGCCAAAACAGGATTTCGCATTTCAATCCTATTGCAGAAAACTTAATCGGCCTGAAACAGAAAGAGATCGTGGGGAGGCCAATGGCTGAGATATCAGGCTTATATTACGAGTTTAAAGAGTTTCTCGATCCTGGCTGCATTGAGCCCTCGAAGGTTATCGATATCAGGGGAAACCGGATTCTTGCCAACCGCATTGCCCTGCAAAACAGGAGCAAGCCTTTCGGAGTCATGGTTACCCTGCAGCGGGTCAGCAAAATCCAAAAACTCGAAGCCAAGATTCGCCGTGAACTCTACACGAAAGGCCTGGTGTCAAGGTTTACTTTCGATGACATAGCAGCCAGATCGGCCTCTATTAAGAACGCTGTTTTACGCGCCCGGGGCTATGCTAAAACAAACTCAACAGTGCTAATAACAGGAGAAAGCGGTACAGGCAAGGAGCTTTTCGCCCACAGCATACACACTGCAGGCCTGCGCAGCGACGGCCCTTTCGTAGCGGTAAACTGTGCCGCAATTCCGGAAAACCTGCTGGAAAGCGAACTCTTCGGCTATGACGAAGGAGCTTTTACAGGGGCACAAAAAGGCGGTAAGCCGGGTTTGTTTGAATTGGCCCATGGAGGAACCTTGTTCCTGGACGAAATCTCCGAAATGCCTCTTTCTCTTCAATCCCGTCTCCTGAGAGTATTACAGGAAAAAGCTGTCCGCAGGTTAGGAGGCGACAGGCTTGTGCCTGTTGATGTAAGAATAATTGCCGCTACCAATCGCGATCTTACCAGGATGTTGATGGATAACCAGTTCAGGCGGGATCTCTTTTTCCGGCTAAACGTTTTACAATTGAACATTCCCCCACTGCGTAATCGCAAGGAGGATATAATTTTCCTGTTCAAGTATTTTGTCAAAACCGCTTATTCCCCAGCCGCTGTTGATTTTGAATTCTCGGAAACCATTCAACGCTGGCTCGAAAGGTACCCATGGCCGGGAAATGTTCGGGAACTGGCTAATTTCGTTGAAAAATACGTAACTTTAAGCGAAGTCAGCAGCAATCCCCTGAATACATTAAACGATTTAATCAAAGAACTTTATTCTTTTGGCAGTGAATATATTGCTGAAGATGATCAGGCAGCGCCTGAAAAAGGCAAAATTGTTATTTCCATGGGAACCATGGAAGAGATGGAACAGGAGATAATTGAAAAAACGCAGCAGATGCATCCTGCTGAAAATAAAGTGGAAATTGCAAAAAGATTGGGCATCAGCCGAACTACACTCTGGAAAAAACTGCGAATGCCAGATAATAACAGTACCGGTGCGGGGGAAGCTTAAACTTAACCGATCTGCCCATTCCCGGACAAAATAAATGAGCCCCGCTTTCAGGGGCTCATATCGATCCTAAACATATGCCGAAAAGGCTAAAAAGGCCAAATGAGGGGCACGAATACCAGGGTGACAATGAAAACTACTATGTTCAAGATTCCCCCGATCTTAAGGTAATCTTTAAAAGTATAGCCGGCTACCAGGGCCATAGTGTTCGGAGGAGTTGCAACAGGTGTGGCAAAGCCGGCAGCGGTAAGCGTGCACAAGCCCAGCATGAATGGATAAGGTGAAACCCCCAGACCCTGGGCCATAAAAAGTGCTATTGGCGCCATCATCGCGGTAGTAGCGGTATTCGACATGATCTGGGTCAAAATCATACCGAGAGCGATAAAGATGCCGAAGATTACATATGGGTTACTCGATACCCCCAGCTCAAGAACCTGCTCAGCGATTAGCTGGCCTGCCCCACTGATTTCCAGGCCCTGGGCTATTCCCAGTGAGCCTGCTAAAACAAGCACCGTCGTCCAATCAAAATTGCGATATGTATCTTTTTCTTTAAGACAGCCCGTTACCAGGCAGAGCCAGGCGCCGATCATGGCAGTTAGCCCGGGGGGAAACGGCTCGGTGATAAAAAGGATAATACAGAGGAGCATGATAGCGACAGCGGTTTTCTTTTTTGAAGTCCGTTTGCCATTATCTGAATGAGGATCTTCCGTCTCCGGTATCACCGGGGTATCTTTCAAATCAGCCAACTTATGCAATGCCTTATATCCAATTGTAGACATATAAATGATAACAGCGATAAAAACAGGCAGGCCGATCAAGCTGAACTCAAAAAAGCCCAGCGGCTCATAACCTGCCTGGGTAAGGACCCCCTGGACAATAACTGTAGGGGTTGAACCGACAAGGGTTAACATACCTCCGGCATTACAGGCAAAAGCCAGCGGCATAATTAACCGCTGCGAGTGTATTTTACCCCGGCTGGCCGCAGCTATTCCCATAATTACCGTTATGAACATAGCTGTAGTGGTAGAATTGTTGAGGAACGCTGAAAGAACACCCGCAGTAATCATTATCACCAGCAGGATCCTTTTTTCATTTGAATGAGCGAGCGTGGCAATCTTCTTACCAATATCCTCCGCAGCTCCGGTTTCAAACAATGCGGTACCTACAACCATCATGCCGGCGACCAAAAAAACAGTGCTGTTGGAAAAACCGCTAAAAGCTTCTCCAAAAGTAGCAACACCAAAAATAACCATGGCGACACAGCCGCCTACAGATGTAAGCGGTAAAGGCAAAAGCTCTGTAATGTACAACACAACCACCGCGCCAAGAATAATCAGGGCTATATATGCGGGGTCCATCTTTTTGCAACACCTTTCGATCCATAATGTGGAGGCTGGAACAAATCTTCAGGCCAACAAAGGTCCATTATATCAGGTCAACTTAGATATGCTTCAGCCCCCTCCCGGAAAGAGGGGGCTCAACGACCATATTATATCTTGCTAAAATTAATTTGTCTACGGGATGAGAAATAAACGGATAAATCCATTCTTTTAGTGCAATATTTTGATATCACAGAATATTGCACGATAGGGCCCCTCTTATTTTTCTTTTTCTATTATTGCTATTTATCAGCATTTCTCCTATAATAAAAGTGAGTGGCAGGGATTTAGTCCGTGCCAGGGGGGGGCGTAAACAATGAAAAGATATCAGGAAGCCCTGGAAAAGCCTTTAGACCATATACAAAATCAACCCGGTTTCAAGCGTAATAAGCGAATCTCTAAGCTGATTGGTTTTTTTACTCTGGGATTGGCAATATTATTATACGGGCTTGCCCGCCCGATTTTTATAATCTACCTGGCCAGGGACGTTGAGGCGATCAGGGACACGTTAATTGTTGTTTTGATAACTTTAATGATCGGCCTTTTTATTCTCTTCTTCAAGCTCTTCATTTCGAATAAGCTTATAAAGGATTAACCTTTTCTCCACACCCTGCAAGAAGTTTACGTAAAAGGCTCACCATCAGTTGAGCCTTTTTTATGCCAAAATATTGTAGTGCAACAAAGCTTCGGGCAAAATTACTTTCCCATGATACGACCAATCACGGCTATTTGCCCCCTAATTTTTTCTTATAATAACCTGTGTAAAGGGCACCGGCAGGGTTATGAGATAACACCCTGTCTTTAACGACCAGGGCGGTGACGGGCACGTGCGATCTTTTACCAAACAAAATATCGTGACCGATGCATAAACCAACGGTAACATTTAATTCAGTCCTATCCTGTTCAAGTTTTTCAGCTTGCGCAAGAGGATTGCACATCGCTTCAAACCGTTCAGGTTCAATTTTCTGCAGCGCCAATTCTTCCTTTGGGATACCGCAAACCTTGCAGCAAACGCTAAAAACGGAAAAGTGATTTCTCAGGTATGAGCAGAGAGTTCCGGCTTCATCTTTTAAACCGATACAAAAGGCGACCCCTATTCTCTCGTACCCCATTTCACGGCAGAATATAATCAACTCCTCAATCCGGGTTTTCTTCATGTAATACTCTGCCTCTATCTTTGCAGCTGTTTCATGAATCTTCCGGTTTTCACCTTCATAAGCAACAGCACTTTCCTTCTTATTCTGCCTGCATTCGGTGTTGTTGTAACAGCCGTTTTCTTTACAAAGATCGCATTTCATAATTGCCACCTCCCGACAGATGCAGTCTATCTGCCAAAATAAAGATGCAAACTGGTAAAATAAAAATAGTACGTAGTATAATAATAACATGTGTAGGTGTAAACTTGCCGCACTATTTATAAATTTATACCACTAATCGCGATTATTGAGAGCTCAATAAGCCTTTCAAAAGCTTTGTTTTTATTACACCTAAGCCGGGAAGGCCTGTTGAAAAAAAAGAAGGAGGTTTACCATGTCTGAACAGAACCCTATGGCAACAATCACCATGGATAACGGAGACAGAATTGAAATTGAACTTGATCCTTCAAATGCCCCCAACACCGTAAAAAACTTTATTGCCCTGGCTAATGAAGGTTTTTACGATGGCCTGATCTTTCACCGCACCATCCCGGGATTCATGATCCAGGGAGGCTGCCCGGAAGGTCAGGGAACCGGCGGGCCAGGCTACCAGATTAAAGGAGAGTTTGCGACCAACAAACACGATAACCCGATCAAACACGAGCGCGGGGTTATATCTATGGCCAGATCTCAGCATCCGGATTCTGCAGGCTCGCAATTCTTTATTACCGTTGAAAACGCTGTCCATCTTGATGGGCAATATGCAGCTTTTGGAAAAGTTATTAGTGGAATGGAGGCTGCGGACCGGATTGTCACTACATCATGCGACCCCCGTGACCGTCCGCTTGAAGAGCAAAAAATTAAAACAATCCGGGTTGAAACCTTCGGCGTCAACTACGATCTTCCGGTAAAAGCAGGGTCATAAACCTTAGAGGTGGAAGAAGCCCGGTGCCGGGTTTAAGGAAGGATTAGTTATGTGGAATGCAAAGTGGTTTAAAACGGGAATTGCCATATTACTGTTTTTTCTGATTATCTATGTGGGAAGCCTTGTGTCCTTTGTTTTTCAGCCTTTTGTTATTGCTATTGAAGCGCTCTTTCTGTCCTTCTTCGTCGCCGGGATTCTTTATTACCTGACTTTGCCTTTAGCCGAATGGCTATATGGGCATAAATTTCCACGCCCTGCAGCCATAGCCCTCATTTATCTGCTCATAGCCGGTCTTCTGGTGCTGCTGGGCTTAACCATCGGCCCTGTTTTACAGGCAGAGTTTGAAAGGTTGGTGCTTAATGTTCCAGAAAAAGTATCCGAATTCCGGGGACTTATTCAAAACCTGGAGGGAAACAGGGTAATTAATCAGATCCTGGATCATGAGGCTTTTGATTATGACAACATTGTCGATAACCTGACCGCCGCCCTGAACAATGCCCTAAGGCAGTTTGCCCTCAGCATAGCGGCGATCATAGATTTTATAACCAGTATTTTTATGACCATAGTTATTATTCCATTTTTGCTCTATTATATGCTGAAGGAACAGGGCAAGGGCCTGATAGCATCGCTGGCTGATAAATTGGCGCCCGCCGATTACAGGGACAACATAAAAAGCGCCCTGGCAGAAATGAACAGGATGCTTGGCTCTTATGTGCAGGGCTTGGGATTGGTCTGTTTATGTGTCGGCATATTAGCTTACATCGGGTTTTTATTAATCGGTCTCGATTACGCTCTCATACTTTCCATTTTCATCATGATCACTAATATTGTGCCCTTCCTCGGCCCGTTCATTGGCGCAATACCAGCGGTAATAGTTGGCATCCTTGAATCGCCCCTGATGATGCTGAAAGTAGTTATAGTCATAGTTATAGTTCAGCAGGTGGAAAGCCTGCTCATATCCCCCCAGGTAATGGGAAGAAAGCTATCTTTAAGCCCGCTGGCAATAATTCTAATCGTTCTCGTGGCGGGAAGGCTTGGCGGATTACTAGGTATCATCCTGGCAATTCCGGTTTTTACCGTTATGAAAATTGTGGCAGCCCATATCTACGAGCATGTCGCCCTGGGTAAAAAAAGTGATTCTTGAGGTCGGGGCCAAAAAATATTAAGCTAACCCAAAAACCATTCCAGCGAGATTGCCTTACTATTATTTACTATATTTTTAAAGCCAACGCCTTGATATGGGCCGGTGTAGTGCCGCAGCACCCGCCTACAATCGATGCGCCTTGCTCAATGCATTTCATTAAACCCTCGGCGTATTCTTGCGGCTCCATGTCAAAAACAGTCTCGCCCTTAATAAGTTTCGGAATTCCCGCGTTTGGTTGGATAACAACAGGCAGGCTGGTGGAGCTTTTAAAGAGCCGAACAATTTCGGCCATCTGGGCCGGATCCAGGCTTCCGCAATTTGCCCCCACAGCAGCTGCTCCAAGCTCCTCGGCGGAAGCAGAAGCCTCTTCAACGCTGCTGCCCATTACCGTCCGTCCCCCACGATCTATTGTCGAAAAAGCCAACGAGAGTATGACCGGAAGCCCGGTATTATCCTTTGCTGCCCGCAGCGCACAGATGCCCTCGCGCAAATCGGTAATAGTTTCAATGATGATCCCCTCTGCCCCCGCTTCGATCAGAATTTCAACCTGTTCTGCATAGCAGTCATAAAACTGGGATTCGCTGTAATCTCCGTATGGCTGCAAAAGTTTACCGGTTGGCCCGATATCGCCAAATACCAGGCATTTTCCTTCAGAAGCCTCTTTAACCAACTGAATGGCAGCGGCGTTGATCTCCCTTATGTCTACATCTAATCCGCGAGCCTCCATACTGATCCTGTTCAGAGTAAATGTATTAGAAAGCAGAATATCTGATCCGGCAAGCCGATAATCTCTATGAATAGCAGTCACAGACCCGGCGTTCCTTGCATTGCTCAGGCCGCTCATTTCACAGCCCCTCCTGGCCAATTCGGTTCCCAGGCCGCCATCAAGCAAAACCACCTTTTTATTTGCCAATAACTGCTCAAGCATTGCTTAACCAGCCCCTTTTCTGATGATCAGATTTTACCTGTTCAGCTTATGATGATTATTATACCAAATTCGGCGCCGACCTCAACACCCGCCGAGAGAAGACTCCGCCTAGCTAGTCTATCGCTGCTACTGAACAGGCCGGACAATTTAACCGGAAAGGCGTTAAGAGGTTTGGGCAATTGTATTGCTGTATGAGCTGAAAATGAGGTTTCTTTTCCCTGCAATGGCTTAACGCTATCCGAACGCCATCTGAGGGTTGACGGAAAAGTCGAATTAGGCTATATTTAAAAGTAATTTTATAGAAAATGCCATGAATGGAAATAGTATATCGCCAACCGGCGTTTAAGAGAGCCGCCACCAGCTGCAAAAGCGGCACGCCCGGGCGATAGAACTCCCCCAGGAGCAGCCCGCTGAAAGACTAAGTGAGAAAGTCTATTAAGCAGGAGCCGGTGGCGCCGTTATAGCTTTAAGAGGTCGGCCTGCGCAGGCTGACAATTAGAGTGGTACCGCGGAAGAATACCCTTTCGTCTCTTCAATGGGAACGAAGGGGTTTTAATTATTAGTGACGGAGGTTTTATCTGGTGGCTAAGGTTACAGTAAATGAAGATCGCTGTAAGGGTTGCGGTTATTGTGCAACAGCCTGTATTAAAGGGGTTATTGCACTAGAGCCGACCAGGCGCAACCGCGCCGGTTACTGTGTCGCCGTATTTAACCGGGAAAAAGACTGCTCGGGCTGCGCCCTGTGCGCAACCGTCTGTCCCGATGTTGCTTTAGAAGTCAGTTAAACCCTTTGAAGCCGGGCTATTGCCCTTACAGACCAGAAAGCGAGTGAGATTATATGTCGGATAAATTACTGCTTAAAGGCAATGTTGCCCTGGCGATGGGTGCGATCGACGCAGGCTGCCGTTATTATTTTGGATACCCCATAACGCCGCAAAATGAAATCCCCGAATACCTTTCCGCAGAATTGCCCGCAGTTGGCGGTGTATTCGTGCAAGCTGAAAGCGAATTGGCATCAATCAATATGGTGTTGGGCGCCGCCGCGGCCGGTAAAATAACGATGACTTCATCATCAGGTCCCGGCATCTCGCTCATGCAGGAAGGCCTTTCATACCTGGCCGGTTCGGAGCTGCCCGCCCTTATAGTCAATATCGCCCGCAGTGGTCCCGGGTTAGGCGGTATAGCCGCAACCCAGGGCGATTACGGCCAGGCTACGCGCGGTGGGGGGCATGGCGACTACCGCCTGATCGTTTTGGCCCCAAACTCTGTCCAGGAAATGTATGATCTGGCCGGTGAAGCTATACGCCTCGCTTTTTCTTACAGAAACCCTGCTATGATCCTTGCCGATGCAATTCTCGGCCAGATGAAAGAACCGGTATTAATCAACCCGGCAAAAACCCCTGACCCCGAAGCCCCATGGGCTTTAAACGGTGCTAAGAACAGGGCTCCGCGGCTGGTTAAATCTCTTTATCTGAAAGACGGTGAAATGACCGTTCACAACTGGAAAATGCATGAAAAATATAACCTCCTGAAAAAAAACGACACCCGGGTCGAAGTTGACTGTCCATCGAACTGCGCCCTGGCTGTGATAGCTTTTGGCTCAGCCGGCAGAATAGTCAAAACTGCAGTTTCCAGGGCCCGCAAAAGAGGGCTTCCGGTTGGCCTGGTCAGACCGATAACCCTTTTTCCCTTTCCGGAACAGGCTGTTGCAGAAGCTGCTGGCAAGTCCGGCCGCACCCTGGTTATCGAACTGAATACGGGCCAGATGGTAGACGATGTCAGGTTGGCCTGCTCAGGAAATAGCGAAGTATACTTCAAAGGCTACCCCGGTGGCACAATACCCACACCTGAAGAAATTGAAGCAGAGATATGCATGATTTTTGAGAAGGGGGGACAGCGGGTATGCAGGCTGTAAAAAAAATTAAAGGCTTTTCTGCTCCACGATGCTTAAAGGAAAATATTTTTCACTTTTGCCCCGGCTGCCATCACGGGTTAGTGCACCGTCTAACTGCCGAAGCCATTGATCATTTTAACCTGGCCTCGTCAGCCGTAGGGGTGATTGGGGTAGGATGCGGAGTCTTTCTCTATGACTATCTGGCAATTGACTGCTGCGAAGCCCCCCATGGCAGGGCTCCGGCCGTTGCATCCGGATTGAAAAGATCAAACCCTGACTCATTCGTGTTCACTTACCAGGGCGATGGAGATCTGGCCGCGATCGGAACAAGCGAAGTTATTCACGCCGCCAACCGTAAGGAAAATATCACTATCGTGTTTGTTAACAACAGTATTTACGGAATGACCGGCGGGCAAATGGCCCCGACCACTCTTCCCGGGCAAAAAACCACGACCACTCCTTTCGGGCGAAATTCTGCGGGAGACGGTTTTCCGATTAACATGGCAGAACTAATCGCCACCCTGCCAGGAACAGCATACTCAGCCAGGGTTTCGTGTCATGATGCCGCTCATGTCAGGAAAGCGCGACATGCTATGTTCCGGGCTTTTCAGGCCCAGATCGAAAAACGTGGCTTTGCTTTAATCGAACTGCTATCAGCATGCCCAACCAACTGGCGCATGACGCCTGCGCAATCTGTTGAACGGCTCGTGGATGAAATGATCCCTGCCTATCCTCTTGGGACATTTAAAGATTTTGAGCTGTAAGGAGGCTGTTTCAGTGGAATACTCTGTAATTATGTCTGGCTTCGGAGGCCAGGGAGTCCTGATGATGGGTGAGTTCCTGGCGCATTGTGGGATGAAAACAGGATTAAATGTAACCTGGATGCCTTCATACGGAGTTGAAATGAGAGGCGGGACTGCCAACTGCACTGTGATCTTGTCTGAAGACAGCATTGGCGCGCCCATCACCGGCAGCCCAAAAGCTGTTATTGCTATGAGTGAGCCGGCATTGAATAAATTTGGCCCAAAGCTTCAACAAGACGGGCTCCTCCTGGTCAACAGCTCGTTAATCAGCTGTGAGCTTCCTGACAGCGGCAATGGCCTGAGCAGGATTAATGTTCCGACCGTTGATCTGGCCAGGGCAAGCGGAGATGAAAAAATGGCCAATATTGTTATGCTTGGAGCATTTATAGCCAGTTCAAAGTTATTTGACCCTGCGGTCGCGGCTGAGGAAATTGAATCATTTCTGCCGCCTCATAAGAGCGGGCTGGCCTTGGGCATTAATAAAGCGCTTCTCAAGGGACAAGATTATATAAATAACGGAAGTTGCGCATAACGCAGGCAGCTTTCATGAGGGCAGGATAAACGGGGATGCTGAAAACTGCAAAAAAAATAACGGCCCTGGTTGTATTTTTCTTAACGCTGCTATTTATTGTCTTTATTGTTAACCAGACCAGCCAAATCTTCGGCCTGCTAACGGAAATTAACCCACTCCTGGGCAGAACTGTCCTTTTTGTCATGCTTTTAGTTTATGCCGCGGTAATCATTTTGCCCCTGGTTGCAATATTGCGCAGGCCTAAAGCCATGTTCCCGCCAAAAGATGGTGCCGCTGAAGAACTCAGCCTTTATATTGTCAGGCTGAGCAAAAGGCTGTCCAAAAACCCTCATCTCTCCGGCTACAAAATCAAAGCTGAAGAAATTGACACAGTTAAGGAAGCCCTGAAGAAACTGGATCAGCTGGCGGAAGAAAAGATAAAAGTTTCCGCTACCAACGTCTTCGTGATGACTGCTATCTCTCAATACGGAGCTTTGGATGCCTTGATTGTCACCCTGGCCCAGCTAAGAATGATCTGGCAGATAACCCTGCTCTATAACCAGAGGCCCTCCCTGCGAGAGCTGGGTTATCTTTACGGCAATGTTTTCGCCACTGCTTTTCTGGCGGCTAAGATTGAAAACCTCGATCTCCTCGAAGATCAGCTTGAACCGGTAATCGCTTCCATTATGGGGAGCTCCCTGTCATCCCTGACTCCGGCTATCAATACAGCGGCTAATGTGATCACTAACGCTGTCATACAGGGTTCGGCAAATGCCTACCTTACTCTCAGGGTTGGAGTCATTACGCGCCAGTATTGTTCATCCCTGGTCAGCCAGGAAAGGAGCAGCCTGCGCAGGATTGCTGCCGTTGAGGCCGCTTCGCTGCTGGCAAAAGTGCTTGGAGAATCAACTTACAATATTTCCCGGGCAGTTTTAAGAGCTACGGCAAAAGCCGGTACGCGACCGATTCGTTACGGCCATAAGGTTGTTACCAAAACAACGAGGAAAACCTGGGATAGGGGAAAACTTACCCTGAAAAAAGCCGAAGAAATGGCGAAATCATTTGGCGACGCCCTGAAAGACGGCGGAGACAAGCTGACAGGATACCTCAAACAGAAGCGCCCTGATCCGAAGCTTGATGATGAGTAAAAAGCTTGACTAGCTAAACATATCTTTGTCAATAAAAAGATCGACGATATCTGCCATTAGAAACTCAAGATCGTCTCCGGTAACACCGACTACTTTTAGAGCCTCTTCCGATAACGGATACATGAGCCCATCTATCCCTAAACCCATCCCCATTTGCAGTGTAACTGCGTCTGAAATATGGACTATGGAAGCCAGCGGTTTATTCTTCGCTGTTGAAAGAGGCTGGTGATGACAGGCGATCGCTTCAACCAATTCTGCCGGCAGGTTCCACCGATTTAAATTTAACTTTCCTGGCCAGAAGACGGGCATACACAGCTGCGCATTGAGAGTGTTTCCAAAGCTCTCCCTCCCCCATCAGGTAGCCGGAGAGTTCGCGTTTTAAAATCTTGCTGACCGAAGCGGCAAGGACCAAACTGCGGACGGCATTAAACCCGATTAAAATTATTGCGTCGGTTACAGTTGAGATTCTCCTGGTATAACCATAATAAAGAGAGTTAGCCATGCGAAGAACCTGAGCTGTGATGTTTTGATCCTGGTTTATGACATCATTAATATCAAAGGCTGTAGCATCCGGATCCTCTGTTAACTCCATCACCCTAACAACAATCTGGGGCAACGATGGCAGTTCATCCACTCTTGCAATAATGGCATCCAACGAAAGCTTAGCCATAACAAACCTCCATCCCGGGTATAAGGAAACCTTTACCTGCTAATCTATATATCGGCTGATACCCAGTAAAATTAATGCCTGGCAATTAATGCAGGCCGGAGAGAAAACTTTCCAGGGCCTGGTTAAAAAGCTCAGGCGCTGTTTCCATCGGACAATGCCCCTGATCAGCAAACCTGACCAGGCGAGAACCCTCTATCTTCCCTTCCAGGCGTAAGCCATCCTCTATTGGAACCCATGAATCCTCTTCACCCCATAGCAGTAAAACTGGCAGCTGAAGCTCAGAAAGATCTCCTGGCAGCGGCGCTGCTGCTGAATCGACCATATCCAGATAGGTAGTTTCAGTTCCCCTGATGGTCAGAGGTTGGTAGTAACCTATAACTTCATTATGTTCGGGGCGGCGCCCATAGGCGCTCTGCAAAAATCGCTCCACCCTCTCTTCCCTGACCAGGACATTACTGCTCATATATTTAAACCACCGGGATAAGGGAGGATATTTAAGCAGAAAGCTAATAAAATTAGGCTCAAAATGTCTTACAGCCCCTGCGACCATGGTCAAGCTGGCGGTTTTTTCGGGTTCAAGCATTGTCATTGCAGTAACTGTCGCTCCGCCCATGGAATGGCCGACAAGATGCCATTGCTCTTGAGGAGCAATATAATTTAACAGTTCCCACATTTTTTCAGCCCTGGCTGAAGCCGAGTGATCGATTCCGGCCTTACGTTCACTTAAACCAAATCCGGGGAGATCAGCAGCAATGACCCGGTATCCTTTTGCTTCGAAGTAGGGTGCCACATGGCGCCAGCTAAAAGTAGAAGCCCCCAGACCATGAAGCAAAAATATATTGCCCCTTTCGGCTTCTTCTCCGCTCCATAAACGGAAATGCAGTTCAAGCTCGTCAATGGTTTCAAAAAAGCTGTTTGTGTATGCCTGTTCATAGCGGTCACCCTCCAACTGCTTGAAAGGGAGCAGGTAAGGTGCGAGACTCACCAGTATAAACAGGGCGGCCAAAACTAATGCCGCCCCGCGTATCCACATATATACCGGATGTTTATTCGCCTTCACACTGATCATAGCTCTCAAGACCGCCCATTTTAACTGTTGACACAAACTTTTCGGCGAATCAGATTACTTAACGATCATGACATTGCCATTGAGGCAGTGAGCGACCTTGTTGCTAACGCTGCCCAGCAATGCCTCGCGAAACCCTCTTAAACCGTGACTGCCCAGCATAACAAGGTTATACTTTCCTTCCTGTGCCTCTTCGCAGATGATCTCCGAAGGCGGTTTGCGCCCGAAAACTACTTTCGTGTTTACTTCTAAACCTTTCTCTTTAAAAGGAGCGGCACTTTTTGCGACCAGGGCTTCGGCTTCTTCCTGCAGGTTCGCGTTAACAGTATCCCACACATCATCTGTAAACTGAATACTCACCGAAGGTGGCAGATAATCTCTTACAATCACAGTAAGAATTGTTATTGCGGCGCCCAGGGGTTCGGCAATAGTAATCGCTTCCTTAAGTACTTTTTCGGAATGCTCAGAACCGTCTATAGCTATCAGTATTTTATACATTTATACAGCCTCCCAACAATTTGATTGTAATTTAAACAATTCGACGTGGCCTCCCGCTATTCCTACCGGTCAACTGTCTTTAAAGTAGCTTTTTAAAAATAATAATCGCCGGCAACGCAGGGCAAAGGGAGCATTGCGAAAAAAGACTTCTCGAGTTTAACAAATCGAAACTATTCGAGTGTCATTATTTCTTATTACATGTGAAGAAGTCCACACAATTTTTTAGTATGGATTGAAGGCCGAGGGATTGCCGTAATCGCTATTGCTCTGCCCAGAGATAAAGTATCGGCGGCAGTAAGTCCTACCTTAGCCCAAACAAATAACTGAGCCATCTCTGCTTCTTCGGGAGACAAAATATCTAAGCTGGCTGTTTTCTTAAAGAAGAGTAGTAGAGATGGCTCAAATTTAATTATTCATATTGTATTGATATTATTAAAAGCAAGATCTATGCCAACTAGAAAATGCCTGCATTGCGCCTTTCCCCTCGGTTTGAACAATAATTGAGAGCGCTCATATTTGACCAGGAGACCTCAGTTTTGAAAACATAAAGTCATATTAGCCTTAGATCTTAAGAGCCAACTTCTTCCCTACCCCTGTAGTAATCCTGGAGGCAGCGGACATCCATGGACTGTTCTTGATTGGCGCGAATTCCCTCGAGCGCGGCAAGTGCCCCCTGCAGGGTGGTTATAATCGATACTCCGCGCTGCACAGCATACAGTCGCATCTGGGCTCCATCTGAAAGCGCTCCCCTTCCGGCAGGGGTGTTGATGATCAGATCGACCCTTCCTTCATTGATGTAATCAAGCATGTGCGGTGAACCATCGCCAATCTTATTTACCTCTTCAACTTCGAGCCCGGCAGCTTTGAGGCTTAAAGCCGTACCGGCAGTTGCCAAAAGCTTAAAACCAATCCTGGCCAACCCTCTTGCAACCTCCAAAACATGGGGCTTGTCCTGGTCGGCCACGGTTATAAATATCCGCCCTTCCTGAGGCAAGGGGGTGCCGGCTGCCCGCATGGCTTTGGCCATAGCCATACCAAGATCGTAGTCGATACCCATTACTTCTCCTGTCGAACGCATTTCCGGCCCAAGGATGATATCGGCCTTGTCGAACCGGCTAAATGAAAAAACAGCTTCTTTAACAGAATAGTAAGCGGGAACTTGTTCTTCAGTAAAGCCGAGATCTTTGAGGGAGTTGCCGGCTATAACCTCGGCAGCTATACCTGCCAGCGGCCTGCCGATCGCTTTACCCACAAAGGGAACAGTGCGGGAAGCCCGGGGGTTCGCTTCAAGGATAAATAATTCTCTTCCACGCACGGCAAACTGAATATTCATTAGCCCCCTGATATTCAACTCAGCAGCCAACAGCCTGGTCTGCCTCCTGATTTCGTTAAGCTGCTGAGAGCCGATGCTGTACGGCGGCAAAACGCAGCAGCTATCCCCGGAGTGAACCCCGGCGTGCTCAACGTGTTCCATGATCCCGCCAATTACAACCATTTCCCCGTCACTAACAGCGTCAACATCAAGTTCAACGGCTCCATCCAAAAATTTATCCAGGAGCAGCGGGTTTGCATGATTTACTTCAGGCACTGTCTTTAAATATTCTTCCAGGTCCGCTTCATTGTAGACAATCCTCATCGACATGCCGCCCAATACATATGACGGCCTGACGAGCAGCGGGAAGCCGAGGCCGAGCGCTATCCCTGAAACCTCTTCAACCGCAGCTGCAGTTCCATGAGCCGGCTCCCAGAGACCAAGTTTCTCAACCACAGCCGCAAATTCACGCCGGTTTTCGGCACGGTCGATATCCAACGGTGAAGTACCCCAGATTGGCACTCCTTCTTTCAGCAGCGGCAGGGCCAGCTTCAGAGGTGTCTGACCTCCAAATTGGAGAATAATCCCATCAGGGTTTTCCTCGTGGCAAATATTTAAAACATCTTCCAAGGTCAGAGGTTCAAAGTAAAGGCAATCTGAAATATCATAATCGGTACTGACCGTTTCGGGGTTACAGTTAACCATGACCACACGGTAGCCTCTGTCGCGCAGTGAAAAAGCCGCCTGAACGCAGCAATAATCAAATTCAAGCCCCTGGCCAATCCGGTTGGGTCCACCACCGAGGATCATGACATTACCCCTGCTGCCCTCTTTCACGCCGGCAGGGTTTATGGCGCCTTCACGGGCGCCGCGTTCATAAGTGGAATAAAGGTATGGTGTGTAAGCCTCGAATTCACCGGCACAGGTATCAACCCGGCGGTAGGTAGGATAAATCGACCAACTCTTGCGCAGTTCCCTGACCTCTTCTTCACTCATTCCAACCAGCCGGGCAATCCTGCTGTCAGAAAAACCGAGGGATTTTGCTTCCCAGAGCAGATCCTCTTCCAGCTTGTCGACTGCTGCAAGCTCGCTTTCAAAAGTGATCAGGCTTTCAATTTGATCGACAAACCATCCATCCACCCCGGTTAGCCCGCTAATCTCCTCGCTGCTTAAGCCTTCCCGCAAAGCCCTGGCGATAGTGAAAGGGCGACCGGGCAAAGGCTGAGAAAGTAATTTTTTCAACTGGTCCAAATTTTGAACGGTACCGTTGAGATCCGCCTGCTCATTAAGGCCGTCATAACCCTGCTCAAGCGAGCGCAGCGCTTTCTGAAATGCCTCCTTATAGGTCCGGCCAATGCTCATCACTTCACCAACAGATTTCATCCTGGTAGTCAGAGTTTGATCGACTCCGGGAAACTTGGCGAAATCCCACCGCGGAATCTTTACGACACAGTAGTCAATGGCCGGTTCAAATGATGCCGGTGTTTCCCTGGTGATGTCATTCGAAAGCTCATCAAGGGTGTAACCGACAGCCAGCTTGGCAGCGATCTTGGCAATAGGAAAACCGGTTGCCTTTGAAGCTAAAGCCGATGAACGGGAGACCCGCGGGTTCATTTCCACCACGACCATTCTCCCGTTTTCCGGGTTCAGCGCGTATTGGATGTTGCAGCCACCCGTTTCGACGCCGATAGCCCTCAGGGCCTTTATTGAAGCGTCTCGCATGAGCTGATATTCACGATCGCTTAAGGTTTGAGCAGGAGCAACTGTTATGCTTTCACCCGTATGGACCCCCATGGGGTCAACATTTTCGATCGAACAGATTATCACCACGTTGTCATTGCGGTCACGCATAACTTCCAGCTCAAATTCTTTCCAACCCGTTAAAGCTTCCTCGACAAGGACCTGTTTGATCGGGCTGCTGCTTAAACCCGCTTTTACCATTTCGATTAACTGGTTTTCGCTGTATGCAATTCCGCCTCCGGCCCCACCAAGGGTAAATGAAGGCCTTATGACAAGGGGATATCCCTTCAGGGCGGCAAAGTCGAGAGCTTCTGGAACGCTGCCAAGATGACTGCTCTCAGCCGATTCCAGCCCTATTTTATCCATCGTTTTCTTAAAAAGATCCCTGTTCTCGGCCCTTTTGATCACTGCGGAATCAGCGCCAATCAGCTCAACCCCGTAGCGCTCAAGCAACCCGCTATCGCTTAAATCGACGGCAATATTTAATGCCGTTTGTCCACCCAGCGTAGGCAGCAGGGCATCGGGCCTTTCTTTTTCGATGACCAGGGCTGTTGCTTCCCGGGTCAGCGGTTCAATGTAGGTCCGGTCAGCCATTGAAGGATCGGTCATTATCGTAGCCGGGTTGCTATTAATCAGGATCACTTCGTAACCTTCTTCTTTCAGGGCGCGGCAGGCCTGTGTACCTGAGTAATCAAATTCGCAGGCCTGCCCGATTACAATCGGGCCTGAACCGATCAGCATAATTTTCTTCAGGTCAGTTCGCTTAGGCAAATGGGCCAACCTCCTCTACAGAGCTATCTATGAGACGCATGAAATTATCAAAGAGGTATGTTGATTCACGAGGACCCGGATAAGCCTCAGGGTGGTACTGCACGGAAAAGCACTTCAGCTCACCATTCTCAAAACCCTCCAGGGTATTGTCGTTCAAATTAATATGCGTAGCCTTTGTGCCGGCCGGGCCGCCTTCAAGGCTTACGCAGTAGCCATGGTTTTGAGAAGTAATCTGCACTTTTCCCGTTTGCAGTTCCTTGACAGGATGGTTGGAACCGCGGTGACCGAAAGGCAGTTTGAATGTTTTGCATCCCAAAGCCAATGCCAACAACTGATGACCGAGGCAAATCCCGAATAGAGGAACCCTGCCCAATAAAGATCGGATTTCCGGCAGAATGTAATCAAGCTCAGCCGGATCGCCGGGACCATTGGAAAGAAGTACTCCCTGTGGTTTCAGGGCCAAAATATCGGCTGCCGGAGTATTGTGGGGCACCACCGTAACCCTGCAGCTGCGAGCGCTTAAGCTGCGCATAATATTATATTTAATCCCAAAATCGTAAACGACAATGTGGTAATCACGCTTTTGCAGACCCTCGGTCCCAAATGGAAAAAGAGGGTTCGGCTCCGGGCAGGCCCAGGGGTGAATATTTTTGCCCGATACGCTGCCGACAAGTTCGCGCGCATTCTTAAACTTAAAATTGGCCAGCCGCTCTTTCAGTTGGTCGGGATTCTCATTCAGAGTTGAAAGCACCCCTTTCATCGTACCCGCCCTGCGCAGGTGCAGGGTTAGTGTTCGGGTATCAATCCCTTCAACTCCTATAACACCATGGCGGTCCAGGTATGAACCGAGAGACTCCTCGGCTCTCCAGTTTCTAGGCTTATGGCAGTATTCTTTTACTAAAAAAGCCTCCACCTGAGGGGAGGCCGACTCTACATCATATTGATTTACCCCGTAATTTCCTATCAGGGGGCAGGTAAGCGTCAGTATCTGCCCCTTGTAAGACGGGTCGGTAATCATCTCCTGGTAACCGGTCATGGATGTGTTAAATACCACTTCACCAAACACTTCGCCACTTCCGGAAAAAACTTCACCCTTCATTGTAAATCCATCTTCAAGTAACAAAAATGCCTGCAGAGTAATCCCTCCTTCAATAAAATTTGCCAGTCTCTTCTAAGCCAAACACCAAGCAACGGCATATCTTTATGATTATACTTTTTAGGCAGTTTTGTTGCAAGTTATTATTCGCCATCAATGCAATTATTTCCCTATCAAACGCTGCTAATCTACGCACCGCCTGAGAAGTTTCTCACCAGCCCGTGTTTTGAACACCGGGAAAAGGTTGAACTAGCAGCCAAGTTTATACAGCTATCATTTAATTGCGACAGGAATCAGTAGTCTTTGGCAATAATTGAATACATATTGTACACCGGGCAAAACTTCTTGTTTTATCAGGCTTCAAAAAAACCGGGCGATGGACATGGCGTATCCAGACAAGGAAAAGAAGAATAAAACAGCGAATCATTAAAGGGATAGGGCAATATATAAGCTTGGCCCGGATGAACCGGAGAGTTCCGAGAACATAAGTGTCAACATTTTCTGCATCAACGGGAACAACAACAGGAGTAGATGCGGGTGAAACAGCTTCAGGACATACTTCTTTGCGACCTCGACGCTTTTTATGCTTCAGTCGAACAGCGTGACAACCCCAGTCTGAAGGGCAAGCCTGTTCTTGTCGGCGGCAGGCCGGAGGATAGGGGCGTTGTATCAACCTGTTCATACGAGGCGCGGCGCTACGGCATTCACTCGGCAATGCCAATGAAAAGAGCGCTCAGCCTCTGCCCTGATGCAATTATTATCCATCAGGATATGGATAAATACGTTTCCGTCTCAAAGCAGGTCGGAGCGATTTTCTCACAGCATACTCCCTGTATCGAACCGGTATCAATAGATGAAGCATACCTTGGGCTTCCTTCGGGAACAGGCCTCTCTACGGCAAACATTATTCAAGCTGAAGTTTCCAGGCAACTTTCCCTGCCGCTCAGCATCGGGGTTTCAAAAAACAAACTATTAGCGAAGATTGCCTGTGAGCTTGCCAAACCAAACCGGGTCCTGGCCATCTGGCCCGAAGATGTAACAAGCCGCTTATGGCCTCTGCCTGTTAAAGTTTTACCGGGCGTTGGACCGGCAACGAGAGAGATCTTGAATCGCCAGGGCATTAAAACTGTAAAGGATCTTGCCGCAGTCACCGAGGATGCCCTAGACCGGCTGCTGGGGAAAACGGGCAGAACTTTACATCAATATGCCAGGGGTATTGATCACCGCAGCATAGAAAAAAGGCAGGAGTTAAAATCGATTTCCGAAGAAACAACTTTTTCCGAAGATATCACAGAACATCAGTATATGCTATCTATCCTGCAGCAGCTCTCAGCGGGAGTAGGCTACCGCCTGCGCGGCGAGAAACTAACCGCAGCAACAATAACGTTAAAGCTTCGCTTTGAGGATTTTCGCACCATCAGCCGCAGTAAAACCCTGCCGGCAACAACAGACAGCGATACCGTAATTTATGAAAATGCCAGGGAGCTTTTTAACAAGCACTGCCAGCAGCCACCATGGCGCCTGGCAGGAGTACAGGTATCCAACCTGGAAAAAGGAGAACAGCTTTCCTTGTTTTCGTTTGACAGCAATGCTCAAAGAAACAGACACTTACTGGAAACGGGTGATCAACTGCGAAAGAAATACGGCAATAAAGTCCTATTCAAAGGAAGCCTCTTAACCGTAAAGGAAAAGGACCTATAAAAAGATCAACCTATCTTAACTCCTCCCCCGTCTATAGCTAATACAGCTCCGGATACCATGCCTGTGTAGACACCTCACTGCAAAGCTGGGCAGAGCTATTGTATTTTAAAAACAAAACACAAAACTCCGCCAAATTTTCCCTATGTTCTAAGGCTCTATTTTCAGGCAAATGAAAATAGAGCCTTAGCCTGCTGAAGCCTGATTATCAATTATTAAGCCAGTTTCCCGGCCAGCTTAGCCACTCTCTCTCCCAGCTTTTTGCATTCATCAATAACTTCCTGATCCGGCTCATTAATTGAAGCCACCCCGTAATGGTTGCCTCCCTTGGCCTGGCCCTGGATAATCATGCCGTGGACAAGCATAATCTGCACCAAATCCATTATGGCAGTTTCCATGCCCCCGCCAAGAGCCATGGCGCTGGAAAAAGCTCCGCCCACTTTACCGGTAAGCTTACCGTGATGCTTGACGCTCTTATCAAAAAACTCTTTTAACGCACCTGCGGCAACCCCATAATAAGTTGGCGTGCCGACGATAATTCCATCATATTCAAGAAGCATGTCTACATTCGCCTCTTTGACGTTTACGAGGCTGGTTTCCGCACCCGCACCTTTAGCGCCTTCTTCCACTGCAACTGCCATTTTTTTAGTGTTTCCGCTGCGACTGTAATATAACACCAGTACTTTTGGAACGGTGTTTGCCTTTTCACTCACGACTAATCTCTCCTTTCATCACGTTAATATGCTTCATCCACAAGGCACCAATACCGGCGCCCTGCATAACCTGCTACTTATTATTACACTTTTCGGCAGTAAAAACCTTCTTCAGATGAAATGAAGGAATTAAGATTAATTAGTCGAACTCTTAGAAACTGTTTAAAAGGCGGCCTAACAGATAGTAATAGGGAATAACGGAGCCATCTCAATCTAAAGAATAGACCTCTGATAATTCTCAAACATGAGAAGGCCCCCGGCTATATTTAAAGATCCCTAATTCCGCTCTACTTGTTAATTACCGCCAGGCAGGGTATACCACTATGGCACAACTATTGCATTTTTAAAAGCCCAGGTGGGAGCAGTTTCTTGAAATAAATGGCAACTAAGCGGAAAAACATTATGCTCCTGCCAATATTTTGAAAAGGAGGGTAGACCACATTTAAGTTTCACACAAAAGGGGAGGTGTTTGTACTTGGATACACCGGTAGTTGAAACATTTTCACAGGCGACATGGATTTTGATTTTTATTGCTATTTACCTCGTTGTCGTGCTATTTCTGGGTATTTTTTATTCTAAAAGAATTACGGAAGCGGACGATTGGGCGTTAGCCAGCCGCAACCTGACCCTGCCATTCATGGTTCCATCCATTGTGGCGACCTGGATCTGTGCCGGGGCGCTGATGGGCGCTGCAGGCTGGGGCTACCTCTATGGTTTCCAGGGGACCATCTTTGATCCCTGGGGACCATTCCTGACCATGATCCTGATCGGCATCTTTTTTGCCGGCAGGATGAGAAAACTGGGCTATACCACGGTAGTTGACTTTTTTAACAGCCGCTTTGGCCCCTTCATGGGTTTTTTATATATGCTCATCCAGGTCCTGGTTGTGTTCGGATGGCTCGGTGGCCAGCTTGTTGCTCTTGGCATCATCCTTCACTTAACCACCGGTTTTGATATGAACATAGCGATCATTGTTGCAACCATTGTAGTTATCATTGTCACCTATTACGGCGGCTTGTGGGCCCTTTCCCGCGTAGACGCAATCGGGTTCGCCCTGATCCTGGTTGGACTGGTGATCATGCTGCCCGTGGTTATGCGCGAAGTGGGAGGATTCAGCCAGTTTTTCGCTACCGCTGAAGTCTGGGGCGAAATACCGGCGTTTGCCATGGTTCCGCTGGCCGGAGAAGAAGGTTACCTCTGGTACACCGGAATTATCGGTATCGCTTATTACATTGCTGCCTGGGCATCGCTCGGCCTTGGCGATGTAAACAGCCAGATCTTGTTACAAAGAGCCCTGGCCGCAAAAGACCATCAAACAGCTACCAAGGGCTTTTACATTAGCGCTTTCACTTATCTTATCCTCGGTTTGATTCCGGTCACGATCGGTATTGCCATGTTTACCTGGGGGCTGGAACTGGATCCGGTCACCGCTGAGTTCGTGTTGCCCTGGGTTGCCGGCAATTTCATGCCTCCATTTGCGAGCGTTCTTTTCATCGTCGCCCTGGCCGCTGCGATTATCAGCACTTCAGGCGACAATGTCCTGATCGGAGCAACTATGGTCGGACATAACGTATACCGTTATATCAAGCCGACAGCGACCAAACAAGAGGAGCTTAAAGTGGTCCGCTTCGCTACCCCTGTTATCGCTCTCATAGCTCTCGGTGTAGCCCTTTTCTTCGGTTCTGTCTACCGGCTGATTGTATTCACCGGCGCTATCGCACTCTGCACTATCTTTGCCCCCTACGTTTTCGGCTTTTTCTGGAAAAAAGCTAACAACATCGGGGCAATTTCCTCTTATATTGCCGGCCTGGTCTCCTGGGTTGTTATATTCTTCATGACCCTGCCGATGACCTCGGAAGCAAATCTCGACATTATGGTTGAAGGCGAAGTGTTCATGGAATGGGCAATCTGGGATGCAATCTACATTGCCCTGGTTCCAGCGACCATAATTGCTATAGCAACCATGGTTATAGTTTCGCTGGCCACCCAGAAAAGCAGTCCGCCTAAACCAATCACTGACGCCGAAGGAAAAATTGTGAACGGGTAATACCGGACGACAACCTTCAGGTTCCGTTTTAAAAGCAGGCACATGAAGCAAAAGGGGGCACGCGGCCAAACAGGCTGCCTGCCCTTTTTCACTGCCAGCATCATTCAATATTTCGAGCGAAACCAAATACCCCTACTTTGTAGCTGTAAAAGGAATCCTGCGGGCTTTCTCACTATTGAGAAAGCCCGAGTTCGTCCAGTTTACGGTAAAGTGTGGCGCGACTGATATTAAGGTCTCGCGCAATTGCCATCTTGGATCGGTATGAAGTGCCGTAGCGTTCGAGGTATTCTGCAAGAAGATCCCTCTCATAATTTTTGATCAAGGCTTTATAATCAAGGGCAGACATCTGCTTTTGCTGTTCGCCAAAGCGGAGGATTCGCGGCGGGATATGGCTTGATGTAATTGTATCCCCACCGGTCATATTTACGCAGTATTCCACAGCATTTTCCAGCTCCCGCACATTACCAGGCCAGGGGTATTGGAGGAACCTTTCCATTACATCGGCTTCAAGTTTCAAGGGTTGATCGTGGGTCATAAGGCTATATTTCTCCAGGCAGTTATTAACCAGTGGAGGGATATCCTCCTGCCTGTCTTTAAGCGGGGGAATGTGCAGCGGAATTACACTTAATCTAAAATACAGGTCTTTTCTAAACTTACCTTCCTGGAGCATCACTTCCAGGTCGCGGTTAGTGGCAGCGATTATTCTCACATTAACCGGAATCTTTTTGTTCCCACCTACCCGCTCAACTTCGCGATTCTGTAAAACATGCAAAAGCTTAACCTGTAAATGCAGCGGCATTTCCCCGATTTCATCAAGAAAAATCGTTCCGCCGTCAGCTAATTCAAACTTACCGGCTTTTCCTTCTTTACGAGCCCCGGTAAAGGCCCCTCCTTCATAACCGAACAGTTCGCTTTCGAGCAAAGATTCCGGAATTGCCCCGCAGTTGATGCTGATAAAAGGCCCCTTTTCCCAGGAGCTGGCCCCGTGAATTGCCCGGGCAAAAATCTCTTTTCCCGTACCGCTCTCACCGGTGATCAAGATGGTGGAATTACCCCCTGCTACCTGCAAGGCCTGCTCTTTTACCCTTTTCAAGGCCCTGCTGCCGCCAATTATGTCTTTAAAAGTATACTGGGCCCGGTGATCGCTTAAATCATAGATCAGGCGCCTGGCTTCTGATATATCGCGGAATGAAATCACGGCTCCCACCGGCTTCTTGTCGCCCGGAATTGGCCTGACTGATACTATAAAATGCAGCCGGCGCTGGCCGGTATGGTATAGTTCTTCTCTCTCCGTGTACGGCTGACCCGTTTTCAGCACCTCCAAAGCCTGGGCGCTATCCCAAAAGCTTTTTAGCGGGCGACTGATGATCTCTTCCGCCCTGGCTTTTAGAAGCTGGGCAGCATTACTGTTACAGTGTGTGACTATTCCTTCAGCGTTAACTGCAAGCGCTCCTTCATGGATTGTTTCCAGAACTACCGCTAGTTCGCGGGACAGGGTTGTCAGCCTTTCCATTGTTACCGCTTCTGAAAGCTTAGCGGTCAGGAGGCGTCCCATATGTTTCAAAAAGTTTAAAACTGCATCCCTTTTGTCCAGCAGCTGTTCTCGCTGCGGCTCATCTAATGCCGATAAACCGATCACTCCTACAGCCTGACCCTCAAAAAGAATTGGGCTGCAGATTTCTCCAAGTTCTTTGGTTGTTCCGGAAAGCGAAGATGGATCGTAGCTTGGATCACCGGCGGGGTCAGTTATAACAGAGGGCTTTTTACTTCTCAGCGTCCGGGCGTAAAGAAAATTTCCCCTAACCTCTCCAAACTCGAGCTTCTGCCCCACCCGGTACCTGTAGTGGCTGCTTCCCGCGACCACCGTCAGCTTGTCGTTGACTATTTCAACCTCAATGCCCAACGCCGCAGATATTGCATCGGCAACATCCTGAACCGTGGACTGAATCTCCAAAAGACCCGCCATCCGAGCATGCCTCCTTTCTTTCTCAAATTCGAGAAGTTAAACTCCATACTTCTCTTTTTTGAGAACAATATCCTGCAATATATTTAAATAATAGCCGATTTTACTTGTACTAAAAGCAATGTTGCCTTGGCACCCTTTTTGCAAAGTATTATAGGGGAAACCTTTAGTTAAACCAATATAAAAAAGGATTTTCGGGAGGGATCGTTAATTATATAAACTCCATATATTTTCTAAACTCAATAATACTTAACAAGGAGGTTAACCAACTATGGATAGGCGAAAAGCCCTTGGCTACTCCCAACAGATACTCGATTTCGTAGCGAAACGGGAGTTGACCAGGGAGGAAAAAGATTGGGTGGCAGAAGAAACCGTAACCGGGTTCCGGGACAATTATAACCCCGGCTTTCTGGATTACCGCAAATCAGTTTCCACAGATTATGCTGCAGTAGAGTGGGAAGACAGCGGTACTGGCTTCACTGACATCTATGGACGTAAATTTATCGACTGCCTGGGGGGCTACGGCATTTACAATGTTGGACACCGTCACCCAAAAGTAGTCCAGGCGGTTAGGAATCAGCTGGATCGCCAGGCCCTGCATAGCCAGGAACTGCTTGACCCTTTGAGAGGGATGCTGGCAAAGCTGGTTTCCATGATCACACCCGGTGAACTTAACTATGCATTTTTTACCAACAGCGGCACTGAAACTATCGAAGGAGCTTTGAAGCTTGCCAAATTGCACACCGGCAGGCCCGGCATAATCTCTACTGTTGGCGCATTTCACGGCAAATCGCTGGGTTCGTTAAGCTGCACAGCCAAAGCTGTGTTCAGAACCCCTTATCTACCATTACTACCGGGCGTTCAGCATGTCCCCTACGGTGACGCTGAAACAATGAGGAAAATTATTTACAGCAGCTTTGCGGTTGGAAATGAGATTGCAGCCGTAATCCTGGAACCGGTCCAGGGTGAGGGTGGAGTCATTATTCCTCCCGAAGGCTATTTCAAAGAAGTTCGTCAGATTTGCGACGAATACGGGGTGCTGCTGATAGCCGACGAAGTCCAGACCGGGATGGGCCGTACTGGAAAAATGTTTGCCATGGAACACTACGATGTGGTGCCCGACATACTCTGCCTGGCCAAAGCTTTTGGCGGCGGTGTGATGCCGATTGGCGCTTTCGTTTCCACGAAAGAGATATTTGAAAAAATGACTCCCAACCCTTTCCTGCACACCACAACATTCGGCGGAAACCCGCTGGCCTGTGCAGCTGCAATTGCCACAATCAATGTCATTATCGAAGAGGACCTGGTCCGGCAATCGGAAGAGAAGGGAGAATACTTCCTGGGCAAGCTGAAGCAGGTAGCAGAAAAATATCCGGCCATGAAAGAAGCCAGAGGTAAGGGCTTGTTAATCGGCTTAGATTTTATTGACGACGAGACCGGCTACGAGGTAGCCAAGGGCCTCTTTGATCATGGTGTCCTGGTTGCCGGGACATTGATCAGCGCCATCACTATCCGGATCGAACCGACACTGACAATCTCTTACGAAGAAATGGACACAGTTGTCGAAACCCTGGATAAAGTTCTTCAGGGCGTTTCACCCGGCGCCGGCACCGTATCACTGTCAGGCAAGGCGTCAAAAATCCTGAACTTTGAAGCTGATAAATGCATTGGCTGTAAGCTCTGCCATTTAGCCTGCAGCGCTCAAAATGAAGGCGTATTTAACCCTGCATTAGCCAGGTTAAAAGTTTCCTCCGAATACACCAGGGATGACCTGGAAGTAAAAGGGCAAACCTGCGACCTCTGCCTTGAATGTGTAAATGCCTGCCCGACAGGCGCTATCCAGTTGAAAAATGGGCGTCTCTTTTTCGATCTTGATGCCTGCACCGATTGCAAATTATGTGTCGATATATGCCCAGAGGGTGTTATTGTCGGCAAGGAAAGAGGGGTCGGGGTTTGCGTGCAGTGCATGAGCTGCGTGAACTGGTGCCCGACCAAGGCTGTAACTTCCAAGGAGGTGAGCAGGTAAATGGCATACACCGGTAAAATCCTGAAAATAAACTTGTCGACCGGAGAATCCCATACTGAAAACCTGCCCAAGCAGTGGGCCCGCGATTACCTGGGCGGCAAAGGTTTGAGCATCAAGTATGTATTTGAAGAGCTTAAACCGGGAGTAGATCCCCTATCCGCTGACAATGTATTAGTCTTAATGACCGGCCCTCTTACAGGTACAATCGTTCCCAATTCCGGTAAACTGGCTATAGCTTCTAAATCGCCGGCCACAGGTACTATCCTTGACTGTTCTATCGGAGGCGCTTTCGCTCCCGAGCTGAAGTACGCCGGCTACGACGGGGTAATTGTAACCGGAAAGGCAAAACTTCCTGTCTATCTCTATATCGAAGATGGCAATGTTGAACTGCGCAGCGCGGGGAAATTATGGGGCAAAGGCTCTCATGAAACTGAACATATGCTAAAGGATGCGCTCGGCAGCGCCAAAATTCTCACTATCGGGCAGGCGGGCGAAAACCTGGTCCCCATGTCCTGCATCAGTTCTGAGCTCTACCGCCAGGCTGGCCGCGGCGGAATTGGGGCTGTTATGGGCAGTAAAAACCTGAAAGCGATCGCCGTCAAAGGAAGCGGCAGCGTAACAGTACCGGACATTCGTAAATTTACTGCAGCCATGAACAAGCTGCGCCGCAATGACACCATGTCCGAAGATAATTACTGGACTTACACTGACGGAACACCAATGCTCGTTGAGCTGACAAATGAAACCGGCACCCTGCCGACAAAGAACTTCCAGCAGAGCACTTTCGATGGATACAAAGGTATTGACACCGAAGCGGTAAAAGGTGTCCGAGTGGGCAAAAAAGCTTGCTTCGCCTGCCCACTGGGCTGCGGCAATTATGTCAAATCCGGACATACCCGCGTTGAAGGTCCCGAATATGAAACCCTGGCCCTTTGCGGCTCGAACTGCGGCATTGATGACCTTGAAGCGGTAATTGAATTCAACCGCCTTTGCGACGATCTCGGCCTCGACACCATATCTGCCGGCAATGTTACCGCTTTTGCCATGGAGATGACAGAAAAGGGCATTCACGACTTCGGGCTTCGCTTCGGCGATGTTGACACCTATCTCGAAGTCCCTACCCTTATAGCCCTCAAAGAAGGCGTAGGGGCTGACCTTGCTCTCGGTGTGCGCGATCTGGCCGAGAAGTACGGCGGCAGAGAATTTGCCATGCAGGTCAAAGGTCTTGAATTTCCCGGTTACGAGCCGCGTGGCTCCTGGGGGATGGGTCTGGCATACGCTACATCAGATCGCGGCGCATGTCATATGCGGGCCTGGCCGATTTCCATGGAAGCGCTCGGCGATCTCGATCCTTACACGGTTGAGGGCAAGGGGGCCCTGGTTAAAGGTATGCAGGACGGCAATTCAGCCAAGTTCTGCGCCATATTCTGTGACTTCTGGGGCCTTGACGGCGAAACTCAGGCCCAGATTTTAAGCGCGGCGCTCGGCTATGAAATCAGCCCTGAAGACCTGAGAAAAGTAGGCGAAAGAACATATAACCTGGCCCGCATGTTTAACGAACGGGAAGGTTTTTCATCAAAAGATGATACCCTGCCCGAACGGATCTTTAAGGATCCGCTGCCAACCGGTCCTGCTGCCGGCAAGGTTATCCCCCGCGAAGATTACGAGCGGATGCTGGCCGAATACTATGGAGCTCGCGGCTGGGATAACGACGGCCGGGTTACTGACGAAAAGAAAAAGGAACTGGATATCTAAATAAGTTCCAAACCTGAGCCGGGTGTAAACCCGGGAGAGGAGAGATTACAGATAAAGGCCCTGGTATAAGGATCGCATGCCAGGGCCTTTGCGCCTTTAAACCCCTTACCGCAGGGGACGCTTTTGATCCACAGATTCATAATTACCTTGTTTGTATAGCTGAAATTAAATACATATTACAGCAAGGAGGAAATAACACATATGGAACATATGGGCATTATTAGTGTTATCCCCGCTCTTTCAGTTATCGCCCTTGCCATCATCACCCGCAGAACTTTTGAACCCCTCTTGTTTGGCTCATTAATCGGCTTTGTATTGCTCGATGGATTCGGTTTCTTTCCAGCATGGCTGGACGCAATCTACATTGTGATGATGGATGACGTCACAGTCTGGGTAGTTCTTGTCTGCGGCCTTTTCGGAAGCCTGATTGCCCTGCTCGAAAAATCGGGCGGAGCCAAGGGCTTTTCTATTGCCGCTACCAATGTAGTCAAAGGAAGAGGAACCTCGCTAATCGGCACCTGGATCTTAGGTATGCTGATTTTTGTTGACGATTACCTGAACGCTTTATCTGTTGGCGTAGCAATGCGCAAAGTAACGGATAACTTCAAAGTGCCGCGGGAACTGCTGGCTTATGTCATTAACTCGACCGGCGCTGTTGTATGCGTAATTGTCCCTTTCTCCACCTGGTCTGCTTTTATGGCCGGCCAGCTAGGCGCAAACGGCGTCCTGGTCGACGGTTCTGCTACGGCGGCGTTCATTAGAACTATCCCCTACGTGTTTTATGGCTGGGCTGCCCTTCTGGTTGTTCCGCTGGTCGCCCTGAAAGTTATTCCCACCTTCGGGCCAATGAGAAAAGCTGAACTGCGGGCCGAAGCAGGAGAACTCTTCCCACCCGGGGTAAGGGATAAGGTTAAAGAAGAATCTCTTTCTGAAGCTGCCGAAGAGGATGGGGAAAAGAAGCCTCAGATCCTTGATTTTATCGTCCCCATGCTAATCCTGGCTGCGGTAACTATTATTACCGAAGATATGCTCTGGGGTGTATTAATTGCAATCACTTCCTGCCTGGCATTATATATATCAAGGAAGGTAATGAATTTCTCCCAGTTCTGGGATTCATTTATGGAAGGTTTCCAAAACATGATCCCGGCCCTTGCTATTGTCTGCGCCGCCTTCTTTTTACAGCAGGCCAATGAAGGTTTAGGTCTTACCGCATTTGTCATCGAATCGGTCGAACCTTTTATGACCGGTGGGTTGCTGCCGGCCGTGACCTTTATTGTAGTGGCCCTAATTGCTTTCAGCACAGGTTCTTTCTGGGGTGTTGCCGCAATTTCACTGCCCATTATTATCCCCCTGGCCGGAGTATACGGCGTCAATGTATTCCTGGCATCAGGCGCGGTCATTTCTGCCGCAGCTTTCGGCAGCCATGCCTGTTTCTACGGCGACGCAGCCACTCTGACCTGTGCATCAACCCAGATCCCCAATATCGAATATGCAAAGACTACCCTGCCTATGCTGATAATACCGGCAGGCCTGGCTATCTTACTCTACCTGATCGTCGGGTTCGCAACCATCTAGACCAAGTTTGCTTAAGTGTCCTCTGCGGTGAGCAGTTTAATGAACAACAAAAAGGAGATAGAAATTATGATGAAAAAAGGCGCTGTTAGTGTAGCTATAATCCAGCAGACCTGCTCGGAAGATCAAAATGAAAACCTGGAAAAAGCGATCAGGTTAATTCGCGAAGCTGCCGAAGGTGGAGCTAAAATCATCTGCCCCCAGGAGCTTTTTAAGGGCCGGTATTTTCCACAAACTATCGACGTAAAAAAATATGACTGGGCTGAACCGGTTCCCGGGCCAACTACCAAACTGTTTCAGGAGCTGGCAAAAGAGCTGGGAGTTGTACTCCTGGTTCCTGTTTATGAATATGCAATGGACGGAGTTTACTTCAACACTGCCGCCGTTATCGACGCAGACGGAACATACCTTGGCAAATATAGAAAAAACCATATTCCAGAAGGGCCACAGTATATTGAAAAATACTATTTTACTCCCGGGGACATGGGTTATCCCGTGTTTCGAACCCGGTTCGGGAAAATTGCCATTCTGATCTGCTGGGATCAGTGGTTCCCCGAAGCCTCCCGCATTGTTGCCTTAAAAGGGGCAGACATTGTTTTCTACCCTTCAGCAATCGGATCTGAACCGGACGATCCCGATTTAGACACTTCAGAACCCTGGATTACCGCTATCCGTGCTCATGGAATCTGCAATAACATGTTTGTGGCAGCGGTAAACCGCGTTGGCGAAGAAGGTGAAATGAGCTTTTACGGCTGCAGTTTCATCAGTAATCCCTGGGGCGAAATCCTGGCCAAGGCCAAAACCAGGGATGACGAGATTATTATGGCTGAATGCGATCTTGATGAGATCAAGAAGTCCCGCGATGTATTACAGTTCCACCGTGACCGCCGCGTAGATACATATGGAGAAATACTGAAAAAAGTTATTGAATAATAAATTTCGGGAGTTGAGCCGATGCAGTTTGATCTGGTCATAAATAACGCAACTTTAGTTGAACCGTCAAGTGATTTGCTAACTCTAGCCAACATCGGTATCAAAGACGAAAAAGTGGCCGTCGTAACCAGGGGTGAGCTTGAAGGACAAAAAGTGATCGATGCAGACCTTAAAGTTGTCTGCCCCGGTTTTATTGATATCCACTCGCATGTTGATAATTATCAATACGGGGGCATGCTTTACGCTATGCAGGGGATCACAACCACTGTTGGCGGAAATTGCGGCCTCAGCCCTGTTGGGCCAAAACAATTCTTCCAGGAGATGTCCGAAACCGGCTTTCCCATAAACCAGGGTCAGTTGGTGGGGCATTCTTTTAGCATGCGGACTGAAGCGGGACTAACAGATGTTTACGCCCCGGCTTCAGCAGATCAAATTGAAGCTATGACCAGAAGACTGGAAAAGGGATTAGAAGAAGGAGCCCTGGGTCTTTCACTGGGTCTGGAGTATGCTCCTGGCAGCTCGTTCGAAGAGGTCAGGGAACTGAGTAAAATAGCCGCCCTTTATAACAAGCCGGTCGCTATCCATACCCGTTATGATTCATGGCGAGGCCTTGAAGCAATTCACGAGGTAATCAGGTTGGCCCGGGAAACAGGCGCTTCAATCCAAGTGGCCCACTTAGCCTATATGGTGGGAATGGGCATGATGACCGAAGCTCTTAATATGATCGCCGATGCCCGCAGGGAAGGGCTTGACATTACTGCTGACAGCGGCCTTTACAGCGCGTTTGCCACTTTTATCGGATCCGCTGTCTTTGATCCGGGCTGTCTTGAAAAGTGGGGCATTGATTACAGTGATTTCTATGTTTCTACCGGTCCTTTCGCCGGACGCCAGTGCGACCAGCCCCTGTTTGAGAAGCTTCGTCAAGATGAACCTGATACAGTAATTGTTGCCTTTGCCGGACGGGACAGCGAAGTCCTTGAAGCGCTATCCGCATACTTTGTAATGGTTTCGACAGACGGATGCGTCGGGTCACCCGAGCCGGGCTCCGGACATCCCCAGGATAGCGGGACTTATCCCAGATTTTTCAGGTTGATGGTCCGCGAAACAGGCATACTTACTCTATTGCAAGCAGTTAAAAAGTGCACCCTGCTGCCGGCACAGCGGCTTGGGCTCACTGACAAGGGGCACCTTCGTCCGGGCGCCGATGCCGACCTGGTTATTTTTGACCTGAAAGAGATTCGCGACAATAGTGATTACCCCGGGCTGGGTAAACCTGATGCCCCTCCGTCGGGAATCGATTACGTGATTGTTAACGGCGCTCCCGTTGTTGAAAAAGGCGGTTTTGTTCAGGATAGCAAACCGGGTAAACCGGTAACCCTTCCTAACAAGATCTGGGAGCTATAGGACCACTAATAAAACCTCTGATAATATTTAATCCCGCGCTCCCCGCCGCTAAACGCCGCAGGGAGCGCGGTTTAGCCTTGTCCATCTAAATTCAGGGCCCTTTAGTCTACTTTTTCCTGTTTGACATAATCATCAACCAGCCATCAGGATATAGTAAAATAATGCTTTTTAGAAGCGATATTGCGCTGTGCGTCACTCTAAGCTATTATTTAGTCAGACCTTCAATAACGATATTTTGAAACTACATTTTGTCAGGAGCGTGAATAATGTTAAAGAAAGGGCATGTTTTTTACCGTTCACAAAACAAAGATTACCCTGTTGCGGTTCGCGGCGAAGGAGTATACCTTTACGATGGAGAGGGCAAAAGGTATTTAGACGGCTCTTCCGGTTGCCTGGTCACTAATATTGGCTACGGTGTCAGCTCCGTAGCTGAAGCACTGAAAAATGAGGCCCTGAAAACAGGCTATGCCCACGGCAGCACTTTCACCACTGAAGCCCAGGAGGAGTTAGCTGCCCTCGTAACAGAAAAGGCCCCTGAAGGGCTTGATTATGCCTATTTTTTGTCGGGAGGAACCGAAGCAAACGAAACTGCTATCAGCATGGCCCTGCAATATCACATGCAAAGAGGGAAAAGCAGCAAATACAAAGTCATCGGCAGAAGGCTCAGCTACCATGGAAGTTCTTTTGCCACCCTTTCAGCTGCCGGTAACGTAGAACGTCGGAAGATGTATTCTCCCCTGTTGATGAATTTCCCCTTGATCCCCGCCCCCCATTGCTACCGCTGCTACTACGGCCTGAGCTACCCGCAATGCGGAATTATTTGCGCTGAAGAACTGGAAAAGACAATCCTTGCCGAAGGCGCTGACAACGTGGCCGCATTCATCGCCGAACCGATTATTGGTACTTCTGCTGCAGCCAGCGTGCCGCCAAAAGAGTATTTCCCCAGGATCAGGGAAATTTGCTCAAAGCATGATGTGCTGCTAATCTGCGACGAAGTTCTCTGCGGCTATGGTCGACCCGGCAGCTATACAGCCCAGGAACTATGGGGCGTAACGTCTGACTTAACCACACTGGGCAAAGGGCTTGGGGGCGGCTATATCCCCATGGGCGCAGTCATAGCCCACAAAGATATACATGATGTATTCAGCGCCAACTGGGGTAAGTTTTACCATGGTTATACTTACCAGGGCAACCCGGTTAGCTGCGCAGGAGCCGTTGCCGTCCACCGCTATTTAAGAGAACAAAAGTTATTTGAGCAGGTTGGGCCAAAAGGTGAACTGCTTAAAAAGAATTTGCATGCAGCTTTTTCCGATCACCCCCATGTTGGTGATATTCGCGGAACCGGCCTCCTGATGGGCCTGGAGCTGGTTTTGGATCGCAGCAGTAAGGAATCATTTGACCCTGCGCTCTCTGTTGCAGAAAAAGTTCGTGAAACAGCATTAGAGGAAGGGTTGATCACATATACCGGTGTCGGTCCTACAGCCGACATAATTCCGCGAGACTACCTTGTCATCGGGCCGCCTTTCACGATTTCCGAAGCAGAAATTGAAATGATGATCCAAAAGCTGGCTGTTTCGCTGGAGAAAACGTTGATGAAGTTGGGCTATGCAAAGTAATGAAGATAACCTTTTAGGCCGAACCCCGGCCTGAGGGTTTTATTGCATCCCTGAGAATCGGCACAGTTTACGCCCATGCCGGGAAAACAACATGATTAAGGGCCGCCCGTAAATTTACCCCGGGCAGCCCTTAATTTGTCTTCACCTTCAAACATGGCCGCTATAAATGTTGCAGAAGCATCAGCGGTTTTATATATGGCCTGAATACGGTTTATGAGTAGTGGCATAATGAAGCCACCTGATCAGGGTGATAAAGTCGAATACGGGCAGCCCGACCTCCCGCTGGATGTAAGAAGCATAGGGAGGCATATCACTGCATTCGAGAAGGATCGCCCCTACATCGGTATTGTTCTCAACAACTTCCAGCGCTGCAGAAACAACTTCATTTTTAACGACACCGTTATCAAAAGAGCCCCTGCCTTCGAGGATGGCTGAAAACTGCGGCCCATGCCGTAAGTCTTTTACGATCAAATTTGAGGGATCTTCAATCCCGCAGTTTTTAAGCAGCGGTTCGGTTAATGAAGAAGCATCTGCAGTAAGGACCCCGATTCTCTTACCCGGCTTCATAACGCTCTTGATCCAGTTAATCTGGACCATGCTTGACAGGCCAACCGGTATATCCAAAGCTTCGGCGACCTGTTTCTGAAAATGGCCGAAAAAGCCGCATGCTCCTGATACTGCCCTGATACCTTCAGACTGCAGCTTTTTAGCCGCATCAATAATCGGTTTGCTGAAATTAGGATCCCCGCTCAGCAGTCCCGGAACATCAAGATCCGGCACGGCCATCATCCGGACCGGAAAATCATAGGTATAGGCGTTGACAACATTACCGGGAACCAGGGGGTAGTAAACATCGTCAATGTGCAGAATGCCAACCGAGTAACCGGCATAATTCTGGCCTTTTTTCATCCTGATTTCTTTATTATCCTCAAGACTGGACAGGTAACCGTATTCTCTTTCCTGACCCCTCAGGTTAATCGCACTCACTCCTCTATTATTGATATAAGGCTTGCTGGCCTTTCGGAAAT
>SLPH01000184.1 GCA_007132095.1 Syntrophomonadaceae bacterium | reverse complement strand
TGGAGCATTCCCGGAGGGCGGCAGGCATACATTCCTTCAACAAAGGTCTCTTTTTTATTTAAATCGATCAGTTTTCCCTTCAGGATATAGACCTCTTCCCAGAAATCATGAACAAGAACTTCATCAGTCACCAGGCCCGGGGGAAATTTCAAGATCCTGGCATAGTCTCCCGTGTCCGGGTCTTCGCTCAGGATTTTCTCAATGATACCTTCCTGGGCGCCTTCTACCTGGCGCCACTCAATACTGCGGTCGTGATCAAAAAACTCCAGCTCTTTTTTTGGCATCTTAACAGCCTCCTTTAGTTAATTGTGATCCTTTAGAGTTTGCCTTTAAACCATGAATCTATGGTTTTCATGCGGTAAGAACAGCTCAGCTTCCGGCCCAGGACAGGGTCATCAAGTTCGGTCCTGAAAACAGGGGTGCAGTCCAGATCCACCAGGGCGTTTACAGTGCCTGAAAAAATAGCCAGGCCTTCTGTGTCGGTGACGATATCTTTCACCAGCGCGTATAGTTCATCCGGCGACAGCAGGGCGGAAAGGGGGGCTTCCTGGAATACGATTTCTTTACCATCTTTTTCCACCACGGCCCGCAGGATGATTCGGTCAAAGTGGTCTCTGACTTCGCTGAGCATCCAGACATCCTTTGAAATAAAGTTTGGGTAAACCTGCTTTGCTTTAGGGATGCTGGCCTGTTCAACCAGGCGATCGGTATGATCGCTTCCGGCGGCGATATAAATTTCGTCGCCGGCACAAAGGAGCACGTATTCAGCTTCCCCGGTGTGGCCTATTTCATCAAGAGCTTCAACTTCTTCTTTCTGGGTGAGGCGATCCCTGAATTTTGGGAAATAGGTGGGGATCTCGTCAGGTCCGGGAATGCCTTTCTCTTTCAGTTCATCAATGTGTTTCTGAACTTCTTCCTGGTTGCTGCCGGTGTAGCCGGCGTTGACAATTTTCTTTACCTTGAATAACAGGATGTTATTCGGGTCTCCGTTAATATTGAACTCAAAAGTTGACACTGTTTAACCCCTCTCTTATAGTTTCAGAACCCTGTCCTGGAGCGGCGGAAAAACTGACCGTGTTTTCTCAACGGCATCCAAATCAATTTCGGCCTTGACAATGCGTTCTTCGTCGGCGCTTCCGGCAATTACCACGCCCCAGGGATCCACAACCATGCTGTGGCCAAGGAAGCGCTGACCCCTGTTAACCCCTGAGCAGTTGCAAGAAATAAGGTAGCACACGTTCTCTATGGCCCGGGCCTGGTTCAAGGCGATCCAGCTGCCCACGCGGGGGAAAGGCCAGGCAGAAGTCACCAGGAATATCTCGGCGCCTTCTTCCATCATGCGCCGGTAAAGCTCGGGGAACCTCAGGTCGTAGCAGGTGGTAAGGCCCAGGGTGCCGATCCGGGTTTTGAAAGTTTTAACTTCTTTCCCCGGGGACAATATCTCAGTTTCCTTTGAACCGTATCCAAAAAGGTGTATCTTACGGTAAGTGCCAACTAAAGCGCCGCTGTCATCAAGCAAGACGCTGGTGTTATAGAGTTTCCCCCCATCTTTTTCGACAAAACTTCCGGCGAAAAGGTAGCATCCCAGTTCGGCTGCTTTGGCCTGCATTGCCTTGATCGTCGGGCCTTCCATGGTTTCGCTGTACTGCTCGTATTGATCAAAAGAGAAGTAGCCGATGTTCCAGATTTCCGGCAGAAGCATTAAATCTGCTCCGCGGGCTTTCTCCATCTGCCCGAGAACATATTCAAGCCGTTCTTCTTTCGACTGCTCATCAGATATATTTAACTGTAAGGAAGCAACTTTAATAATCATCGTTTGTCAGCTCCTTTTTACTGGAAATCTCCCATGTAAACCGGTTTCGGCCCTTTCATGGTAATGGCATCCTGTGGGCAGAGGGCGCTGCAGAGTCCGCAGCAGTCGCACTTGGAGGTATCGATTACCGGTTTGGCTTTCCCGTTTTCATCAGGGCTGTAGGTGATTGCATCGTAGAAACACCAGTTGATGCAAAGCTTGCAGCTGTTACATTTTTCGTTGTCAGGAACAGCCACCGCTCTGCTCTCGCGGTCGGCATTATCCCAGGTGATAATCTGCGGCAGGCTCAAACCCCTGATTTCCTTAATTGAACTGTAGCCTTTGTCCGCCAGGTATCCTTCCATCCCTTTCAGGAAGTCTTCAATGTGCCCAAGCTGTTTGCGGCCATACATCAGAGCGGTACAAAGCTGGGTGGTTGAGGCGCCAACCATCAGGCATTTAAGGGCATCCTTCCAGGTATTAATCCCATTTGTAGCCGATATGGGGATCTGGACTTCCCTGGCAATTTTTGAGATCCACTTTAATGTGATCGGTCTCATCCACGGCCCGCCAACCCCGGCGTAAGTGGAATGCAGTAAAGGCCTGCCTGTATCTAAGTCAATATCAAGAGCAGGGAAACGGTTAATAGCGGTCACTCCGTCTGCTCCTGCTTCCTTAACCTTGAGGGCCACGTTTACCGGGCTGATCGCTTCGGGGGTTAATTTGATCAGGACGGGGATTTTTACGGCATTAGTTACAATCTCTGTTACGGATGCTGCTCCGTCTGGATCGCTGCCCAGTTCCTGGCCGCTTTTGTAGCCGATATCGCGCGGGTGGGGGCAGCCAAAGTTTAGCTCCAGCATGTCAGCGCCGATTGCTTCCATTTCTTTGGCCATCTCGGCCCAGTTCTCAAGGGAATCGCCTGAGATGCTGACAATATAAACGCTCTTGCCTTCTTCGCAGTAGCGCTTGCCCTGTTTAAGTTCTTCTATCCATTCCTTATGGTTATAAGTGGCGAGGAATTCGCATGAATAGTTTGAGTAGACATGGGGCCAGCTTTTTTTATGCAGCACGGTAAAACGTGGAGAAACGTAGCGTTTTAAAAGCGGTTCAGGACTGATGGTCTTGGTGACCAACCCGCCTGCGCCGGCTTCAACGCAGCGCCTCATGTAGTCGGCATTTTTAGTTGGGGTCGCTGAAGCGACGACGATAGGGTTTTTAAACTCAACCCCGCACATATCAATACTTAAATCTGGTTTCATTTCGATTGCTCTCTCCTTAGCTTAATAGTATTTTAAGGCAAAACAGTTGATGAAGCGGCGTGATTGCCTGCCGCTTCATCAATAATAGCCCGCTTAAAGTTTTTTGTTGACCAGGGCTCCGACTATTTTGTCAGGCGATATGGGCAGTTTTTTAATCCTCGCCCCGGTGGCGTCAAAAATGGCGTTGGCTATAGCTGCCGCTACCGGGTTCAGGGAAGGTTCGCCAATACCTTTAGCCCCAAAAGGACCGTTGGGGTCGACAGATTCCAGGAAAATGGAATGAATCTTGCCTATCGGTGTATCCATCGATGTGGGCAGCCAGTAATCGTGCAGTTTAGGGTTAACCAGGTGCCCTTCCTTAACGATCATTTCTTCCATCAGGGCCCAGCCGGCGCCCATGATAACCCCGCCTTCAACCTGCCCTTCCAGGGCCTGCTGGTTTAACACCCGGCCCACGTCATGAGCGGCCCAGTAGTTGATTATATTCACGCTGCCAGTTTCAGTATCAACTTCAACTTCAGCAATGTGGCAGGCAAAGGGGTAAGCCGGGGAAACGTTTCCGTACTTGTTTTCATCCGGAAGCACCGTATCCGGGACATAGCTTCCCTGACCTACCAGGGAAGCTCCGCCCAGTGAAAAGCTTACCTTTTGCATCACATCGAAAATCGGCAGGGTTTCCCCTTTACCCTCTAAAGCGACCTCGCCTTTTCTCACCTTGATGTTTTCCGGCTTTTCGTCATAGACTTTTGCAATATGAGAAACAAGCTGCTCTTTTAAATTCACTGCCGCTTCATAAACGGCCCGCCCGCCAATAGTAGTGGCCCGGGTTGCAAAACTGCCCAAACCAAAGGGGCTGATATCGGTATCGACCGCAGCGGTGCGCACATCTTTGACCGGCAAACCTACCGCTTCGGCTGCAATAATGGCAAAGGCTGTATTAAGGCCCTGTCCCAAATCGGCTTCTCCGGTAAAGACGATTGCTTTGCCTTCGGGAGTAAGCCTGACCAGGGCGGAAGAACCGTCAAAGGGCCGGTAGAAAGGCCGGTTTCCGGAAACGTGGTTGCAGAGGGCCATCCCAATGCCCCTCTTTTTAGCTCCCGATTTGTCAAGGGTCTTTTTCTTCTCATACCAGCCTGAAGCTTCAACGGCCTGGTCGACACATTCCTGCAGGGCGCAGCTTTTAATCTCCCAGCCGTGAATGGATACATAACCGGGGTAAACTCCGTTGATGCGCCTTACCTCAACCGGATCCAGCCCATTTTCATGGCAGATTGCATCAAGGGCCTGTTCCATGGCGAAATGCATCTGGGCGTTGCCGAAGCCCCTGAAGCAGGAAGTGGGGATCATGTTCGTGTATACGGTATACCCTACGCTGCGCACATTCCTGACCTTGTAGAGCGAGTCGATCCGGTAACAGGCAGTCGATGTGATCGCCGGGCCGTAAACGGTGCGGGCACCGTTGCCGGCAATAATGCGGACATCTTTTGCCAGGATCGCGCCGTCTTTTTTCAGGCCCAGCTTAACCCGGATTTTCATCGGCACACGCGGGTTGCCGGCGATGAAGTCTTCGTCGCGGGTGTTAACCATGCGAACCGGCAGACCGGTGCGGCGGGCCAGAACGGCGGCCAAGATATGAGATTTATACTCGAACTTGGCCCCGAAGCCGCCACCCACGTGAGGCTTGATAATCCGCAGGTCTTCTGCGCAGACTCCTAAGGCTTCTGCATAACGCAGGCGGGACATTGAAGGGACCTGGGTTGAGAGCCATAAAGTAAGGCGGTCGTAATCGGCCGGAGCGACTACAGCTGCCATCGGCTCCAGGTGAGCCTGGTATACCTGGCTGGTTTCATAGTCATCCTCGAATATAATATCGCTTTCAGCGAAAGCCCCGTCTACATCTCCTCTTTCCACCTGGAATGTAGTGGCAATATTATCATCCTTGTCCTCGTAAAGCAGTGGTGCATCCGGCGACATCGCTTCTTCCTGATCAAACACCGCCGGCAGCACTTCATATTCGACCTCGATCAACTCGAGCGCTTCCAAGGCAGCGGCTTCGCTTGTTGCAGCAACGGCCGCTACTTCATCGCCTACAAAGCGCACTTTGTCATTGGGCAGTATAACCCAATCCTGCAGCATGGTCCCGAATTTATGCTGGGGGACATTAAAGCCGGTTATAATACCGCGAACTCCTGATACTTTCTCGGCTTTGGAGGTGTCTATTTTTACGATTCGGGCATGGGGATGCGGGCTGCGTAGAATCTTACCGTGAAGCATCCCTTCCATGCGAATATCGGTTACATACCTGGCTCTTCCGGTTACTTTTTCAAGGCCGTCGAGCAGAGGCGTACTTTTTCCTACAATATCAAATTCCATTATTTATACCTCCCCCTCTTCTTCAGGGTCGCCCTTTACCGGGGCGCAGGCATAGACGGCATCGACAATTTTCTGATACCCTGTGCAGCGGCACAGGTTGCCGCTTAAAGCTTCTTTAATCATCGGGCGGGTAACCGGCGTGCTTTTATTGTGATCGAGGAAAACTTTTGCTGAGAGAACCATGCCCGGCGTGCAGTATCCGCATTGCACGGCTCCATGGTCTAAGAAAGACTGCTGCACGGGGTCAAGATCCCCTTCAATTCCTTCGCTTAAGCCTTCTATGGTGGTGATAACTGCTCCATCGGCCCTTTCGGCCGGAATCAGGCATGAGTTAAGGTTAATCCCGTTAAAGATAACAGTGCAGGCTCCGCACTCACCGGCGCCGCAGCCTTCTTTTGGCCCCGAAAGCCCAAGGCGGTTGCGCAGCATATCCAGAAGGCGTTCGCCGGGAACTACCGGAACGGTATACTCTTTGTTGTTCAGGGTAAAAGTAATCGATTCTTTAGCTTCCGCGGTAAACATTATTTCATTTTGAGTACACATTATTTACCAACACTCCTTTCGCCCACAGCTTCAAGAACAGCCCTTTTCAGGTATACCCTGACCAGTTCTTTTTTATAGGCAGCGCTGCCCCGGAAACTGTCGCGGGGGCTAACTTCTTCGAAAGTTAACTCGCCGGCCTCATCGAGAACGGCTTCGCTAAGCTTCGCTCCTCGCAGGAAGGCTTCGGTCTTCTTGGCCCTGAAAGGCACTCTGGCCATGGGGCCGATTGCAATCCGGGCATCCTCAATTCCGTCTTCTTCCTCGTTAAGGCGCAGCCACAGGCCCATATTCATTATCGGCAGGGCCAGTGCTGCCCGGCGGGAATGCCGGACAAAAGCGCTCCTGTCCCGCGGTCCGGGAGCGGGAAATGTAAATGAGGTGATCAGCTCTGCAGTAGAGTTAAGAGCGCACTCTCCGGGATTAAGGAAAGTTGATTCAATCGGCCTGCTAAATGGTCCGTCGGGACTAATCCCGCAGATTGTGGCGCCCAGGGCCACCAGGGCGATCGAGCCGTCAGCTGCCGGTTGAGCGTTTGCAACATTGCCGCCGATTGTTCCTGCATTGCGGATCTGGGGAGACCCGATAGTTCTAACACCACTTGCCAGCACCTGGAAATGTTTTTGCAGGTAAGGGGAGGTAGCCAGGGCAGTGTGGGTTGTTGTGGCGCCAATTGAAACATGCCCGTTTTCCTGCCTGATATGGTTAAGTTCTTTTATCCTGCCGATATCAACCATAACTTTGGCAGAAAGGTAATTATACTTGAACTGAACCATCAGGTCGGTGCCGCCCGCCATGATCCTGGCGTCACCCTCGTAGTGCTTCAGAAGCTCAAGCGTTTCTTCAATCGATTGAGCAAAGTAATATTTTTCCCAGTACAATCTTCATCCCTCCTAAAGATGGTTTCTATTTTTGTATATTCGGCCTGTAATCACTCATAATAACTTGCAATTATAATGCCAAGAAGTGAATTAACGGGGTAAGCGGTCTTTGATAACGATCAATATCAGAAATGGCTTGATAATTGCAAGTTAATTCTTTGAATGCCGCAAGCCTTACTGAACGTCTTTCTTGTCTGTGTTATAATATTAGCACTAATTGTAGACAGTATCAATGCATGTTTAGCGATCGTAAAGGTCCGGATTTACAGCAAGGGAGGGTTGTATTATGCCTGACAAACTGCAGCGTTTGGATGATGAAACCAGGTTTTGGGAAAAACTGTTTAGCTCTGCTTCCGGAGATGTTTTCCTCTCTGTTTTTAATGCGATCCAGGAAGGTGTTGAAATAGTTGATCATGAAGGGTGGGTTAAGTATGTGAACCCGGCTTTCTCTAAGATAACCGGTTTGCAGGCATCTGAAAGGGTCGGGTTCAATATTAGGAAGCTGGTTCCCGGTGGACCGCTTGACCGGGTTATTGAAACAGGGTGCGAAGTATATGGTGAAAAACTGTCGATGAAAGATGCCGGCATTGATATCATTTGTAATACCGCGCCCATATATGTAAAAGGCCAATTTAAAGGCGCTATTGTTGTTTTCCAGGATGTGACCGAGCTGAACAGGCTGAACCGGCAGCTTCAGAACAGCCACCACCAGATTCAGGCTCTGAGCAGCAAGCTATCTAATCTTACCTCAACCAGTTTCGGATTCAGCGACATTGTTGGAAAAAGCGAAGGTTTGCTTAGTTGTGTAAAACTGGCGAAGAAGGTTGCTCCCACGGAATCGACAATCCTTATTACCGGGCAGAGCGGGACAGGTAAAGAGCTTTTTGCCCACGCCATCCATCGTGACAGCTTGAGGGGCAGCAGCTCTTTCATCAAGGTAAACTGCGCTGCAATCCCCGACAATCTGCTGGAAAGTGAATTTTTCGGGTATGAAAAAGGTGCTTTTACCGGTGCAGGCAGCCGCAAACTGGGCATGTTTGATCTTGCTCATGAAGGGACCATTTTCCTTGATGAAATAGGGGATATGAGCCTGGCTTTACAGGCGAAAATTCTCAGGGTTCTTGAGGATGGGCAGGTCTTTCGCATTGGCGGGACCGAGCCGGTCAATGTTGATGTTCGCGTCATGGTGGCAACTAACCGTAATTTGAAGAAACTATGTGATGAAGGACGGTTCCGCCAGGATCTTTATTACAGGATCAATGTTATTAATATTGATATACCGCCCCTGCGTGAACGGCGCGATGATGTATTGGTTCTGGCTGACCACTTTCTGCACAAACTGTCCCGTCAGGTGGGGCGAGAGGTTACAGCTTTCACTGAAGAAGCCGAAGCGATCCTGCTCTCTTACAGCTGGCCCGGAAATGTTCGCGAGCTGCGTAATTGCATCGAGCGGGCCGTTCTTACCGCGGAAGGTTTAATCCTCACCGGGGAGGATCTTCATTTCCTGCAGCCCCAGGAAGCTTCCGGCAAGGTGATGGGATTGCCGGCGACATCAATCCAAAATGTGGAAAAAGAAATGATTGTCGGTTACCTCGACAGGTTTGGCTGGTCTGTTAAAGGCAAGCAGAAGACTGCAGCCGCGCTCAATATTTCCCTTCGTACCCTTTATAACAAGATCAAGCGTTACAACCTCAGCGCCTCCTGAGCAGCCTGAAGCTTATTAAAGCAGGCGCTCCGCCAGGGTAAAAGGTTGCAAGTATTGCAAGTTGTGCACATAATTTGCAATACTTGCAAAGGCTCTTAATATTGCCTTCCCTTATAATAGTTTTAGCTTTTTCCTTCTTTCTCACGCTATCTTCGCTTTCAAAATTTGCAATACTTGCAATGTCACAGCTACCTGACTGCCCTTTTTCAGCTTTCCGGCAAATTATACCTTCCAGGGCCTGTTAGCCCTACATTTAGCCTTATCTTCATTCTTTTACAGGTCATCATTTAATCCCTAAGACAGTTTTTTTAAGCTGGCACGTATATTGCACAGGAGATGGTTCCGGAATGAATGCAGCTCTATCCCCGCCCGGTTCCAGGTAGACGGAGAGGGAGGGGAGTTAGTAAATATGATGTAACTGGAAAGGAGAATTCGTAATGGAAACAAAAGAGCTCTATACAGCAATAAACGAAGCGATCATGGAGTTGGATAAAGAACGGCTGGATCAGCTGACTGAACAGGCGATAGCACAAAACGTCAACGTCATGGAAGCGGTTGAAATGGCCTATACGCCGGGAATCAGGAGCATTGGCGAAAAGTTTGAGGAGGGGGAGATTTTTGTCCCTGAACTTATTCACGCCGGGATGATGATCAAGGAGGCGATCAGCACTCTTGAGGAGCAGCTTAAAACCGGTCAGGCAGCTAAAAAAGGAAAATTCCTGATCGGCACCGTCGAAGGCGATATTCACGATATCGGCAAAGACCTGGTCAGCACCATGCTGGCAACCAGGGGTATCGAGGTTATTGATGTCGGGGTGGACTGCCCCGCTGTAAAGTTTATCGACGCCGCGGTAGAAAACGACGTCGACATTATCGGCGCTTCATGCCTGCTTACCACTACAGCTCCCGAACTGGTCAAAATTGTTGATCTCCTCAAAGAAAGGGACCTGCGCGATAAGTTTTATTTTGTTGTCGGTGGGGCTGCTATCGAAGAAGAATGGGCTAAATCGATCGGCACTGACGGTTTTGCCGGAGATCTGCAGGAGGCTGTCAAGCTTGCCCTTTCCCTGCTTGAAAAGAAAGAGGGAGGAGCATAAAAAATGAAGCCCACTCTTAATTTTCTATCAGCCGATGAACTGCAGACTATCCATGAAAGCGCCCTTGATATTCTTGAAACCGAAGGGATGCAGCTTCCGTCAGAGCGTGTTCTCAATGTGCTGCGCAAAGCCGGCTGTCCTGTTGATGAGAATAACATAGTCAAATTCCCCAGGGAAATTGTAAACGATGCAATCAGTAAAACCCCCAAACGGGATGAAGCAGTTCTTTACGCCAGGGACGAAAAATACGATCTAAAACCATCAGAAGTGGCTCCGGCCCTGGCGGCCATGGTTGAAGCGACCCAGGTGATTGATATTGACAGCGGTAAAAAACGCCCAGCTACAATGGATGACCTGGTCAAGATGACCGGGATGCTGCAGGAGCTGGAAAATGTTGCTATAGCAAGCCCTCCGGTCACCCCCCAGGATGTTCCCCTGGATATTACCGACTGGTATACCTGGGCAGCCAGCCTTAGTTATACTACCAAGCATATTACAGGACCCGGAACAGGTTCGCGCTGTGTAAAAGATGTTGTCAAAATGGCATCCCTGGCAGCAGGAGGCGAGGAAGAATTCTTAAAGCGCCCCTTTTTGTCATTCTGGGTCTTGACCAGGCCCCCCCTGCAGGTTGACAGTCTGACCCTTGATGCTCTCGTTGAGGCGAGCGAATTTGGCTGCCCCCTGATCATCAGTTCCGGGCCGATCCTTGGAACCACCTCACCTGTTACTATTGCCGGAACCTGTGCCCAGGCACATGCTGAAATATTATCCTGCCTGACCATTGCCCAGCTTGTAAACCCTGGCGTTACTGTGATCTATACCAGCTTTGCCCGTGGAATGGATATGAAAACCGGCAACGTTTCGATGGCGGGCCCCGAATTTGCTATTCTCAAGGGCTGCATGGGGGCCCTGGGCAGAATGCTTGACCTGCCCACCAGGATGCCGGGAATGCTGCGCGATGCCAAGATCCTTGATGCCCAGGCAGGCTATGAAACCGGTACTACCGGCCTGATCTGCGGTTTCTGCGCCGATTTCATGGACGGAATGCAGTTTGATATGGACATAGTGGTTGATTATGCTGATTTTGTTTATGCCGATGAATGCATGGCCCAGGTCCGCCGAATCGTCAGGGACCTGGTAGTTGATGAAAAAACCCTGGCCAGGAAAGTTATAGCCGAAACCGGTCATGGCGGAAACTTCCTTAAAGCGGGCCATACTTTAAGCAACTTCCGCAAGGAAATCTGGCAGCCGAAAATATTCGAGCGGCGCATGTGGGGAGGCTGGGAAAAAGACGGAGCCCTTGACATCAGGGAAAAAGCGCTGGCCAAGGCCCGTGAAATGGTCCTGGCCGGACCTCCCAGTGCCCTGCCGGATGATGTTCGGGAAAGTATTTACGCTATCGCCAGGGCAGCTAAAGCGGGTCACTAGCTTTACTGCCCGTCGTGAAAATATTAAGGAGGTGCAGGCTTCAGTAGGCTGTCGGGCGTCAGTAGATAAGTCCCGGGCAGCCGGATAACAATCAATATTTCGTTGTCATTTGTGCATTATAATAATCAAGGAGGGAAATTAATGTCATCAGAAACTAAAAACAGCAACAACGATAGTTTTAAGACGATGGACTGGCCTGTTTTTATTATCAGCGGCGGAGTAGTGGTAATATTTGTTATTGCTGCCCTGATTAACATGACGGCCGTATCAAATTTCGTCAATGCTACCTTTGGTTGGAGTGTTAAATGGTTTGGCGCCTTCTGGCAGGTACTTTGCCTGCTTACAGTTTTTATATCTATTGGTTTGGCTATTTCGAAGTACGGTGGAGTCAGGCTGGGCGGCGATAAGCCCGATATCAGCACCTTCCGCTGGATTTCCATGATTATGTGTACGCTGCTGGCTGGCGGAGGCGTTTTCTGGTCAGCTGCAGAGCCCATGTATCACTTTCTCTCCACGCCCCCAGCTTTTCCAGGCATTGAAGGAGGAACGGTCGATGCAATAGCTCCTGCTTTGTCCTATGGCTACCTGCACTGGGGCTATAATGCCTGGGCTATTCTCGGCTCGTTAACCGCAGTTGTTCTCATGTATGCTTATCATGTCAAAGGGCTGCCTCTTAAGCCACGCTCCATGCTCTACCCTGTGTTTGGGGAAAAGGGCGTTATGAATCACTGGGGTACGGCAGCGGACGCTTTTTCAATTATCGCAGTTGCTGCCGGTACCATCGGCCCGATCGGTTTTCTTGCTCTCCAGATGAGCTATTTCCTGAACCAACTCTGGAATATTCCCGATGTTTACGCGACCCAGCTTGCTATCCTACTCGGTCTAATTGCTATCTACACTATTTCTGCCATGACGGGGCTAACAAAAGGGATTCAGTTCCTTAGTCGCTTCAATGTTGTGCTTGCAGGTGCCCTGATGGGCTTGATCCTGATAGTTGGTCCGGGAGGCTTCATTATCGACTCATTTCTGACCTCATTTGGGGTTTACACTCAAAACTTTGTCAGGATGACTCTTTACCGGGGCGATGCCGGTTGGTTGGGCTGGTGGACAGTATTTTTCTTCGGCTGGTTCCTCGGCTATGGGCCGATGATGGCTATCTTCGTTGCCCGTATTTCCAAGGGAAGAACCATCCGCGAAATAGTTTTGGCTGTTACTATCATAGCGCCAATCATTACCAACTTCTGGTTTACTATCCTTGGCGGCACCGGAATTTATTACGAACTGCTTAATCCCGGCTCAGTCTCCGGTGCGCTTGAAGCAGCCGGACTGCCTGCAGCCCTGCTGGCGATCATTACCCAGCTGCCTTTAAGCGCCATATTCGTTCCCGCTTTTATGATTCTCATCGTTATATTCCTTGCCACTACAGGCGACTCTATGTCATTCACCATCGCCATGGTGGTAACTGGCCAGGAAGACCCGGCCAAGTCAGTCCGTATTTTCTGGGCTGTTATGATGGGCCTGGTTGCCGCAGTCCTGATCAATATCGGAGAAGGAGGCATTGGGGCGCTTCAAACATGGATTGTCTTTACTGCGGTTCCTGTCTCACTGCTCCTGCTGCCCATGCTATGGGGCGCACCGATGCTGGCTAAGAGGATGTATGACGAAGGCTACGGCATTGGTAACAGTTCAAGCTCAAAAGAAGAAAAAACTGCTTCTTAAGCAGACACAGGCCGGATTAAATAAATCTGCCCTCTATCAATAAGAATCCTTGTTTTCAGGGACACCAGGCGCCCCGGTCTGCAATCAGACCGGGGCGTCATTGTTAAAAGGTTTTAAATCCGGGGAACCGGCCATTATGGTGGCTATATGACCTGGAGCTGAAGAAGGGTTAGTTATGAAAGAAAAATGCATCCCAAGCGGAAGCATTATGGCGCCTCCAAATTCTTTCCGGAAAATATTGTTATAGAACCTGTTATAAATAATCCCGGCGGCTTCGAAGCCTTTATAGGAGGCGATAACGGCTTTAACAGCCAGGCGGGCGCTAAGAAAAGCATTGTGGATCCCTTCGCCTGAAAAGGGATCCACCAGTCCGGCGGCATCGCCAATTAGAAGCAGGTTGTCGAAACCGGCTTTTTTTAGCGGACCGGCAAAAGGAAGGGGCCAGGCACGAATTGTGTTGTTCGCCCTCTGATCCGGAAAGCTTTTGTGATAAGCTTTTTTCAATCTCGAAATCTTTGCCATTCCGCCCACGCCACGGTTTACCAGGTCAGGCGTTGAGAAAGACCAGGCCATTCCGCCCAGCAGGGGTAGAGGATAGAATTCAGCCCCGCCGCCTGATTCACTTTCATCATGCCTATATTCCAAACTTACCAGGGCCCACCCCCGAATATTCAGCTTACTTCTCCCGGGTGTCAGGGCGAACTTACCCGGTTCATGGGCTCCCCAGGCGCCGATAATTGAAGCCGTTTTTATTAGGATGGGCTTTTTACCTCTGCTTTTACACCTGAGAAGGTAGAAGGAGTCTTTTACTCCGGATGGAGGTTCAATCTTTTCAACGGGGCAGCCTTCCAGCAATTGAGCCCCGCTTTCACAAGCTTTCCGGGCTAAATAACTGTCAAATAAGCCGCGGTTAACGATCATTCCAGGCGGTTTGGAAAAAGAGCAGCTATAGCTTTTCTTTCCACGGTGCACAGTAATAGTTTTTAACGGACAGCCCAGGGTATCCGGAACAATAATTTCCTTTGGCAAAGCCTGGAGGGCCCGAGCGGAAACAAGGCCTCCGCATGGTTTTGGTCTTGGCAGTATCCTTTTTTCCAGGAGAACTACCTTTAAGCCTGCCCTGGCTGCTTCGTAAGCAGCCAGAGCCCCGGCCGGGCCGGAACCAATTACGGCCAGATCATAGCGCTTGTTTTCTGTTTTATCGATCGGATCGCAGCTCATAGCTTTTTCTCTTTCTATGGGCGTAAAAGTGGCCCAGGATAATATGTGAATGACCAGGTCGAAAGGTCTTCGAGTTTGGTTTTTCATATTCCGAACCGCGAAAGGCGTATCTCATGGTGCGGAGAATTGTCAAAATGAAAATAATTGTCATATTGACAACAGGCGTTGCAAAAAACTAATTTTCAATTATCGCGAAGCTTGCGGTAGATGGTAGACAGGCTAACGCCTAAAAACCGGGCTGCCTCTTTTTTGCCCGCGCCATGATGGCCAAACCTGTCCAGCGCGTCAAGAATGGCCTGGCGCTCAAGATCCCTGATCGTGCCCATCTCAGGCTTCCCGGGCCTTTGTGCCCCGGATGCTGCGACCCTGGCCGGCAGATTCTCCGCTTCGATATAGTCACCGCCGACCATGTTGATTGCATATTCAATTGCATTTTCCAGTTCCCTGACGTTGCCCCGCCACTCGTAATCCAGCATTCTTTCAAGGGCAGGCCCGCTTAAACCGAGCACCCTCTTGTTCATTTTACGGCTGTATTTTTTTACAAAGTAATCTATTAACAGCCTGGCGTCATCAGTTCTCTCTCTCAGGGGGGGGATGGTGACCGGGATCACGCTGAGCCTGTAGTAGAGGTCTTCGCGGAACTCGTTGTCGCTAATCATCTTTTCCAGGTTGCGGTGCGTTGCCGCGATTACGCGCACATCGATCGAAACTGCCTGCGTTCCGCCGATTCTCTCGATGCTGTTTTCTTCAAGAACCCGGAGCAGTTTTACCTGCAGGTGAAGGGGCATATCGCCAATCTCGTCCAGGAAGATGGTCCCTTCGTGGGCCAGTTCAAACTTGCCCGGTTTACCGCCCCGCCGGGCGCCGGTAAAGGCTCCTTCTTCATAGCCGAAAAGCTCGCTTTCCAAAAGGGTTTCCGGTATAGCGGCGCAATTTATGGTAACAAAAGGCCCTTTGCTGCGCATGCTGTGGGCATGAATGGCGCGGGCAAAAAGATCTTTTCCCGTGCCGCTTTCGCCCCGGATCAGGATCGTGGAATCGGTTATCGCCGCCTTGGCAAACTTTTGCTTAATATCATGAATGGCAGGGCTATTACCGACTATATCGTCAAAAGTCAGCAGCGCTTCGTATCCGACCAGGTCTCCTGCCAGGCGCTGCATCTCCTGCATTTCACGTAATGATATGGTCAGTCCGCTTACCTTTTTATTATTCATAATGGGAGTGATGATCCCGGCAAAAATGTAAGTGCCTTTGCGGCCTTTTTTGCCTCGCAGTTCACGGGTCATGTAGCCCTGGTGATCAAGAGCTTCCTGAAGGGAGAGGTCCGGGAAAACTTCCGTGATATTTTTCCCCACCAGTTTGTCCAGGGAAAAGGGGAGCATCCTCTGAGCTGATTTATTAAAGTGGGTTATAGTCCCATCTGGATCAACCGATATAATCCCTTCGTAAATTGAATTAACTACAGCTTGGTATTTTCCGGTTAAGAGAGAAAGGCTTTTTCGGGCTTCCTTTTCCTTGATCGCGATGGCCAACAGGTCTGAAAGCTGCTTGGCAAAATCATTGAAAGCGCCCACATTGCCTAAAAGTTTTTCTTTTTGTTCTTCGGTGGTTGCAGTTACCCCCAGGGAACCGATAATTTTGTTGTCAACTGTTATCGGGCCGACCAGGGCTGCCAGAAACTGGCACTCTTCCCGCCGTGGGCATTTTTGGCAGAGGGGGTATGTTTTAGTGTTTTCAACAATGTGAAAGCCTCCTGTGGAGAGGAGATTGTCTGTAAGCGAGCCTTTGCCGTAATACGAGCCGATTTCTTTAATCAACTTGCCGGTTGAAGCAACCAGTTTGATCCTGTCATCGTGGATGGAAACCTCAAGGCCAAGCGCTGATGAACTCACTTTTGCCACCTGCTGTGCAAACTCTGCGATCTGTTCCAGCGATGAGCTCACTTTGATCTTCTCCTTTAACAGCGCTGTTTTACATAATATAGCATAAATAATCTTTTACCGGGCCTTTTTTTCGCAATTTGACAACAGGGCCTGGCACAATTACCCGGTCAGATTGTTTCAAGAGACTCACCAGGCTGTTGTCTCCTTGATCCTGACTATTCTTGTCAGGCGCTTCTCGATTCCTAAAAAAAGGGTTCAGCTGTTCTGTGGCTTAAAGGTTCTGCTTTCCATAGGGGACCTGTTATTGCGACAATGATCATGGTAATAATAGCACGTATTAACCACGGATTCTTCTGTTAAACACAGGATCCTGTATTAAAAGGATCTCGTATTAACCCTTGACGGCTTAAGGCAGATCGAATAAAATTGTCCTGTGATACAAGATATTTCTGCTTCTTTAAAGAAAATATTACTCATACTGCGGCTTTCACCGGATGGGAAAGGCAGTTTGCTTCGCTACAGCAAAAAAAGACCTGTGAACCGGCTAAAAGAGGCCGGTTTATTCTTTTCCCCGTCCTTTCCCCATTGTATGTGTAACTGTGAGTGTTTGGTGCATGCGGGTAATGATATTTTACCTTTTTTGAGGGGCGATAGCCCGCCGGAGGTGTAGTTGATGAAAATTGATTTTAAAAAAGAAGTCGATCACGTGGCCCGGCTGGCCCGCCTGGAGCTGGGGCAGGAAGAAAAAAAGCTGATGGCCGAGCAGCTCAGCGGTATTCTGGAAACGGCGCGCCGGGTCCAGGAGCTTGAAACCGAAGGGGTTGAACCCACCTCGCACGTTATTTCAAGCCCGGCGTTAATGCGTGAAGACAGGGTAGAAGAATCGCTGCCTCTGGGCAGGGTTTTGCAGAATGCTCCCGGGCGCGATAAGGACTATTTCCGGGTCCCCCGGATTAAGCCGGGGGAGTGAAAGGAAGAGGTATGCAATGAAAATTTGTGAAATGAACGCAGCCGAACTGTCATCGCTGCTTGAAAAAAAAGAGCTGAGCGCCGTGGAAGTTACCAGGTCTTTTCTTGATCAAATTGAATTACTTGACCCCGGCCTGAAAGCGTTTATAACCCGAACGCCCCGGAAAGCGCTGGATCAGGCAGCAGCGGTTGATCGGAAACGCTTAAAGGGTGAAAAACTGCACCAGCTTGCCGGCGTGCCGGTGGCGGTTAAAGACAATATCAGTACAGAGGGTATTCGTACCACCTGTGCTTCAAAAATCCTGGATAATTATATCCCCCCATACAACGCTTCTGTAATCGAAACCCTCGAAAAGGCGGGAATGCCGCTTTTGGGCAAAACCAACATGGACGAGTTTGCCATGGGTTCTTCTACGGAAAATTCCGCTTTCTTCCCCACATCAAACCCCTGGGATCCCGGGCGTGTGCCGGGCGGTTCAAGCGGCGGCTCGGCAGTAGCGGTAGCGGCGGCCATGGCTCCGCTTGCCCTTGGCTCCGATACGGGCGGATCTATCAGGCAGCCTGCATCGTTCTGCGGGCTTGTCGGCCTGCGCCCCACCTATGGCAGGGTTTCGCGATACGGCTTAATCGCCTTTGCCTCTTCTCTTGATCAGATCGGGCCCTTTGCCCGCAGCGCCGAAGATGCCGCCCTGTTGTTCCAGTTGATCTCCGGGTATGACCCCCGCGATTCAACCTGCCTTGATCAAGAAGCCTTTACCTGGCCTGAAGATGCGGATAAAGGGGTGCGCGGTCTTAAAGTGGGGCTGATCAGCCAAAACCTGGGCAGCGGTTTTGCCCCTGAAATTACGGGGGCGGTAAAATCTGCCGCAGCCCTGATGGAAAAGCATGGCGCAGCTGTCGAGGAAGTATCTCTGCCCCGAACCGACTACGGTTTGGCGGCCTATTACCTGATTGCTCCCTCAGAAGCCAGTTCCAACCTTGGGCGTTACGACGGGGTTCGCTATGGCAGCAGGCTCGATGGAAGCGATATTGACACCATGTTCAGCCGCACCCGGGGCCGCCTCTTTGG
>SLPH01000007.1 GCA_007132095.1 Syntrophomonadaceae bacterium | reverse complement strand
TCGCTTGGCATGTCTTACGCCCAGGCGATGATTTACATCATCCTGCCGCAGGCTTTTAAACGCAGTATTCCTCCTCTTGGCAACGAGTTTATTGCCATGCTTAAAGATTCATCCCTGGTTTCAGTTATTGCCCTGCAGGAACTGATGATGTCAGGCCGTATCATGCAGGGTCGCTCTTTCAGGCCCTTTGAAACCTGGGTTACGGTGGCCATGCTTTACCTGGTCATGACGATGACGATAACACAGTTTGTCGCTTACCTGGAAAGGGTGTTTGGTAAAAATGATCAAGGTGAATGATCTTAAAAAGAATTTTGGGGATCTTGAGGTTCTGCGCGGCATAACCTGCGAGATCGCAGCGCAGGAAGTGGTTGTTGTGATCGGGCCATCCGGTTCCGGGAAAAGCACATTTTTACGCTGCATAAATCGCCTTGAAGAACCGACTTCCGGGGAGATATTTATTGATGGTGTCAAAATAACTGATCCAAAAGCAAACATTAATGAAATCCGCCAGGAAGTAGGGATGGTTTTTCAGCGCTTCAATCTTTTCCCGCACATGACTGCCCTGCAAAATGTTGCTTTGGCACCGCTTAAAGTTCGCAAGAAATCGCGTCATGAAGCGAACGCCCTGGCCGAATCGCTGCTGGAAAGGGTAGGCTTGAAGGACAAGATTAGCCAGTACCCTGAAAAACTATCCGGCGGCCAGCAGCAGCGGGTTGCCATAGCGAGGGCGCTGGCGATGCACCCGAAGATAATGCTTTTTGATGAAGCAACTTCAGCGCTAGACCCTGAGATGGTTGGCGAAGTGCTTGATGTTATTAAGAGTTTGGCCCGTGAGGGGATGACTATGGTTGTGGTCAGCCACGAAATGGGCTTTACCCGCGAAGTGGGCGATCGCGTTATGTTTATGGATGAAGGGTTAATTGTTGAAACGGGAGAGCCGAAAGAAATATTTAGCAACCCCCAAAACCCGCGCACAAAAGCTTTTCTCAGTAAAATCCTGTAATAATCCTGCTCAAAAAGCCATCTTAATGAACAAGGAAAAAACTACCTCTATCGTTAGATCCCGCCAGGAGTAAAAGGGGGTTCCGCTATTATTTTTACGCTCCGCTGAATATATATTCTGTAAAATAATAGTTGAACTAATATTGTTAAATGATACAATCAAACCAGAAGAATAAAAAAAATAGCCGGGCGGGCCTGCACTGCCTGCCTCATGATAAGTGCAATGTAAAGTAAAGGCTAAATTTTACCTGATTGATAGGAGGCTATTATGGAAAACAGATCCTATACTTATCCCAACGGGGCATATTACGAAGGTGAATGGAAAGGTAACCAACGACATGGTTACGGTGTTCTGGTCCTCCCTGACGGAACAAGGTATACCGGCTACTGGGCTGATAACCAGCCTGACGGCAAAGGCCTTATTGTTGCCCCTGACGGCAGCTACTACAATGGGGAGTGGCGTCGCGGTAAAAAACATGGAGAAGGCGTGTTCTCCAAACCTGACGGAACCATGCTTTCAGGTCAGTGGTTTGAGGGCCGGTTTACTGGTAAAGAGGAGCCCCCTGATGCCGATTTGGAAAAAGAAGAGGGTTTGGAACCTCAGCCCCGGGATCCAGGAGAGAAAACCGGTGAGCTTGATCTTCCGCACCGTGAGAAAAAGAAGAGCGCAATCAGCTTCGCTTACCTGAAAAAGTTCAATTTAGTCATGGGTTTGCTGCATTTGACCCAGGGTATTTTGATGATGGTGTTCGCTCTCACCATTGATCAAATCCGGGCTTTTAAAACGCCAATATGGTCTTATTTTTTAGAATTTGACACCACGCTGATGAGGCTTGTAACCAGGCCTGAGCTCCTGTGGGAACTGCCATTTGGAATTTTTGTTTCCCTCTTCCTTCTGCTTTCGGCCCTTGCTCACTTTATCATCGTATCCCCGGCAGCGCATAAGACATACCTGGGCGACCTGAAGCGGGGAATCAACCGGTTCCGCTGGTATGAGTATTCGCTCAGTTCCTCGCTAATGATTATTCTGATCGCCCAGCTTTTCGGGGTTTATGATATTGGAGCCCTGATCGCCATCTTCTTGCTAAATGCCGCGATGAACCTCTTTGGGCTGATGATGGAGGAAGTGAATCAGCATACCGAGGAGACAAAATGGTCTCCCTTTGTATTCGGATGTATAGCAGGTATCGGGCCGTGGATAGTGATAATCATGCATGCTTTGGGTAACGCCGATCCGGCGGAAGTGCCCTGGTTTGTTTATGCCATAATCGGATCGTACTTCGTCTTTTTTAATCTCTTTCCGGTTAATATGGTTTTACAGTATAAAAAAGTCGGAAAATGGGCTGACTACCTTTATGGTGAAAGAGGTTATATAATCCTCAGCCTGGTAGCAAAAAGCGTTTTAGCCTGGCTGGTATTTGCCGGAGTTATGCAGCCTATGTAAAAAACCTATGGTAGAGACCGACGATGATAACACCCGCAGCGAGGATGGCAATTAAAGCGTAAAAGCCGATCTTCTCTTCAGCTTTCGGATCTTTTCCTTCCTTTCCTCCCCCGCCCTGCCTGACGGCAGGGTTTTTAGCATTATTATTGCCGGCATCTTTTGGGCCCGGAAAGAAGGCTTTTATCTCTTTGGCCGGCGCCCAGCCCGCCATACCGGCAGTCCATATCATGTCTTCAGGTGCCAGTTCGCCGATGAACACTTTTTCTCTCATCTCTTTCATGGTATGGGGGCCGGATTTAACCCCTTTTTTCATGATGAAAAACGTTTGTGTCAAGGTAGGTTACCTCCTCTTTACATCTCATGTATCTTGCATAAAACCGGGGCTTTAACCTGGCCGGAGAGAGTAATTGACGCGGAAACCGGCCGGGTTTTCAGCAAAAAGCAATTATTATTCAGGTTTTTAAAATGCAGCTATTTAGTAATAACACGAACCGCAGCAATTAGTCAAATGTTAGAGGCGCTATCAACCGGGGAGGCTGAATCTTTGCAGGAGTCCAATTGTTTAAGAGGAAATAGTATATGTCATTGCTGAATTTTTATTCAAGTGTTTGGCGCATACAATGCTTTTGGAGCAATAATGCCTTTAAAATGATTGGAGGGGAAAGAGATGCGTGTTTTTAATTATCCCAGCGGTGCGATGCGATGAAAGATGATATTAAGGATTCAGCTGTCGGGCAAACAGGCGAAGAAGCTTCGGGTGAAGCTAAAAAATTTACCTACGGCAAAATCTGGTGGATAGGCTTTGGTTTCCTGGGCGTCCAATTAGCCTTTACTACTTATAATGCATTTTTACCCCTAATGTACCGTGAATTTTTTGACTCCAGGTTTATCATCGGACTGCTGATGGGAACTGACAACCTGATCGGCCTGCTTTTAATACCAATTATCGGAGCCTGGTCTGATCGGATCAACTCTCCGCTCGGGCGCAGGCTGCCTTTTATGGTTGTTGCTGTCCCGGTTGCAGCTTTAACCTTCTTTGCGATCCCCTTTGCAGCGGTAGCGCTCTGGGCACTTATCCTAAGTGAGGTGCTCTTCACCGCGGCTATGCATTCTTACCGCGGTCCTGTTATTTCGATGATGCCAGATCACACGCCGCCGGAAAAGCGTTCAACTGCTAACGGGATTATTAATTTGATGGGCGGCCTGGGGACGCTGATCTCATTCGGAGTGCTCTCTTTGCTCTATGATATTGATCCCCGCCTGACATTTGGCATTGGATCAGGGGTGCTGCTTTTAACCCTGCTGGTTGTATGGCGAACTGTAGACCGTCATCCGCCCTATGTTGACAATTCTCCGGTCGCTTCACGGAACCCGATCCGTGAAGCGATTGACGGGATTAAGCTGCTTTTAAAGCCGGCTAATTTCGGACAGTTTTTGATCCTTGCAGCCATGCTGACCTATTTTATTGGTTTTGCAGGCTTAGATGCCATGTTTCCCATATACGGGGTAGAAACGCTTGGTCTTACCGAGGGGCGGGCTGCATTTCTGCTTACCTCTTTTGCCGGTTCTTTTCTTCTATTTGCCCTGCTCGCCGGCTTGATCGGAACCAAGATTGGAAAAATCCCGGCCATGCTGCTGGGTCTGGCCATTGTTCCGGTCCTCTTTCTAATTGCCATTCCAGTTCGGAACCCAAATGTAATTGGTGGAATTTTTGTCTTTGCCGGATTTGCCTGGGCCCTGGTCAATGTTCAGGCCATGCCTCTGATTGCTGACCTTGGCGGCCGGGACAGGATCGGTTTTTACATCGGTCTCTACTATGTTTTCACCATGACCGGACAAATGCTTGGCCCCAGCGTGCTGGGTTTATCGATGGATATTATGGGAAACCAGGGCATGTTTATCGGGGGGGCGGTAGTCTATGCGCTCGGGTTTATCCTGCTTAGAGCAGGCCGGAAAAGGCTTGGCAAAAACCCGGAGCAGATCGCCCGTGAATCAAAGTTTAAGAACAGCGGTTTAGGAGGGCAATCCGGTTAAGCTGTCCTGGGTAAGGTGGAATATGGAAAAGAAGTTAGCATGATAAAAAGCAAAAAGGCTGCCCTGGTTTGATGGGTAGCCTTTTTAGGTGGTATGGTAAGCCCGGCATTGGCGTGGAGAGCACCTTCATTTTGACAAACCGCCAAGTGCTGAACGGCTCGCCTGGTGGTTTGGCAGGGTCGGCGGCCTAATGCCGCCCCCTATCCCGATCGGTCTAAATTGTTTAAATTACAGAAAGTAAGACAATGCCGGCAATGGTTCCGAAAACTGCCCCGAAAACTCCGGCGCGGTTGGCCCCCTCTTTCTGGGCGCCGGGGATTAATTCGCCAAAAATAATGTAAAGCATGGCTCCGCCGGCAAAACCGAGCGCCAGGGATAAGAAAAGAGGAGAGATGGCGCCAAGACTGGCCCCGATAAAAGCTCCAATACCCATCGGGAGGCCGGCTAAAGCTGTGTAGAGTAAAATCCATTTCAATCTCATGCCGCCGGCGCAGAGAGGGCAGGCCATGGCAATGCCTTCGGGGATATTATGCAGGGCAATTGTGAAAGCCAGGGTAAAACCCAGGGCTGGGGAGGCAACGTAACTTGCTCCGATGGCAATACCTTCAGGCAGGTTGTGCATGGCGATGCCAAGCCCGAGAATTGTTCCGGTTCGAATAAACCTTGCCAGTTCTTCGGTTGTTTCAAAGAAATGGAAGTGTGGTATTTTTGAATCGAT
>SLPH01000131.1 GCA_007132095.1 Syntrophomonadaceae bacterium | reverse complement strand
TTCTTTTTCAAGGTAATCCTCGACAGATATTAATCTGCCTCCACTGAAGTAAAACCGCGGCACCCGCCTGCCAACTGCGCAAAAAAGTTCATAACTAATAGTGCCGCACAGGGCAGCCAGGTCATCAGCACTGACGGTTTGACCACCCATTGAGCCGATCAGGACGACTTCATCGCCCACGCGCGCAGCGGGAATATGGCTGACATCGACCATGATATAGTCCATGCAAACACGCCCCACAATGGGAGCCTTGTTACCGCGAAGTATTACTCTGCCACGGTTTGAAAGGAGTCGGTTGTATCCGTCAGCATATCCGGCAGCAACAGTGGCAATTGTTGTTTCGCCTTTTGTGCGGTAAGTGCAGCCGTAACTGACAGGCTGATCCGCTGATACTTTTTTTAGCTGAACAATCTTGCTCTTCAGGGTCAGGGCAGGCTTTAAGGGCTTGATTGGGGCAACCGAAGAGGGCAAGGGGTTACTGCCGTAAAGCATGATGCCAGGGCGAACCATGTTGTAGTGAAAGCGCGAATCGCGAAGGGCGGCAGCGCTGTTGGCGGCATGAAGGCAATCAACCTGCAGACCCTTCATGCGGCACTGTTCAACCACCTGATCGAACTTCGCTTCCTGCTCTTCTGTATAAGAAATATCTTTTTCATCTGCAGCTGCAAAATGAGTGTAGAGGCCTTCCACTTTTAACCCGGGCAGACCAGCTATTTCAAGCACTGCTTCAGCGGCTTCATGGTGCTGTAAACCGAGGCGGTTCATGCCGGTGTCTACCTTTACGTGAACCGGCAAAACACCTCCTGCTTCCAGGGCACGGCTGGATAAGGAACTGGCTGTGAACAGGTCGAAAACTGTCGGTGTGAGATCGTTTTCAAGCAGCAGAGAGGTCAGCCCGGGGTCGCTGCGACCAAAAATCAATATGGGGGCATCGAGGCCGGCACGGCGAAGCTCCAGCGCTTCTGCAGCAAAGGCAACAGCCAGCCGGGAAGCCCCCGCTCTCAGCGCCGCACGGGCCGTCTCCACGGCACCATGACCGTAGCCGTTAGCTTTGACTACAGCCATAACACCCACCTCTGGTTCCAGGGAGTTTTTTAAAAGCTTCAGGTTATACTCAATATGATCCAGGTTTATCTCCGCCCAGACCGGGCGGGCTGCTAAAGGCATTTCCACTTAATACACCCATTTCAAGGTTATAGCAATCTGATAACGCTCGCCTCCGGTTTTACTGCTTCCACCTGCATCACCTGGTCCAGGGCCCTGTTAAATGAAGACTCTTCAACGTCATGCGTAACCAGAACGATCTCGGCCAGGTTTCCAAAGCGGCGCTTTTGAATGATCATGTCAAGGCTGACCTGTTCGTTGCCAAACGCAGTGGCCAGGGCGGCAAAAACGCCGGGACGATCCTCGGCCAACAGGCGCAGGTAATACTGGAATCGAAGCTCGGTTATGGGCACCAGTTTTTCTTCTCGCTCCAATTTCTCCATTACTATGCTGTCAACTCCGTTGGCGGCTGCGCGGGCGGCCTCGACAACATCTGCCAACACGGCGGTAGCGGTGGGCATAGCCCCGGCGCCTTTCCCATAAAACATCAGATCGCCAACTGCATCGCCTTCGATAAAAATAGCATTGAACTCATTATGAACTGAAGCTAAAGGATGATGAAAAGGAACCAGGGTAGGGTGCACCCGCAGAGCAAGACCGTCAGGCATCTTCTCGCCGATAGCCAGCAGCTTAATTACGTAGCCCAACTCGCGCGCATATGCTATATCCTCATGGGTTACATTAGTTATTCCCTGGACATAGATTCGGTCGGGCGCAATACTTTTGCCAAAAGAGAGACCGGCCATAACTGCCAGTTTATAAACAGCATCAAGGCCTTCGATGTCGTTTGTGGGATCTGCCTCGGCAAAGCCGAGTTTTTGAGCCTCCAACAGGGCTTCCTGCAGGTTCATATCATCGTTAGTCATGCGGGTGAATATGTAGTTGGTAGTCCCGTTAACGATGCCGACTATACGCCTCACCTGGTCGGCAACAAGACTGTATTTCAAGGGCCTGATCAGCGGTATCCCTCCGCCTACGCTGGCTTCATAAAAAATATTACGCTTCTTTTTACGGGCTATCTCAAAAAGTTCAAAGCCATGAGTGGCCATAAGATCTTTATTGGCAGTAACAACATATTTTCCATTCTCCAGGGCTTTAGTGATAAATTTACGGGAGCTTTCCAGTCCGCCAATGACTTCAATAATGACGTCTATTTCAGGATCGGCAAGCAATTGGTCAGGATCATCGGTAAGCATCGCCGCATCCAGGCCGGCAATTTCGGCCCTGGCAAGATCGCGTTCCAGGACCCTGCTCAATACCAGTTCGACTTCGGCATTTGCCCCTATTTTATCGCCGTTCTGCCTTAACAGCTCGACCACCCCGCACCCTATCGTTCCCAGTCCCAGGAGGCCTAATTTGACAACTTCTTTCCCCATAGTTTATGACCATCTCCCTTTCTTCAGGCAGCAGCGCGCCTGCTATTCGTATATTTTTTCGTCTGCCTGCTCGGCTTCGGCAGCGTCAAGTTCTATGTCACGCCCGAGAATGCCTTCTCTTTCGAGCTCTTTGTAATATTCATGCTGAATGATCAGATCCATGATCTCGTTAGTCCCGGTCCAGATCATGATCAGGCGCACATCGCGCAGCATTTTTTCAATTGGATAAACATTTGAATAGCCGATGCCGCCCATAACCTGCATCGCATTGTTGACAACCGTCCAGGCATTTTCTGTCGCAACTTTTTTAGCCTCCGACACCAGGCGCCTGGATCGGGCCGGCGGATCGCCCGCGTCTACAGAGCGGGCGGCAATGTAAACGATACCCCTTGCCGTATCCAGGCTGGTTACACTTTCTGCAACTTTAAAATTTACAGCCTGGAAGTTTTTTATGGTTTGTCCAAATGCTTTGCGCCTGGTGCTATACCTGGCGGCGACTTCAAGGGCAGCCCTGCCCATACCTATTGCGCCGCCGGCGCTGGTCATTCGTTCAGGGATCATCATCTGGTAAAATATAGCGCCACCGTTGTTTTCCTCGCCTAACAGGTTTTCCGCCGGCACCTTTACATCACTGAAGACCAGCCGTCCCGTGCCTCCCCCTCTTGTGCCCATAAGGCCGTAAAGGTATTCAACCTTAACTTCGGGGCAGCGGTCAACCAAAAAAGCGCTGATCGATTGGTGCGGAGGGCCATCCGGATCGGTGCGGGCATAAACCATGAAATAGTCGGCTCCTTCAGAGCCAACAACAAAACGCTTTTGGCCGTTTAAAATATAATAATCGCCTTCTCGCCTGGCCGTACAGGTAGCGCCGAAGAAATCAGACCCGCCGCGCGGCTCTGTCAGGGCTTCAGCAGCAGTTAACCTGCCCTCGATAGTGGGGCGCAGGTACTTCTCTTTCAGCATTTCTGAACCAAATTTATCGATCGCTTCACCGACAATACTGACCAGCGAATAGAGACAGCCCAGGGAAGTCCCGAGTACGCCAACCTCTTCCAGGGCAATTATTTCGGAAGCCCACGGCATACCCCTGCCCCCGTATTTTTCCGGAAATCGCAGGCCAAGCAGCCCGCGGGCAGCAGCTTTCTCCAGAAACTCCCTGGGATAACGGACTTTGTCTTCATCCATGTCGCGTAAAAGCTGCTTATCAACATCATCTTTGACAAAAGCTCGAACTTCTTCACGCAACCTTTTTTCTGCCGGTGTCATCAGGCAGTCAAGCATGGAGCATCTTCCTCCTGTCTCATTTATGCCGGCCAAAAACGACCGACTGCCAGACTTAAATAATCATAACTTTAACCTGAAGGCGTGATGCCGCCGCCCTTACTTTCTGGGCAGGGGACGCACTTTTTTCAGGAAGGGATTGATATAACCTGCCTCAGCCTGATCTGTCTCCAGGAAGTGGAAAGCGGCCCCGTAGTTATCCAAAACGTCGCCGGCCATGTGGCCGCGTCTTCCGGGCAGCAGATCCCCAGCCAGGCCATGAATAAATGCTGCCGCAGCTGAAGCTCTTTCCGGGCTTATTCCCTGGGCAATAAAAGAAGCAATCAGCCCGGTAAGCAGATCGCCCGTTCCCGCCGTTGAAAGCGCCGGACCGCCTGTGGGGTTGATAAACGCTTTGCCTTTGGGGGTAGCGATAATAGTGTTCGCCCCTTTTAGGATTACGATGCAGTTCCAGAGCCGGGCAAAATTGATCGATGTCTCTAAACGGCTGAACTGAACCTGACCGGTCTTCATGCCGGCCAGGCGGGCCATCTCGCCGGGGTGGGGGGTAACCAGGGGCAGGTGCCTGGCTGACCTGAGAATCTGCATGTTGCCCCGCAGGACGGCAAGCGCACCGGCATCGAGAATGACCGGCACGGGGCAGAGTTGGATCAACTTGTTTAAAATCTCGGCAGTTTCCTCTCCCGGGTTCAGACCGGGACCAACGGCGACAGCGTCGCAATTTCCGGCAAGTTCAATAATTTTATCAACTGCTGCCGGCGAAATTATGCCGGGGCTCAATTCCGGAAGGGCTATAGTGATTACCTCCACCAGCTTGGATTCCAGGGCCGGACAAACGCTTTCCGGCGCCGCCAGGTAGGATAATCCTGCCCCCCCTCGCAAAGCCGACTCTGCGGCAAGCATGGCCGCACCGCTCATGCCAGGTGAACCGGACACGATTAATACCCTTCCCATGGTGCCCTTATGGGCATCAAAAGCCCTGTCTGGAAGGCAGCTCTTAATTTCGGCAGCAGTAAGCAGTTCAACGGGAGCATCTTCAATAAGCAGATCGGGAATATTAATATCAGCTACAACCAGTTCTCCAGTTAGGGCAGCCCCGGGAAGCAGCAGTAAACCCCATTTGGGGCAGGCAAAAGTAACGGTCCAATCGGCCCTGACCGCAGAACCCATCACCTGGCCGGTATCAGTATTCAAACCAGATGGGGCATCGACAGAGAGAACAGGGACATCGCTCTCGTTCACAACATGAATAAGATCGGCAATCAGCCCCTCAACGTCACGGTTCAAGCCGGTGCCCAGCATGGCATCAATTACAAGATCGGCACCGCTAAGCTCAATGCTGAACCGCTCCAAATCCCGGGAAGTGGCGACCCTTCGGACAGGAAAAGAGATCCTGCTCAGGTATTTTTCGCTGACAGCAGCATCCCCCCTGTAAGCTCCTGCTTTTACCGTGCTCCAGAGCTCAACCTTATACCCGGCCTTATAAAGCAGCCTGGCCGTTACCAGACCGTCGCCCCCATTGTTGCCGGGGCCGGCAATCACGACAACATGACATGGTTCCGGGTGGATTGAAAAAATAAATTCCGCAACTCTCAGGCCGGCAGTTTCCATCAGCACAGCTCCGGGGAGGCCCATATCTTCCATAGTCCTGCGATCGGCTTCCTTCATAGCCGCACTGCTAAGTACTTTCACTTAAACTACCACCTTTCGACGCATTATATTCTGTTATACAATATTTCTCTACAAAGCCCTCCAGTCCTGCCCGCGCGGGCAAAGTAAATAATGTGAAGCCAGCATTAAATATAAACTGTAATTTACGCCCGGGGGCTTGCATTTTTTTACTGCTGATGGTAATATTTTAATGCCTTATTGTAACGGAAGGAGGTTTGAGATTTGCCCAATATAAGATCAGCTGAAAAAAGGGTCCGGCAGACAGCAACCCGCACCGCTCGGAATAAGCGCGTCAGGAGCTTGCTGAAAAATTCAATTCGTCGTTTTGAAGAAACACTGCAAAGCGGAAGCGGTGAGGATGCCCAGGCACGCCTGGTGGCTGCCGTGAGCCAGATTGATAAAGCTGCTGCAAAGGGAATAATCCATAAGAACAATGCAGCACGCAAAAAGTCGCGCCTCAATAATATGTATAACCGGACGATCGCCGGTTAATTAAGTCAGGATTGTTGACACAAGATCATGATAACTGCAAAGGCTGCCCAACAGGGCAGCCTTTTTTTAATGGTATTCGAGGAAGACGAAGATGGAAACAAGAAGATCGCCCCTGCGCAGGACCGATACAGCAGCTTTTTGAAAATGACCTTCATTTAAAGGCCCACCGGATTGATCATCAATAAATCGTTCGTAAATCTCTTCTGCCCCGGGTAACTGATAGGACCAGATCGATAGCGAGTGAATAGAAGCCGACTTCATACCTATTGAGGGAGCATCCTGTTTTAGCTGCTCGCTTAGAGCATCAAGAGTGAACTCTTCGCCGTTGCAGATCGCCTCTGTCGAGTCGGCGGCGCTTTGCCGAACAAGATCAATTAAAGCCACTTCCGGCTCTAACCGGGAAAGCTCTCTTTCAAAACGATATTCATTAAAAAGCTCAAGCAGTTCAGCCTCGTAACCGGGCAGGTAATAAATCTCAGCGCAGGCAGCAGTTTCAAGCATATAGGCGTGCTCTTTTTCCTGGCGATACAGCGGGTCCTGGTGCAATCGCTCCAGTTCCGAAGGAGATGCCAGGTAAATGGGACGCGGCTTTTGAATAAATTCTGACCGGTCTGTTGAGGGAAACCCGGCACCCCAGGTAGTATCCATCGCATAGACCTGACCGTTTACAAGAGCCGTATTCCAGGCATGCAGCTCTGCTTCCCCGGCAGAATTGATTACTTCACCGCTTACATAGGCAGCCTCAATTCCAACAGCTTTAAGCATTGCTTCTGCCAGCTTGGCATAATCATGGCAGACCCCACGGCCGTTAAGCATTAAATACTCCGCCCCTGAGCCATAGGCGGATACATTATCAGCTTTATCCAAATCATAAGCCATGTTTTGCGTAATCCAGTCGTAAACAGCAACCATCATGTCGTAATCGTTTTCCAGGCCCGATACAATTTCCAGCGCCTTATCTTCAACCAATGTTGAACGGTTTTCAACACTGCCGCCGGAAAAAAGCTCGGCTGACCAGCTTACCACTTTTTCCAGGGTCGTGACGTCGCCTACAGCCCCGCTATCGGGGCCCTCCATCGGAATATTGCTTCCCGGCAGGGCAATTAAGCCCAGGTTAAGGCCCGCCATGAACTGCAGGGACAAAACCAATAATATGATCAATATTATCAGCAGAGATCTTTTCATCTGTATAATTGTTCCTCCCTGTTTTACCTGTCTGTAAAAAGCTTGTCTGAACGAAAAGGAATACTATTGTCAATAAGAATTTCAGCAAGCCAGGCCGCTGATTGGCCAACGACGTCAGCGCATTTCTCTGAATGGCCCCCCGCTTCTTCATAAGCAAGGTATTCCTCCGGATCCAGAAAGTGGTAGGCCTTGCCGAAATGATGGGTCTGCACCTTACGGCAAGTGTCTCCCTCGTACCGCCCGGCAAATTGATCCCAGTAGACCCGGACCAGAGGACCGGGGCGCCTCAAGAGGGCAATATTAGAATAATCTTCCTGCGAGCGCCCAAAAAAGTAACTCAATACTATTACTCCGGCGCTCAAGGGGCCGCAGGGCCCTTCTATGCTTGAAGCAACCCCTCCCGTAAAAGAGGTGGCCGCCTTAACCAGGCTGCTGTTTAGGGGGAAGTAATCCTGGAGAGCAAATATTACAGATTGGGCGCAGCCATAATAACGCTGTTCGAGTTCGTAGCCGCGCTTGTAAACTGCTTTCATGATTTCTTCCTTGTTCAACCCATCTGTGTTCCGCATCTGGCTTCCTCCTTTCCATTCTGAACCGGCTTTTATAAGTTCGCTACCATAACCGGTTAAGCAGTTTTCTGGATATTGTCGATCCTTTCAAGGGCAATATAGATGGCCCGATTCGGCTCCAGCCTGCCCGTCTTAATCTTTTTATCTGTCTCATACAGGGTTTGAATAACTTCTGCCAGGGCAGCGCTGCTGTGCAGCGATGCCTGGCGCCTCAACCTGGTCGCCGCAAATGGCGGCACCCCGAGGAGAGCAGCCATGTCTTTAGGAGCAACGGCTCTGTCTTCCAGCGCGATTACATTAAGCAGCAGCCTGTAATGCCTGACCAGCATAGCCAGGATCTGAAGAGGCTTCTCATTTCTTTGTAAAAGGCGATCCAGCATTCTATTGGCCTTACCGGAACTGCCTTCCGCCAGGGCATCAAGCATGGTGAATACACTGCTCTGCAGGTCTCCGGAAAAAAGCTGTTCCACAGTTTCGGCTGTAACCCTGTCTTCCTCGCCAAGATAGGCGGTAAACTTTTCTATTTCGGCTCGTAAAAAAGTTAGGTTCAGATTCCCTGACATCATAATTTTTTCAACGGCAGCATGATCGATTGTTTTACCGGACTCGGATACTTTACGTTTTATCCAATCGCTCAACTCTTTGCCTTTCAGGGGCGAGCATTGAACAACAGCACCGTGTTTATCGATTAATTTTAAAAAGCGTTTGCGCCGATCAACCCGGGGCATTTTAAAAACAAGGACGCAATCAGGATTGGCCGCATCCACTTTCCCGAAGCAGCTTTCCAGGAGCAAATCAACCCGATCTGCTCTTTCTTCACCTGTTTTACCGGAATCCGGCTCAGGTTCAAGGCCTGGCTTTCCGGGGTTGCCCTTCTTTTGCGCATCTTCACTGCGCGGCGGTTTCATGTACGGCGGATCATTGACCACTATCAGGCGCCTGCTGGAAAATATGTTGCTTTCTCCTACCTCCTCAAGCAGTTCATCCGGAGAGTAATGTTCACCATCTACTTTTTCCAAGCCGAAAGCGCCTTCTTTGCCAAGGTAAGCATCGGCCAGTTTCCGGATCAACTCTTCCTGAATATAGCTTTCTTCACCGTAAAAAAGGTAGACAGGGAAAAAACGGTTTTCCCTGATTGTTGTCATGAAACTGCTGTATGTCAGCATAATAGACCTATCTGCCTGCCGGCTGAATAACTGATATATTGTCTTTTGTTCCTGCGATAAAGATATAACAAAACGGCGGTTTAAACAAGGATAAAAAAAGAGACAGCGGCTAGGCTGCCTCATCAGGGAGAAAAAGAATTAAAATCTATTAGCATTATACAACATATGTCCAACAGTGACAACACCGTAAGAGCTCTTTTTTTATCCTTTTAAGACTCTTCTTTGACCGGGTTCGACAGTTCGCCGATTGTTGCGATTTTTACAGTAAAAATATCGCCCGGCTTCATCGGCCCGATACCGGAACATGTACCGGTCAATATGACATCACCGGGCAAAAGAGTCATACAGGCAGAAACAAAAGATATAATCTTGGCTACGCTGAAAATATGATCGGAGGTATTTGAAGCCTGAACCTTTTTTCCGTTTAACAGTCCTTCAATAGCAAGCGCTTCAGGATCTTCTATCCCCGTTTCTATCACCGGTCCAAGGGGGCAAAATGTATCAAAACCCTTGGCATAGGTCCACTGGCCATGGGCAGGCTGTTTATCACGGGCAGTAACATCATTGGCGCAGGTATAGCCGAGGACATAGTCAAGGGCCAAATCAGGGGGAACGTTAAAGGCTTTTTTCCCGATAACCGCACCAAGTTCTGCCTCGTAATCAACACGCCTGCTCTGCGGCGGATAAATAATCGGTTCCTGCGGGCCAATTACCGCAGTAGAAGGCTTAAGGAAAATGATCGGCACCTTTGGCAGGGGAAAGTTCATTTCTTCGGCATGACTGCGATAATTCAGCCCCAGGCAGATAACCTTTGACGGCATGCAGGGCGCAGTCAGCCTGACTTCCTCCAGGCTGTATTCTCGTCCGGTTTCCAGGAAACTGTCGGGCATTATATCTTTGCCCCCGGTTTTAAGCTCATGGATCCGGTCTTCTTCCAGACGCCCGTAATTAACAGTGCCTTTATGGTTGAATCGGGTCAGTTTCAAGTTAAAACCCCTTTACAGCTTATGTCATCAGTAAACCCGGCATTAGAGCAGGTCATTAAAGTCTTACCAGTTTTCACAAACGACTTCAAAGTGAGCCCTGGGATGGTCGCAGGAAGGACATGTTTCAGGTGCTTCGCTGCCTTCGTGAGTATAACCACAGTTACGGCAGGACCACTTTACAGCTGCATCTTTCCTGAAAACGGTTCCTTTTTCGACATTGGCGAGCAGGCCAAGATATCTTTTCTCATGCTGCTTTTCAGCAACAGCTATCGCTTCAAAAACATCTGCGATATCATTAAACCCTTCTTCACGTGCGGTTTTGGCAAAGCTGGGATACATATCTGTCCACTCAAAGTTTTCTCCACCGGCAGCATGTTTCAGGTTTTCAGCGGTGCCGGCAATTGTTCCCGCAGGAAAAGCAGCCTGGATTTCAACTTCACCACCCTCGAGAAACTTGTAAAGCCGCTTGGCATGTTCTTTTTCCTGGTTGGCTGTTTCTTCGAATATCGCCTGGATCTGGACATAACCATCCTTTTTTGCCTGGCTGGCATAATAGGTGTAGCGGTTCCTCGCCTGGGATTCGCCGGCAAAGGCTGTTAAGATGTTTATTTCAGTTTTTGTTCCTTTTAAGCTCATTTATAATGCACTCCTCTTCATATATTAATCCGGCATTTCAGGATACCGGGGCCTGATGGTATTAATATTACAACTTTTTCTACCGCAATGCAACTGGTTATTACTATTGGAACTATTGTCACTATTGCTCGCAATAAAACCCCTTTACTACTGTTCCATGCATAGAGCCTTTATTCCTGCAAATCAGGGCTTTTGCCGGGGCTTAAGCCAATTTTCTGATACAAAGCGGGCGCCAGGTAGGTAACCCAGAAGGCGGAAAAGGTGTAAACAATAAATATAAATAGCTTGTAACCAGCCGGAACCAGGGAGCCCAAACCTAAAATAATGACAGCTAAACCCAGGATCCCGATTACTCCGCGGGTAAGGTGTTGCCCGAAAGATCCGCTACATGAATAGCGAAGGCGCTCATTATCCATAATGTGCCCCGTCAGGGCCCCTGCGATGTAGCCCATAAAATTTGGGGCAAATGTTGCCGGGATATAGGCCAGTAAGGCCATGATTACCAACGCAGCCGGGATAAGCAGCCTGGAAGGGGCTTTGATAACCAGGTCGTAAACCCTGGTAAAGGAACCTAAAAGAACGAAGAAGAATAAAAACGCAGATCCGGTTACAATACCGCCCAGGACATCTCCGGGGTAATGATAGCCCAGCATAACCCTGGAGAGAGCTACCAGCAGGACGATAACCAGGGCCCAGTGCCAAAAATGCCTCCTGCGGCTTTTCACCGCCAGGTAGCCCCAGACGCTTACCGCCCCTGAAGTATGTCCGCTGGGAAAAGTGTATGTGGGCACGGCAACCCCCCGGATGTCAGGGCGGGGAAGCCTGATGATATCTTTCGGCACTTCACTGGTTAGAAAGATTGCCAGCGGCATCAATACCAGCCCCCGGAAGCCAAGGTTTTTGTCATAAGACCAGTAAAACAGGGAAAAGAGGATCAGGAAGAAACCTTCGCTGCCCAAAATGGTCACAAAGCGCATAAAGAAGTACAGGGCCCTATTGGCAAACGTGTAAGAAACCAGGGGGTAAGTAGTTGCTGCATCTCGCAGGGGCAGCCAGAAAAAAACCAGCAGGAACAGCAATATAACGTTAGATAGAAGTAGAAACCAGCGAAACCTGTTCTCCAGAACAGGATCGTCTGAATAAGCATTTAGCTTCAGTTTTCCCTTCATGAGCATCCTATTCACCGGGCTGATAATTTTCTTCCTGAATTGTTCTGACCCACCTGGCAAAGCTGCTGATCGTATAAATGCCGAGTTCAACTGCCTGTTCCCTGCGCATAAGCAGGGTATGTGTATTGTCCAAAGGAGCGTAATCGAGCCAGACTAATCCGTTTTCATAATCTTTTTCCCGAATGGCCTCAAACAAAGCATCCGGGCAATCGATTGCCGGTTCCTGATCGAAAAATTCCCGCCAGGCTGCTCCCGTGTACTCCCAGTAAAGATCAATCCTCCCGTTTAGAAGCGCGGCCCTTGCGGCCCTTATTCCGGCCGGGTATGCTTCAATTTCTACGGGTATGCCTCTTCTATTCAAGGCAACTGCCATAATATGGACCAGTATTTCCTGTTCGACATATCCTTTTGTGCCTATGATCACCGGGCGTTTCGTTTTTTCGCGGCTCGGGTCTCCCTGCAAAATGCTCCTGTCTTCCATCCATTCTTCCACTGCTTTATCCAGGGGGTAGCCCTCTATGTCAACCAGGTAATTAAGGCGGATCATGGTCCGGTTATCAATATGGGGGCGTATCTCCCTGTAGGCAGCCTCAATTTCCGGGTAAAGGGCCAAAATTTCCTCTCCGGCAACGGGAGCGGCGTTACGGGAAGGGAACACTCCCTTATCGTCAATAAGGGCTATTAGTTCAAGTTCCATAATTTTTCCATCGGTAGCATAGCCAAGGGCGGCATCAACATCACCTGCCCTTAAGGCCTCATGCGTGAAGCCCATGGCAATCTCATAAACTTCGTCAAACTGAAAGTTATACCGGTTTTGCAGAGCTGCCAAGCCATCTTCGGCGGAAACAAAGTGTTCGGGCCCCGCAAACCGGACCAGCTGCAGTTCAACTTCAACCTCCGGGGCACACCCGCTTATAGATGCAGTTGAATATAATACCGCTGCCAGAACTGTCAGGTAGAGCAGTTTCGGTTTTGTAACCATCGCAACGGCCCTCCAGTAAAACAATTTGCCCGAATAAAGGATATTAACCTGAATGCATCGCCCGCAGCGCAGCGACTAAAGCATTTTTACGCCAAATAAGATCATATAGCCAACAAAGAACATAATCGGAGAATCCCAGGTATGCGGAGAAAACGCTTCGGCCAGGGTCATGCCGACCGGGATAGCTATGAGAGCGGCAATAAACTGGACCTGGCTGAAATAGCTGGCGTAGAAAAGCACTACCACCAGGGAAGTCAGAAAAACCACGGCGCTTCCTTCTATGGTACGAAAGTATTTTCTATTTGTAAACAGAGCGTACGCGTTATAGCGGATCCTGCCAAAGCGCACGCCCACCGGTTCTGCCAGGCCATCGCCGATACCGTAAACCAGGATGGGAATCAGGATCAGGTGAAATATGTTATTGTTGGCAAATAAAAGGCTCATAGGTATCAATACGGCGTAGCCGGCTGCAGTTTGCGTCACGATCCAGAGCAATGTGTAGGGGCGGTCTTCGGGGCGATCAAAGGAATGAAACATAACGTTGATAAAAGAAACTCTTTCCCTGATCGGTTTAATATAAAAAATAAACTTGAATACCGCCAAAAACGCTCCCATGGTAAAAAGTTCGAATGATTCGGCATATATGTAGCCGCGGTTCAAAAATATGGGGATAAAGAAAAGCAAAAAATGGTTAATTTTTCGGGTGTAGTTTACCCTGACATTTTTTTTGATAACCAGAATGCCGTTGGCATATTGGATTATCAACAGAAAAGCCACGTTTGCAGCCTGGGTCAGGATGAACTCCAGCTCCAGCAGGTTTGCCATAATTCCTCCCTTGCGATTGCCAATATATGCATAATTATTATTACTTATGTTTTATTACCACCTATTGTATACAAATTTTCCGGACCTGGCAAAATCACAGCCCGGCGAAATCCGGGGTAAAGGCCTGCAATGACGATAGTCCTTCGCCTCGCAGATCGGGAGACAAAGCTTTTATAACTATCTTTTTGCAGGAGTTTCGCATAAAATAGCAAATAAGAAGTGTTATAAAATCAGCAGGGAGGATACTCATAATGACTTTGCTTTATTATGATCAGGACGCCAATCTAGACGTTCTGAAAGGAAAAAAAATCGCTGTTCTGGGCTACGGCAGCCAGGGTCACTCGCAGGCCCAGAATTTAAAAGACAGCGGCCTCGATGTAATTGTTGGCCTGCACAGGGAAAGTAAAAGCCGCGAAAAGGTTATTGCTGACGGTTTGGAACTGGGCACCGTAGCAGAAGCGGCCGAAGCGGCCGACGTGATCCAGATCCTGATCGGGGATAACCATCAGCCCGCTGTTTACAGGGAATCGGTCCTGCCTTACCTTACCGAGGGCAAAGCGCTGGTTGTTTCGCATGGCTTTAATATCATCTACAACCAGGTGGTCCCGCCGGAAGATGTCGATGTCTTCATGGTAGCCCCTAAAAGTCCCGGGCACCTTCTGAGAAGACTTTATAAAGACGGAGCGGGCGTTCCAGGGCTAATGGCTGTCTACCAGGACTACAGCGGTAAAGCCAAGGACCTGGCGCTTGCTTACGCGAAAGGTATTGGCTGTACCCGCGCCGGGGTAATTGAAACAACCCTCCAGGAAGAAACTGAAACAGATCTTTTCGGTGAACAGGTCATTCTATGCGGCGGCGTATCGGCGCTGATTAAAGCAAGCTTCGACACCCTGGTTGAAGCAGGCTACCAGCCTGAAGTAGCTTATTTCGAATGCCTGCACGAATTAAAACTGATCGTAGACCTGATCTATGAAGGCGGCCTGGAAAGAATGCGCTACTCGGTCAGCGATACCGCCGAATATGGCGATTTAACCAGGGGGCCCAGGATCATTAATGAATCGGTGAGAGAAGAAATGAAGAAAATTCTCACAGAAATTCAAACCGGCCAGTTCGCGCTGGAATGGGTTGGGGAAAACCAGGCCAACCAGCCCCGGTTTAATGCTTTGCGCAAAATTGAGGACCAACACCTCCTGGTTAAAGTTGGATCCGGGCTGCGCAAGATGATGAAGTATATCAAGCCGGAGTAAAATTTGGCAGCAGACCACTGCACGATTGGTTAGTCGCAAAAAATTAAAGCGGAGCTTTTCCCGTAAAAAGCTCCGCTTTATCTGTTTTAACAATCAATCAGCTTTACTGCTGTTCGGCATATGCGGCAATGGACTTCAACTCTTCGGGAGTCAGGTGCCCGGATAAAACCAGGAGGGCCTGGTTGATTCCTTTCTCCTGCCAGGCCAGTCCGGGTTGACCCTCTGCCTCGAAATATTTATGCCCATTCGTGTGGCCGACTACTTCTGTATAGCGATCCAGAAAAAGCCCCAGGTTATCGATAAAGGGATACAGCCCTTCTTCACCGGCAAGAGACTTGACCCAGAGCAGTGAAGCTTCACTGCCATAATAGACCGCTCCCCTGTAATCCGGATCTTCTAAGTTGCTGATCAGCAGCGCCTCGCCGAGATAGTAATCCGCGTTTAACAGGGGGCGCCACGAGGGCGGCTCCGGATCCGTTTCCGCATCAATATAAAAGCCGGCCTGCGCTCTCTCTCCCTCCTCCATTACACCGACCCCGTGATACTCTTCAGCCGGTGCAGGAACGCTATCATCTAATGCCTCCAGGGCGATACTATCTTCGGCAACGGGGGTTGAAAAATCCAGGGCCCGGTAAACACCGAAAACGCCAACAGCAAGCAGTAAACTGGCCGCGGCAGCAAGCACAAAAGGGCCGGAGAAAAACTTTAGCCGCTTTTTATCCGGTTTTTGGGCCCTTTCCAGCCCGGCCTCGATCTTCGCCCAAAGGTGATCGGCAGAAGGAGGGGTAACCGCTTCGAATTCTCTGTGCAAGGCTTGTTTGATCATATCATCAGTAAGCGCTAATTTATTTCTTTCTGACATTGCTACCGGTCACCTCCTTCACTCATTAGACAAGCGGAACCGTTCTTAAGTTCCAGTTGGCCGGCAAGCTTCTGCCGGGCTCGAAAAAGGCGGGATTTAACAGTGCCAGGCTGTACTTTCAGCAGCGTGGCAATTTCCTCTACTTTAAGGTCATGGTAATACTGGAGAACTATCACCTGGTATTGCTCGGGAGGCAGGGTTTTGATTGCCTCTCTTACCATATCGATTTCCAGGCCGCGTAAAGCCTCTTCTTCTGTTAAGTCTGCGTTAGTTCCCATATGCAGGGTTTGCTCGTCGTCTGTCAGGATAATCCGCTTTTCCCTTTTAAGGTAGTTGCGAGCCAGATTGGAAGCGATTACGGCTAACCAGGCCCCGAACTTACTGTCATCCTGGAGTTGATGAAGACTGCTGAAAGCCTTAATAAAAGCATCCTGGGTGATATCCTCGGCGGTTTCACGGCGCCGCAGTATATTATAGGCAACAGCGTAAGTCCGCCTGTAGAATGCCTCGAACAGGGCCCGCCTGGATTCATTGTCATTTTGGCGAACCAGCGCTGCTATTTGCTCAACCTCCACTAGAACACCTCCCATCAGGACAGTTAGTGCTGATTTCGACAATAGCGCCGATATTCCTTTATACAAGCTAAATATCAGCGGTTTATCAGGCCGCTCGCATTGTTTTCCGTTGTCGTAATATCAAAATGGAAGCCATCGCTTTTTACTATTACAGCTCCATGATAGTCGTTACGGAACAGATGCACCCCTGCATCATTCAGGGCAGCAACGATATAGGGGTGAGGATGACCAAAGGGATTCGTTCCAACCTGGATAACCGCTGCGGCCGGGCAGACAGAAGCTAAAAATTCGGGCATTGAAGCCATATAACCGCCGTGATGAGGAACAAGCAGTAAATCTGCCTTCAAGTCTGCCCCGCCGGCAATGAGGCTTCTTGCCGCAGCCTCTTCAATGTCCCCGGTGAAAAGTACTCTGAACTGGTTATAGGTTAACATGATCACGATAGAGTTATCATTAAGTTCGCTCCTGCTTCCCTTGATCAATCCCTCGGGCGGACCAAGGACTTCAAGCATAAGACCGCCGGAGCACTGTGCCGTATAACCCTTTTGTACCGCGATAATTGCCGCCCCCTTCATGGCTGCCCTTTCGATCATGCCATGGTAGGTTTCCGGGCCTCCTTCAACCGGGGAAATGTAAATTGTATCAATATAGAGCTGTTCAACAATGGCGATGAATCCGCCATAATGATCTTCATGAGGATGGGTGATTACGGCAAGATCGATCTCATTTACCCCCTGGTGGCGAAGAAAAGGTAAAACCACCTTCTCCCCAACGCTGCCCGGATCGCCCTGAAAAGGCAGGCCGCCTCCGGCGTCAATGAGGATTACCAGTCCACAGGGAGCTTCAACCAGGGCCGCTGCGCCCTGCCCCACATCGATGAAGGTAACGACCATTAATGTATCGGCGGGAAATAGCAGCCCGGACCAGACCATAACAACAGCAAAGGCCAGGAAGATGCAGACAGATAAGGTTTGCCGGCGTTTAACCAGGCTAACAACCTGGAATAGGGAGCTTAACGAGTAGGCGCTGAAGGTTTGACCTGAATTAGCTTCGAAGCCCCTGAGCCACCGGTAGTAGAAAAGGAGGACCAGGATGATGACCAGATAAAAAAGCGCCAGCATGACTATACCTGGCGGTTGAACCGGTATATAGACCCCCGGAGCGGAGCTGAACCCGGTTATAAAAAGCATCGCTTCCAGCAATGGGCGTACTGCCCACAGCAGAATGGAACCAAGAGGCTCCCAGGCAGTAGCGACCAGGGCTCCGGTTAAACCAAGGCCGACCACCGGAGCCATCAGCGGCAGCAGGGCCATATTAAAAACTAGCCCTCCCAGGGGTAGATGGTAAAAATAATAAAGGCTAAGGGGGAGTACCCCTATTTGGGCAGCCGTTGTAACCGCAAGGGCGGGAATAATCACTTTTGGAATGCCTGTGAACAGGAAAAAATGTTCCAGCGGTTTAAAGAGGTAAACAATGGCCAGGGTTGCAGCATATGAGAGTTGGAACCCAACCGAAAAAAGAAGCAGCGGGTTCACAAAAAGCGTTACCAGGGCGGCAATTGAAATTGCAGTAGGTAAATCGCGCTCACGGTCAAGGGCAAGCGCTCCCAGGGCCATGGACACCATGATTGCAGCCCTCACAGCGGAAGGGCGCAGGCCGGTTAAAAAAGCATAGCATAACACCAGGACGATCGCCAGGAGGGGATAGAAACGCCAGTTAATCTTAAATAAGCTGAAAAGCCCGGTGACAAGGGCGGCTACCAGACCTACGTGCAGCCCGGAGACCGCCATCAGGTGCCCGGCCCCGGCTCTCCTGAAATTAATCTCCACCTCTTCTGGCAAACCATGCCGCTGTCCGAAAAGTATTGCCACAAGCAAGCTTGATGCCGGATCGGGCAGGGCATCCTCTATAGCGGTAATCATTAATGACCTGAACTTAAATGCTGTTACCGTTAACCCGTT
>SLPH01000067.1 GCA_007132095.1 Syntrophomonadaceae bacterium | reverse complement strand
GGAAATGAAAGCTAATTTAGCATGGGCCCATAAATTACCCGCATCGGGGCAGGATTGCGGTAAAAGCCATAGAATATTCCTTGATGAAACGTGCGGTTCAATAGACCGCTTCCGGGAGGTCGGGTATGAATTTAGCTCTTATTTTAATCGCCGCCTACCTGCTGGGCGCAATACCAACCGCTTTTGTTATCGGGCTTTTTTTAAAAAAAGGCGATATCCGCAAGCTCGGCTCCGGCAACGTGGGCGGAATGAATGTTTACCGTACCGCCGGTCTGCTGCCCGGGTTGTTTACAGTACTGATCGATATCGGTAAAGGCGTACTGGCCGTCCTGCTGCTTACGTCTGTTTCTACCGACCCGGCGCTGCTGGGAGCGGCAGCCTTTCTGGCAGTTCTTGGCCACAACTATAACCTGTTTCTCGCCTTTAAGGGTGGAAAAGGGCTGGCCACTGCCTGCGGAGCATTCCTGGTCCTTTCACCACAAGTTCCCCTCTACGTCATACCGGCGGCAATAATCCTCGCCCTCATCTTGAGGGATACAAATACCGCCTTCGGCGCGGCGATGATTTTAATTCCGCTAACTGTATGGCTCTTGCACGGCCACTTTATGCTCGCGCTCTTTGGTCTCGGAATCGCGGTTGCTATCATCGCCAAACATGCTCCCGATTTTCGGGCCTACCGGGCGGGTCGCCGCAAGCTGCTGCACAGTTGAAAAGCCGCCTTTTTTTTGAAGCGGCACAAGATCCATAAGATGAACGTTCCTGGTACCGGCTTAACCAGGCCGGGAAGTCTATATTTTAAAATAGCTGAAGAGGCGGCCAAAATTGATCCCGGCCACGACCTTGCTGCTGTTGAGGCTGTAGAGCTGCCTGTTTCCTTCTTCAAGATGGTGCGATTTAATTCCGTGCGAAATGGAGAGAAAGGTTTCGATATATGCAGCAAGCTGATCGCAGGCCCTGATAACCTCCCCGTCTAAGGGGGAAAAGCGGTCTTCGTTGTAGGAGGAATTGATCTCTTCTGAGCTGACTGAAACGATACGCCCATCTTTGACGATCCGGCTGACAAACTCATCTGCCGTAAAGTAACGCATCTCTTCATGCCAGGATGCCGGCAGCAGGGGAAAAATGCGCTCTTCGAGCTGCCGCATCTCAATCCCCTTGATGATCTCTTCAATCCCGGCGACCGATCTTTTAACGGGCGAGACTATATCCCTGGTTAAAACCTCGGGCAGATCGTGGAAGAGAGCCGCAAAGTAATTATTGTAGATCCGGCGGTTGCAGGCATTAAGTTCAATCGAGCAGAGGTGGCTCATCATCGCCACGATCAGCATATGTCCGATTACCGAAGTTTTAGGGACCCGGGGCGATTGGGCCCAGCGCTGCTGAAAACGGAGCTGCCCAACCAGGTCAAGGAAATTGCTTGTTTTTTTGCCAAGGGCCAGTTTCTGGACCCCTGCCAGGTCGTAATGCTCTTCAATCTGGTTTGCTATAGCCGCCTTGGTTTCTTCCAGCCCGTAAAGACCTTCATTGAGCCGGTAGATAATTTTGAACTCCCAGTTAGTGGCCAGGTAGTGCGCAGCACGCAGGATTTTTTTCTCCAGGATATTATTCCCCGTATGGAAAAAATATGTTTCCATCATGGCGTGCAGATCTATGGAAAAATCGCTGATCCTCTCTTTCAGCTTTTCCAGAACCCAGCGGTTCAGCTGATCGCCTTTTTCTGCCATCAACTTGTGATAAACCGGCGGTTTGATATCGGTAATTACTATTCTTTGCAAAAATTCAAAGAGTCCGCCTTCAATCAAGCCACGCCAGTTGATTACAGCGCCGCGATCAGCCTCTTCGATTTTAGCCAGAACATAGGCATAAACCATCTTATGAGCCTGTTTGTCGAGCTCGGTAAATTGCTCAGGCCTGATGTGGTCGTTCCAACGCTGAATACTGGCTGCTTCAAAAAGAAGTTCAAGCATTTCCCTGCGGATCATGGCCAGCTCTCCCTTCTGGTATTCTTAACCCCGGAAAGCGATATCTTCTTCAAGTTCTGCCTTGCTGCGCCTGGTCATCAGGGCCTGCAAGGCCTCAGCTGCCGGTTTCTTTTCGAACAGAACCCTGTAGATTTCCTCGGTTATCGGCATCTCTACTTTGTACTGTTCGGCGAGTCTTTTCGCCGCCGCTGTAGTTTTTATCCCCTCGGCCACAGTGCGCATGCCGCTCAAGATATGGTCCAGGCTTTCTCCCTGCCCCAACTTGATCCCAACAGCCCTGTTCCTGCTGTGGGTACTGCTGCAGGTTACGAAGAGGTCTCCTAACCCCGACAAACCGGTAAAAGTGCGCGCCTTGCCCCCCATAGCGACACCGAGGCGGGTGATTTCCACAACACCTCTGGTAACGAGGGCTGCCCGGGCATTATCGCCCAGCATAAGGCCGTCGGCAATGCCTGCACCAAGAGCGATAACATTTTTTAAGGCTCCGCCAGTTTCAACCCCGATCAGGTCAGTATTTGTATAGACCCTGAACCTGTCAGTCAGCAGGGCATCGCTAACCGTCCTGGCAATTGTTTCTGAGCGGGAAGCGGCTACTGAAGCGGCCGGAAGCAGCCTGGAAACCTCCTCTGCATGGTTGGGGCCGGAAAGAACCGTTATGCGGCGCCTGAACTTTTTCGGAAGCGTTTCTTCCAGGACGGTCGACATGCGCAGCAGGGAGTTCTCTTCAAAACCTTTCGCCGCGCTGACAATTACTGCCCCGGGATCAAGATGTTCGCCGATCCGTGCTGCCGTTTCCCGCATGGCATGCGACGGAACTGCCATGATGACCAGTCCGCTTTTACCAACCGCTTCCTCAAGGCTTTGCACTGGCCGGACAATACCGGGTAGTTCAACCCCGGGCAGGTAAAGGCTGTTGACCCGGGTTTTAGCAATTGCCTGAAACACATCATCATTGCGAACCCATAGATTTACGGGGATCTCTTTAAGACCAAGCAAAACCGCCAGGGCGGTACCCCAACCACCGGCGCCTATTACCGCGGTTCTTTCAAGCAAAGTTACGATTCCCTCCTCGATCCGCTTTTCTTCTGGCCCAGCCTGGACTCGGTTCCTTTCAAAAGGCGACCTACATTCTCATGATGCCGCCAGATGACAAGGATAGCCATAATCAGGGCAAAAACTAGATACTCGAATGAAAACCCGAACAGGGCAAAGAGGATTGGCGCTAAGGCTGCGCAGGTTATTGAACCGAGTGAGACATACCTGGTCAGGCCGATGATAATGGCAAAGCAAGCCAGCAGGATCAGGGTTATCCAGGGGGATAGAGCACCGAGGACCCCTACTCCGGTAGCTGCCGCTTTGCCGCCTTTAAACCCGATAAAGATGGAAAAACTGTGCCCAAGCATTGCTGCCAGCCCGGCAGCCATATAGACCAGTGGGGCATCAAAAAAATAACGGGCAATCATGACCGCAGCAGCGCCTTTGGCCAGGTCCAGAAGAAAGACCGGCAGGGCCGCTTTCCATCCGATCAACCTGAGCACGTTTGTCGCTCCAATATTACCGCTGCCGTGCTGCCTGACATCGATACGGTAAACAAGCCGGCCCAGAATTAAACCGAAAGGCAGTGAACCGAGCAGGTAGCCAAGAACAATAACCGCTAGAACCATCTCTATTCACCTCTTCGCTGACGTTTCTTCAGCTTCAGGATTACCGGGGTTCCGGTGAATCCAAAGGAATCGCGCAGCCGGTTTTCCAGGTAGCGCAAGTAGGAAAAATGCATAAGTTCGGGCTCGTTTGCAAAAAAGACAAACGTTGGCGGTTTAACTGACGGCTGCGTGGCATAATATATTTTCAACCGTTTCCCTTTCACTGTAGGGGGAGGATTAACCGCTATGGCATCTTCAAGCAGTTCGTTAAGCAGGGCCGTGGGAATACGTTTATGCTGTTCCTGCCAGGCAATTAAAATCTGGGGGAAAAGCTTTTCAATGTTTTTGCCGGTAACCGCCGAAAGGAATACTATCGGGGCGTAGGGAATAAAGCTGAAAAGGCGGCTGACCTGATCTAAAAATTCCTCCCTGGCCCCGGCTTTCCCCTTGGCCAGATCCCACTTGTTTATAACCAGGATCAGGCCGCGGCCAATTTGATCGACATAGCCGGCCAGTTTTTGATCCTGCTCGGTGATCCCTTCCTCCCCGTCAAGCAGCAGCAGGGCCAGATCGGCACGCTGTACAGCCTTTAGAGATCGCAGGACGCTGTAATACTCCACGTCTTCCTTAACCTTGCTTTTACGGCGGATACCGGCTGTATCAATAAATAAGTATTTCTGGCCTTCATGGGTGAGCCATGTATCAACAGCTTCGCGGGTTGTTCCCGGCTGCTGGCTGACAATAACCCGTTCTTTACCCAGGAGCCGGTTGACAATAGAAGATTTGCCAACATTGGGCCGGCCGATTACTGCCACTTTAACAGTGTCGTCGTCATAAGGATCGGCTTTATCTATCTCTTCCGGCAGTTCGCGGATAACCACATCGAGAAGGTCGCCCGTTCCTTTGCCATGAGCGGCCGATATGGCCATCGGTTCGCCAAAACCAAGCTTGTAGAAAGCAAATTTTTCAGCTTCTACACCCTGGTGGTCCAGCTTATTAATGACCGGGATGATTACTTTTCCACTTCGCCTGAGCAAGCTGCCGATCTCTTCGTCAAGGGAGGTCAAACCCTCCCTGCCGTCAAGAAGAAATATTATCACCTGGGCTTCTTCAACCGCCACATTAACCTGGACCCTGACCAATTCGCTGATCCGGTCGTCTTTGCCGAAGGTAATACCCCCCGTATCAATAACGGTAAATGTCCGGCCTGCCCATTCGGTAAAACCGTAAAGGCGATCCCTGGTAACCCCGGGCACTTTCTCTTCAATTGACGTCCGGGCTGCCGTAAGGCGGTTAAAAAGTGTTGATTTACCCACATTAGGCCTTCCGACAATTGCAACTAATGCTTCAGACATTTTTTCATTTCTCCTCTGCTGCCGGTTTAACCGGGCTCTTTTTCCTTTCGGACAAGATCGCTTCATAAAGCTGCTGCGGCCCTCCGGCCCTGATAATCCTCGCGGAAAGAACTTCCTGAACATCACCCTTTGTTAAATTGTCAAGAAAAAGGTCCGTGCCTTCTTTAAACATTACTTCGGGAACAAACACTGCTTCTCCCGTCTTCCGATCCTGCAGGGCCCGGATCAGATCAGCTCCCGATAAAAGGCCGGTCACGGTAACAGATGATCCGAAAAGGCTGTTTTCCGCTACCACCATATTTAGGTCAACGGTGGGTAGCAAGCAGCTGAACCTTTCTTTCAGTTTATACAGCAGCGGGGCCGAAGCCCGGCCGGTAATGATCGTGTAGCGGGCCGGGCCGGGGCTTTCTTCCTGCCGGGGTTTTCTTAAGGTATCCAGCTCGTTAAGAAATATACGGCCCTGTCCAACTCCGTTTTCCAGCTGCGGGTAGCCTTCATATTCTTCTTCCACAGGCAGAGGCAAGCCGGCCTGGAGGTAAAATTCGTCGGCCAGGAAAATATATCTGGTGCCTTTTTTCCTTAAAAAAGCCCCTTGCCAGCGGCTTACCTGTTCGATTAAAGTTTTCGCTTCCCGATCTGTAGGTCGCCGTAAAGGCTCCCTCCCCCTGCGGTGATCGGTGAGGCCGACGGGAACAAGGGCAATATCTGTGACAGAATCCCCCATAGAGCAGAGGTCCATTACAGTCCTCTTCAGCTCGCGGCCGCTATTTAGCCCGGGAATGATCACAATCTGGGCATGAAACTTTATGCCGGCATGGGCCAGTAGACGCAGGTTGCGCAGACCCCTGGCTGCCCTATCCGTGCCGAAAAGTTTGCTTCTCAGGGCGGGATTGGTCGAATGGACCGAAACATAGAGGGGGCTTAGCCCCAACTTAACAATCCGCTTCAACTCTGCCGCTTTTAGCCTGTTAAGGGTAATAAAATTACCGTATAAAAAAGAGAGCCTGTAATCATCGTCTTTTAAATAGAGCGAGGACCTTAAACCGGGCGGGTTTTGATCGACAAAACAAAATATACAGCGATTGCCGCAGCGTTGAACCGGTTCGATGGAAGGTGAAGCAAATTTTAGGCCAAGCGGTTCCCGGTAAGGCTTGGAGACCCTGATTAATCTTTTTTTGCCCTGCAGGTCCAGCAGGCTAAGTTCTAAACTGCTGTCTGCTTCCGCGATGCGATAATCGAGAATGTCTCCAATCGGTTTTCCGTCAATCCCAGCCAGGCGCCAACCAGGTCTGATTCCGGCCTTTGCGGCGGGCGAAGCAGGGCTTACCGCTTCTATTAATCCGCTATTAGGGTCCTTCATGGTTATCACACCTGCCCGTTTAAAGATGCCCGCCTGGCGTAATGATCCGGATCCATACCCCGGCGCTGCATCCATTCAGCGCTCCTGCCCGTTATAACCAGCGGAACCTGCTGCAGTTCGGCGATACTGCTTGCTCCAACCATCAGCATAATAGCCTGCAAATCCCGTTCAATAGCCCGGAGTTTGCTTACAAGAGCCTTTCTGCCCCATTTAAGCAATAGGTAAACGGGCATCCCGGCCATGCCGACCGCACAGGCTCCTATGGCAAGCGATTTGGCTGCCGCCATGGCGGTGTTAACCCCGCCCGCGGCGAACAGATCAGCCCTGCCTTTAACAACAGGAGCCGTTTCCAGTAAACTTAGCGCAGTGGGTAAACCCCAGTTCAGCAAAGGCCGGTTCAATCTTCTTCCACTGCTGCGGCTTTCTATGTAGAGGAAGTTAGTTCCCCCTCTTCCCCCGATATCAAGAGCCTTAACTCCGGCATGAAGCAGCTGCTCCGCCTGCTCAGCGGCCACGCCAAACCCTACTTCTTTGGCTATGACCGGCACCTCAACGCTTTCCACAATCGAAGCGACCCGTTCCAGTATCCCTTTGAAACTGCGGTCCCCGCCTTTCATGAAAAGCTCCTGGGGAACATTGAGGTGAATCTGGATTGCGTCAGCAGATACCATTTCTATCGCTTCTTTTGCCATCGCCGCATCGGCATAGGAACCGATATTGGCCCATATCGCTCCTGCAGGATTATTTTGCCGCACAACGGTGAAGCTTTCCAGGGCCGACCTTGACTCCAGGGCGGCCATCTGAGACCCGACAGCCATTGGCAGTTCAAGTTCTGCCGCAACCCCGGCCAGAGCTTCATTGACCTTTTTAGCGCGCAAAGTGCCGCCGGTGACGGCGTTAAGAAAAAGAGGCGACCTGAAGGTTCGCCCCATGATTTTAGTCTCCGCCTTTACTTCATTAAAATCGAGGTTCGGCAGGCAGTTGTGGATAAAACTTATATCAGCAAAATCTGCCTCCCGCGGGGCCATGCTCAGGCTTTGGCGAAGGTGTTCGTCCTTGCGTTGCAGCCTGCTCATCTGTCAGTTGGCACCTTCCTCTTTATTGTCAGCTTCATCTTTAACGGTGTCCTCTTCCGGGGCAGGTTCTGCCCCCTTGGTTTCCCCTTCCTGGTCAAAAAGATCGCCAAAAACATCGCCCAGGGTAACGTTCCCGTTTTCCTGCTGGGTTGCGATCGCTTTTTCCGGGGAGAGCATTACGCCGCGGGCCTCTTTCAGGCTGAGGCTGATCCGCTTTGCTTTGGGCTTGATCTCCAGGATTTTGACTTCCACTTCTTCGCCTTCCTGGATCACTTCGGAGGGGTGCTGCACATGGTAGTCTGCCAACTGTGATATGTGGGCCAACCCTTCCAAGCCGGGACTGAGCTCTACAAAGGCGCCAAAGTTAACCAACCTGGTTACTTTACCCTTGACCAACTGTCCGCTTTCCAGCTCGGAAGCTGCTTTTGTCCAGGGATCGGGCTGAGTTTTTCTCAGACTGAGGCTGATTCTTTCCTTTTCGGGCTGCACTTCAAGCACTTTTACATCAATCTCTTCGCCCACTTTGAGCACTTCCTTGGGATGCTCAACACGATCCCAGGAGATTTCCGAGATATGGACCAGGCCGTCAATGCCGCCGACATCAACAAAAGCGCCGAAATTGGTTAGTCTTTTAACAGTGCCCTTTATAGTAGAGCCCTGTACCAGGGAACTGAGGATCCCTTCTTTTTTGTGAGCCTCTTCTTCTTCAAGAATAGCCTTGCGGGAGACGATGAGCTTACTTTTTTCCCGGTCAAACTCAATCACCCTGAACTGGACCGTCTGATCGGCAAACTCGCTAAAATCAGGAATGTAGCGGGTATCGACAAGCGAGCCGGGCATAAAACCTTCCAGTCCGGAGCCGAGATCAACCACCATGCCGGCTCCCACTACCTGCTTGACCTTACCTTCAAGGTTATCTCCCTTTTCCAAAGCTTGTTCCAGCTCAGAGAGCCTCTTTTCGCGATCAAGCCTTTTATGAGAAACAACAACCTTACCGTCCTGGTCATCAATATCGATAACGGTAACTTCGACTTTGTCCTCCGCCGCAAATAAATCAGCCAGCGATTTCCCGTCATCAAGATGTACCTCGGCTGCGGGTAAAATTGCCTCAGATTTGGCGCCAATGTCAAGATAAACCTCATCTTCGGTAACACGGGCAACAACCCCGGTAACCTGTTCTCCAACCTGGGCCACCTTTAACTCTCCATCAAAATCAAACTGCTCTTCACTGCCTGCTTCCTGCTCTTCACTGCCAACTTCCAAATTTTCGTTCTCCATACTCTCCACGACCTCCTTAATCGTCCAGGGGGGAGTTGATGCGCCGGCTGTTACCCCGACAGCTCCTCTGATTTTTGTTATTTTTTCTTTTAACTCCCCTGCATTTAAAACCCGGCAGGCTGGTTTAAGCTGCCGGCAATATTCTAAAAGGGCTTTCGTGTTAGCGCTGGTTTCACTTCCGACCACTACCAACAGGTCTACCCGGGATGCCAGTTCTTTTATTTCTTCTCTCTTTAAAGTTGTTTCAGGACAAAGTGTATCAAATATTTCCCCTTCAGGCACTAGTTTTAGGAAAGCTTCTTTAATTTCCTCAAACAGGGCCGGTTTCATTGTTGTTTGGGCCAAAAGAGCCGCGGGGGAAACTATCAGTTCTTCTTTAAGCCTGTCTGCCGAGGAAACAACGACCCCCCTGTTACCGGCCCAACCGAGCAGGCCCTCGATTTCGGGGTGTTCATGATCACCGGCAATAACAACCTGCAGGCCCCTGCCTGCGAGCTCTTCTACCAGGTTCTGGGACCGCAAAACCCGGGGACAGGTTAAATCGATAAGCTTTATCTGTTCAACACCCTCAAGTTCGCTTTTAACTGCCGGGCTGACGCCATGGGTGCGGACAGCGATAAATGAACCTTCCGCGTCCTGCGGATGGTCTACCACCCTGATACCCTTTTCGGCCAGGTGAGCCACAACCTCTTCATTGTGAACAACAGGCCCCAGGGTGCAGCCTGATCCCCATTGAGCGGCAGCGTTAAGCAGTTCTTCCACCGCCCGTTTTACACCACTGCAAAAACCCGCTTTTTCTGCAACAATCACTTTGCTCAAATTAACTTTTCCTAACCGGACCAACACCTGCTTAGTGGTAAAACTGTGCGTCTTCAGGCACAAGGCGTTTTATATGGTCCATTATTTCAGCGCTCAGCTCTTCGAGCTGCTTTTTTTTCTCAAATTTATTATTATAAACGAGGGGGGGCAGGACAAAAGGCGGACCGATATAGATCCGCAGCGGTTTAAAGAGGCGATAAGGCCCGGCTATGGCTACGGGTAGAACGGGAACCCCGCTGCGCACCGCAATCAGCGCTGCGCCGCCGTATGCTTTATGCATCAGACCATCTATACTCCTGGTGCCTTCCGGGAACATGCCCACTATTTTACCCTCTTTTAAAAGCTGGTATGCTTTTTTTATGGCGCCAAAGTCCGCTTCGTTCCTGTTGACAGGAAATGCGCCGGCTTTCTTCAACAGATATGAAAACAGGGCATTTTTAAAGAGATCGTTTTTCGCCATAAAATGAATCTTATAATCGATCGGCAGCGCCGTTCCCACCGCAGTCGGATCTCGCCAGCAGATGTGGTTAGAGCAAACGATAAAGGCTTTCCTGCCGGGCAGGTTGGAGCGCCCGTAAACCTTTCTCCGAAAAAATATCTTCAGGTATATTAAAAAAACCAGGTAGCCAAATTTGTAGATCAAGTTATACCCCGCCCTGTTTCTCCTGGCCCGGGGTTCTGCTTCACTAAACGCAGAACCGACTGGACCACCTCTTCGAATGTCATCGCCGTGGTGTCAATTACTGTAGCGTCAGGGGTGATGCAGAGAGGAGAATCAGCGCGGCCGGAATCAATCCTGTCCCTGTTTTCAATTTCCGCAATTACCTGGTCGGCCTCCAGGGCCAACCCCTTTTCAAGCTGCTCTTTTCTTCGCCTTTCTGCCCTCTCTTCGATAGATGCGTCAAGATAAAACTTATAATCGGCATCAGGCATTACGATGGAGGTTATGTCTCTTCCTTCCATGATAATGCCTCCCCCCGCTGCGGCAATTTCTTTTTGCATTTGAACCAGTCTGCGGCGAACCAGGGGAATAGCTGAGACAGGAGAAACAAGCCCGTTCACATGGGGCTGGCGAATTTCGAAGCTGACATCCTCACCATCCATAATCACACGTCTCTCTTCAGTCAGCTCCAGTTTTGTTCTATCCAGGAGCGCATCAATAGCAGCAAGGTTTTCAAGAGCAATATTTTCGCGAATAATTTTTAAGGTTATCGCCCTGTACATAGCGCCGGTATCAAGGTAACGTATTCCCAGGCGCCTGGCCACCTCACGGGCAACTGTGCTTTTACCTGCGCCTGCCGGCCCATCTATGGCAATTTTTGGGTTTTTTATATTTTCCTGCATATCAAAGATAAATTCGCCCTTCCTCAGTAATTTCCTCTATTAATTTACGCAGAGGATAGATTTTATCCTCCGAGCGGGTATGGCCCGGGAAAAACGGGCCGTGTTTGCTTCATTCCGGACTGCTCAAGACCAGGCCAATTTATGGAGCCTGGCCACTTCATCTTCCGTTAGATGACGAAATTGCCCTTCGGGGAGGCGTTTTAAAGCAAGGCCGGCAAACTTAATCCGGCTCAGTTCTCTGACCGGGTGACCGACAGCGGCGCACATTAACTTAACCTGCCTTTTCCGGCCCTCGGTCAGAGTCAACTCCAGGACGGTTTCATTTCTGTCCGGATGAGCCTTGACTATTCTGAGAGCAGCAGGAGCAGTTTTACCGCCCTCAATTAACACGCCATTTTTTAGCTGCTCCAGTGTTTGCCGATCAGGTATCCCTTTGACGGTAGCCCTGTAGGTTTTTTCTATACCGTAACGCGGATGCATCAGGCGGTGGGCCAGCCTGCCGTCATTTGTAAGCAAGATCAGGCCCCTTGTATCTGCATCCAGCCTGCCCACGGGATAAAGCCTTTCCGGAACATCTTTGACCAGGTCCATCACTGTGGGGCGCCCGTGCGTATCCGCAACTGTTGAAATGTAACCCGGCGGTTTGTTGAGAAGAATATAAATCAGGGGCTGCGCGGCATCGATGATCTTTCCGTCTACCGCAACTACATCCCCGGGTTCTACTTTTTCCTGGGGCAAGCTTCTTGTTTCCCCGTTAACTGTAACCCGCCCCTGCCTGATAATGTCTTCAGCTCCGCGCCGCGAAGCTATTCCGGCCAGGGCCATATATTTTGCCAATCTCATTGACCCGGTCTCTTTTCTTTTGCCGGCTGAATGTCCTTTAATGTTCCTGCTCCCCTTCCGTCTCCGGAAGCTCAAGGTTAAGCTCGGGCAGCTCGTCAAGGTCTTTTAAACCAAAATACTTCAGGAAATCGGCTGTTGTGCAGTATAGCAGCGGTCTGCCCGGCCCTTCTTTGCGCCCGGCAACCTTGATTAGTTTCCTTTTAACCAGGTTTATCAGCACCTGCTCGCTGCGAACGCCCCTGATCGATTCTATTTCTATCCTCGTTACGGGCTGTTTGTAAGCAATTATGGCCAGTACTTCGAGGGCAGCCGTGGTCAGGTTGCTCGAAATATCTTCACTGAATGCTCTCTCCAGTACAGGCGCCAGCTCGGGATGGGTGCCCATCTGGTATCCTTCAGCCGTTTCGAATATCTGCAGCCCCCTGGAAGCCGACTTAAATTCTGCCTGCAGCTCTAGAACCGCCTTTTTAACCTCTTCAGCCGAGAGCTCAAGCGCCCCGGCAAGCCTGGAGGCCTGCATCGGTTCTTCGTTCAGGAATAAGATTGCTTCAATTGCTTTTTTTTGCTCAGTCAGGTCCAATTATCTCTTCCTCCGGGCTGCGATAAGTATTGATGGCCACGTAGATTGGCGCAAAAGGACGTTCCTGCAGCAAAACTGTTTTACGGCGCCGGGTCAGTTCCAAAAGGGCGATAAAAGTAACAATTATTTCCCAAAGGCCTTCCTCGGTGAAAAATGAACTCATCAGCACCGGTTTGCGCATTGCGCCGAGGATTGAGGTGATGTGATCAGCTTTTTCATTGATCACAAAATCATCAACCGCCCTGAAAGTGGGAACGTAAGCATCGGTCCTGGTTCCTTCGGCAAAGCGGATCATAATATCGCTCAGGTGATGCGCCCCTTCCCAGATCGTGTAAACGGAATCCTGGCTGGTGACAACCATCATTTTCTGGCCGCCCGTGGAGCGCAGGAACACTTTCTGCTGTTCCTCTTCCCGGGTTTTTAAAAACCCGGCCGTTTCCTTGAAGAAACGGTACTCTTCCAACCTCTGGAAAAGTTCTTCGGCAGTATCGATGGCGAATAACTCATCTTCGTCATCTTCTTCTTCCGACCGGGGAGGACGGGGCAGCAGCAGTTTTGACTTTAACCGGAGCAGGGTGGCAGCCATAACCAGGAATTCGCTGGCAATATCAAGGTTTAGTTCTTTCATGGACTGCAGGTAAGCCAGATATTGAGTTGTAATATCCGCAATCGAAACAGACCAGATATCCACCTCGGCTTTTTTGATCAGGTGAAAAAGAAGATCAAATGGACCTTCGAACACAGGCAGCTTGATCCGGTATTCAGCTTGCTGCATCAATGCCTTACCCCCACTTAGTAATTGCCTTTGCCGCGACGGTTCCGGCAGATGCCCGGCCTTAAAACAGGGCTGCCTACCTCAAGCCGATCTTGTCCTGAACCGCTTTCAGCTTTCGTTCAGCAGCTTCGTCAGCGAGCCTGGCTCCTTCATCAAGTTTCTGATCAAGATAGCCCTTTTCGCCGGTAAGTTCGCGGTAACGCTCCTGGAGCGGTCTTAAGCTTTCAGCAATAACTTCCGCCAGCTCTTCTTTCAGATCCTTGTAGCTTTTTGTCGAAAAGTATTCTACGATTGCCGCTTTTGATTTCTCAGTCAGGAGCTGATAAATGGTCAGCAGGTTATTGATACCGGGGCGGTTATCGTCAAAACAGATCTCGCGCATTGAGTCGGTGGTTGCCCTCTTTACTTTGGCTCGAATCTGATCGGGGCTGTCGAGCAGGAAAATAGCGTCATCTTTTTTCTCTTCGCTTTTGCTCATCTTCTTCTCGGGATTGGAAAGGCCCATTACCCTGCCGCCCACTTCGGCAATATAAGCATCGGGAAGAACGAACAGATCGCCGTAGCGGTAATTGAAGCGCTGGGCGATATCGCGGCAGAGTTCGATATGCTGCTTTTGATCCTCGCCTACCGGCACCAGGTCGGCATCGTAGAGCAAGATGTCTGCAGCCTGAAGGACGGGGTAATCAAAAAGGCCGATGCTGACCTCATCCTTCTGTTTTTCCGATTTCTCTTTAAACTGGGTCATACGGTGAAGCCATCCCATCGGGGTGATGCAATTTAAAATCCAGGCCAGCTCTGAATGTGCCCGCACGTGCGACTGGACAAAGACAACAGAGTTGTCAGCATCCAGGCCAGAGGCAAAGAGCAGCCCGGCTACTTCCCTGATATTGGCGCGTAAAACTTCCGGGTCCTGCGGAACAGTGATAGTATGCAGATCGACAACACAGAAATAGTTATCATAATCTGCCTGGAGCTTTACCCAATTGCGAATTGCCCCCAGGTAATTACCGAGGTGCAGGTTTCCTGTAGCCTGGATCCCGGAGAATATTTTTTTCTTGGCCATTACTGGTTCCTCCCTGGCTGTAAGCTTAAGTCTTTATCTTGTTATCTGTAAGGCTCGTCGTTTAGTCCGGGCCCATTTATTATTCTTTGTCAACGGTAACCCGGTCTAAAAACCGGGAAGATAACCGATCAGGGTCAGGTAAAAGCTAAATATTGCATTTGAGACGGGAACAATAATTGCGTGTAAGACAGAACGATATGGCCCCGGAACAGGAAGAAAAATCAGGGCGATCAGCAAAATTGGCGCCCACTGCTCCAGCTGGCGGTATAATCCGAGCAGCCTGGTCGGCAGAAAAGACATCAGGATCTTTGAGCCGTCAAGCGGCGGAACAGGCAGCATGTTAAATATTGCCAGCATAATATTGAGCGATACCAGCACCTGGAAAAACATAAATAAGAGTCCGCCGAAAGCAATCCAACCGCGATCGAGAAGCAGGATAAAGATCAAGAGGCTTAAAAACCCGAGGATCAGGTTGCTTAAGGGGCCGGCAAATGAAACCCAGCGCAGCCCTGCCCTGTAGCGGTTAAAGTTATTTGGGTTGATTGGAACCGGTTTGGCCCAACCAAACCCGACCAGCAGGATCATAATCGTCCCGATTGGATCAAGGTGGCTGATCGGGTTCAAAGTCATCCTGCCGTAACTTTTTGCCGTAGAATCGCCAAAGTGGTAGGCCATCCTGGCATGGGCAAATTCATGGAAAGTAATGGCAATGAGAAGCGCAGGTATGCGCATTAATATCGTTTGCAGATCAGCTCCGAGCATGATCAATCTCCTTTTTGGTTATCATTTTGCAGGTAAGAGAGGACAAATTCTATTTCATCCTGGGGCGAACTGACTGCTCCATCAAGAAGCGCCTCTTTCAACTTGTCAAGGATTTCTGTATACAGCGGCCCCGGTTCAAGCCCCAATTTTTTTAAATCTTCCCCGCAGATGCTGGGCCGAACAAATTTAAGGTTATTCATGTAGAGTTTCAGGTAACTTCTAATCCTTTCGCTGTCCGTGAGAGAGTAGATCAGAAGCAGCCCCTCTAAGCTAAAATCCCTTAGTACCGCGGCCAGTTCGCTGGGGTACAACCCTTCTTTATCAAGCTTTTCCAGGGCTGCCGGGGCATTGCGACAGGAACTGAGAATAACCTCGGCCGATTCCTTGGATAACTGCAACTTTCTTATTATAGCAAACCTTTCCCCTTTTTCCAAATCATAAAGCAGGCTGTTCAGATAGGTCGGTTCAGTGTCAGGCTGTTTCTCCCACTTTCGTTCGGCTGACCACTTCAACATCTCTCTTATCTCTTCTAATCTTTTCCAATTAACTTTTGAAGCGTAAACCCGGGGGTAGAGAATATGCAGCATCTTTAACCGGGCAAATCTTTTCAAAATCATCAGCGGTTCAGGTTCGTCATAGATCTGCCTTAGCTCGTGAGCCAGCCTCTGGCGGCTAACCTGTTTCAGCACTTTTTTCTCTACAGCGTTGTGCATGAGATCGAGAGTTTCTGCTTCAATAGCAAAACCATACCTCTGTTCAAATCGGACCGCCCGTAAAATCCGCAGGGGGTCATCAACGAAACTGAGCTTGTATAGAACCCGGATCTGCTTGCGGTGGATATCGCGCCGGCCGTCGAAATAATCGTAAAGTTCGCCATAGTTATCCTTCATTAACGAGCAGGCCATGGTGTTGATCGAAAAATCGCGCCGGAAAAGATCGTTTTTAAGGCTTGCTTTTTCTACCTGGGGAAGCGCTGCCGGAGCGGCATAATATTCCCGCCGGGCGGTAACCATATCAAGCCTGGGCCCGCCCTTCAAAAAGAGGGTGGCAGTGCCAAACTGCTCAAAATGCTTCAACTTTCCGCCCAATTTTTGCTGCAGGCTGGCGGCAAAAGCGACGGCATCGCCAAGAACGACGAAATCCAGATCGGCGGGCAGCGGGAACCCGATAAAAAGATCCCTGATCACCCCGCCAACCAGGTAGATACTGACTCCCTGTTCCGATGCGTGGCTGCCGATTAACGGGAGCAGCCCCTGCAGGCGGCCGGGAAGTTCACGGTTGATCAGATCGGCAATATTATCGGATACCATAGTCCCTGAGCCGACTTTATCAACCGGGTCTCCTTCGCGCGGCTTTTTAATAAAGCGGCCCCGGCGATCGATCAGATCGAGGTGACGCAGCAAATCTGACCTGGTTACGATCCCGTCAAGTTTTCCCGCTTCATCAATCAGCGGAACCCGGCCAATATTGTGCTCCACCATCAGCCGACGCAGGTATGTGAGCGAATCTTCCGGGGAAGCGGTGATCACCGTGCGGTTCATGAATCCTTTGACCGGCGCGTGCTCCAGGTTGCCCCGGACCGCTTTCTGCAAATCCCGCTCTGAAATAACGCCAACCAGGGCTCCCTTTTCAGTAACGGGGCAGCCTTTAAAATTTTTGCCCGAAAGCGCCCTGGCAGCTTCGCTTACCGGAACCGAATCTTCCAGGGTAAATACAGGCCTGGAGGCAATTTCTCCTGCTTTAAGCAATGGTGGCAGATATGCCCTGAGGAAGCTGAGGATTCTTTTGTTCAACTCAGCAGGGACAGTTGCCTTGAAATGAGCAGTTACTGCGGCCGGATGACCCTTAACGTTAAAAGGAGCAAGAAAAGCAGTCAGGTCAAGATCGCCGTCGCGGGTCCTGGCTGCCATGTAAACATTATCGCCCATCTGGACGATTATGAATGACAGGTTGGCATCTTCTATTTCATCGAGCAGCTGCAGCAGCACTGCAGCGCCTTTGACATAGTCGCCAATTACAGCGCAGCTGATCATCACTTTGCGCTGGTTGATTTCATGGAGGCGCACGTTGCGGATCAGTTCTTCGAGCAGGTTTTTCTGCTTGCTGCTCAATGAAGGGCGTAAAAATTCCTGCAGCAAACGGACACTGATCCCCTGCTGCCAGAGAAAAGCCACTGCCGCTACATCACGCTCTGTTGTCAGTTCGTAAGTCAGGCAGCCAGTATCTTCATAAATGCCAAGGGCCATAAGGGTTGCTTCAAACTCTGTCAGGGCGATATTTTTGGCCTTAATTTCTTCAATAAGCAGGGTCGTGGCAGCGCCGACTGCCTCCGCCTTTATTACCCGGGCTCCCAAATCGTCTTCAAAGGGATGATGATGATCATAGACAGTAATATCCTCCGTTTTTTCCAGCAGATCAGCCCATTCACCCAGGCGTTCTTTTCGGGCAGTGTCAACAACTATGGCCGATTCAGGCGGATTGCTCAACTCCTTAACTTCACTAAGCGGAAGCAGGTCGCGGTAGAGGTTAATAAACGACTGCACGTTAGGTTGAACCGGATCGGGCAGAATAACCCGGCTGCCCGGGTAAAGCCTCGCGGCTGCGATAAGCGAGGCAAGTGCGTCAAAATCACCATGCTTATGGGTGATAATTATGTTCAACCTTATTCTCTCCCTGCAGCGTATTGTTGAACAAAAAAGCGCCGGCACAAAGGAACCATCCCGGCAGTTGTATATTAATATTATACCGAAAACTTATGGCTGGATAATTCAAGCCCGGGGGTGAGTCTTATCATATACCTCGCGTATTTTGCGCCTGGTGACCTGGGTGTAGATCTGGGTAGTCGAGATATCGGAATGACCGAGCATTTCCTGAACCGAGCGTAAGTCGGCCCCATTCTCCAGCAGGTGGGTGGCAAAAGAATGGCGCAGGGTATGCGGGGTTACATCGCCGGATATGTTACACTGGCGGGCGTATTTTTTTAAAATCTTCCAAAAACCCTGCCTGGTCAGGCGACAGCCGTGATGGTTAACAAATAAGGCTTTTTCGCCGTTAGTTTTTAAAAGCTTGTCGCGCGTCTCTTTCAGGTAGTCGTTAACGCAGCCTATAGCCACTGACCCGACCGGCACTATCCGCTCCTTCATCCCCTTGCCACGGCAGCGCAGAAAGCCTACTTTAGGATCAAAATCGGAGACATTAAGCGATACCAGCTCAGAAACCCTGATCCCGGATGCATAGAGCAGTTCGAGCATAGCTCTATCCCGCCGGCCGCT
>SLPH01000153.1 GCA_007132095.1 Syntrophomonadaceae bacterium | reverse complement strand
TCGTAGGAGAATCGGGCTGTGGTAAAAGCGTAACCTCGCTTAGCATTATTGGACTGGTGCCGCGTCCCCGGGGGAAAATCGTGAGCGGAGAAATATTATTAGACGGCGAAGACCTCTTAAAAAAAAGGGAACGCCAGATGCAAAAAATCAGGGGTGACCGGATATCAATGGTTTTTCAAGAGCCTATGACCTGTTTAAACCCCGTCTTTTCTGTCGGCGACCAAATTGCCGAAGTCTACCAACTCCATCAAAAAGTGTCCCGCAAACAGGCTCTGGCTAAAGCGATTGAAATGATTAAACTGGTCGGTATCCCCATGCCTGAAAGGCGCATGAAAGAATACCCCCATCAACTGTCCGGCGGGATGAGACAAAGGATCATGATCGCTATCGCTTTGGCCTGCAATCCCAGCTTGCTCATCGCCGATGAACCGACTACGGCCCTTGATGTAACCATCCAGGCCCAGATCCTCACCTTAATGAAGGATTTAAAGCAGCGCCTGGGGATGGCCATAATATTTATTACTCACGATTTGGGGGTGATCGCCGAAATGGCCGAAAGAGTTATTGTAATGTATGCCGGAAAAATAGTAGAAGAAGCCATTTCGCGGGTCCTCTTTGAAGATCCCCTCCATCCATATACATTAAGTTTGCTTAAGTCCGTGCCGACGGTAGACAAAAAACAGAAAACCCTTTTTGTCATTCCCGGAAATGTGCCCGACCCCCTCTCTTTCCCTTCCGGATGCAGGTTTCATAATCGCTGTTACGCAGCCTTTGATCGCTGTAAAACTGATGACCCTCCCCTGGTGCGGATTGATACAAACCGGCGGGTAAGCTGCTGGCTGCATGCAGAGAAAGGAGGCGATATAAAATGATAGATCAGGTAGAAGCTGATGCAGGTCAGGAAAAACTGGTTCAGGTTAGGGATCTGAAGAAATGGTTTCCCCTATATGGTGGGGTTTTTTCCCGGGTTGTGGGGCATGTAAAAGCCGTCAGCGGAATCACCTTTGACATATTTAAGCAGGAAACTTTTGGCCTTGTAGGTGAATCTGGTTGCGGCAAAACCACCACCGGGCGTCTGATCATGCGTCTCATCGAACCAACTGAAGGAAGTATTCTCTTTGAAGGAGAGGACATTGCTCCCTACCAGCGCAAGCAGCTTTTAAAACTGCGCAGGGATGTGCAGATCATATTTCAGGACCCATATGCCTCCTTAAACCCGCGCATGACAGTGGGAACAATTATCGGCAAGCCCTTGGAGGTTCATGGTATTCATAAGGGAGAGGCCTTAACAAATCGCGTCGGAGAACTTCTGGAGGTAGTTGGGCTTCAGCGAAAATTTGCCAGCCGCTACCCTCATGAATTTTCTGGCGGGCAGCGGCAGAGGATTGGCATTGCCCGGGCATTGGCTTTAAACCCCAAGCTGATTGTATGCGATGAGCCGGTATCTGCCTTAGATGTTTCCATTCGAGCCCAGGTTCTTAACCTCCTGGGGAAATTGCAGGAAGAATTTAATTTAACCTACCTCTTTATTTCCCATGATCTTTCAGTTATCCAGTATATCTGCGATCGGGTGGGGGTTATGTATTTGGGTAAAATAGTGGAAATCGCCAATAAAGACGATCTTTACGCAAAACCTTTGCATCCCTATACCCAGGCCTTGCTTTCTGCCATCCCTACCATCAAACCGGATCTCAACCCCCAGAGGATCACCCTTAAGGGAGATGTGCCGAGCCCAATAGATCCGCCATTAGGATGTTATTTTCATCCGCGTTGTTGGTTGGCCGAAGAAGTATGTGAATGCACAGAGCCACCGCTTTGCGTAGTTGACGATAATCATTTCATCGCCTGTCACGTGCAGCAAAGAGTTTACGGCGCCATTCCGGTAGCCCGTAAGGAAGGTGTGGATGAGTGCACGGTTTAAGTTCGTTTATACAATAAAGGGGGCGCTTTAAGCATGAAAGTGGTAGTTGCGGAGGGTGACCATGAACGAGCAGGTTATGAAATAGGCTGTCAGGTAGCGTCGGCTATAAAGAACAATGTGGCCCTTTTTGAAAAAGAGATCGGGCACACTGGGGTAGAGGTAAAGAGACTCGTCAGGAACTTCGAAGAATTATCCACTCATTCTTCCATCATGTTGAGTAGAGGCATGAGTAGGGGAAGCGGGGTCCCTTTCGATGCGATCCTTCGCTTTAATGCTCTGCAGCAGCTGATAATGCCGGAAGGATGCACCACCTTTGCCGCCGTCGGCAGTGCCACTCCGGACGGGAAGGCTATATTGCTTAAGAACAGGGACACCAGCGGTAATCGTGCTTACAAGGGCGAAGGATACTATCAAAACAGGGAAGTAAACATAGTATTGGTCCTGAAAACTGATGACGGCAACACCATAGTGGGTGTGACAGTGGCCGGTTCTACAGGGTTTATGATGGGTTTGAACAAATATGGCTTTGCTGCAGCCTGCAATTTCGGGCAAACAGCCGAGATCAGCCATTTATCGTCCCAAGAGCTATATGGTATCAGCGGCCGGACCCAGATGTTGCGGGAAGGCCTGGAGTGCACCTCGGTGACAGATGCGGTCAAGCTTACACTGGACAAATTAACGGAAGCTTCCATGGGCACTCCGGGCATGATTTGGTTTGCCAATGCCAGAAACATCTACATAATCGAAGGTTCCTTTGACCAATTTGCCCTCCAGCATGTAACTGATGGAATTGCTGTAAGAAGTAATCACTTCGCCCTGCTGGATCATTTAAACGACGAGAAGGCTATAAGTTCATGGTGCCGAAAGATAAGGGGCCAGGAGTTAGCGATGGAGTCTTTTGGCAGGATCGATAGAAAAAGATTAATTGAGTTTTCCATGGATCATCAAAACGGGCCTGAGGCCAATTCTATCTGCCGCCATAGTCCTGATCCGGAAGAATCGGCAACGGTCTCAGCTTCCATTATGGAACTGGAGGATGAAAATCCGGAAAAATCCAGAATCAGTATTGCCCTGGGCAGCCCCTGCAAGGCCTGGCGTCATGATCAAGGGAATTTTACTTTCCAAATGGACCAGGATCCGACAACTATTCCGAAAAACTTTATCAACGGAACAACCTATAAGATGTTTTTTTCTTAATAGGCCTGGCATAATAAGCACAGGGGCTTTAGATGAGCAGCCCCTTTAAAAAATCTTCGCTCGTCGAACTTTAACTCCATATACAACGAAAAAGCCAATCAATTGCGTGCCTGACAAGCGCTGCTTTGCCAACCCGGGCACGCCCCTTAACAATAAAATGCCTTCTTTGTTTGGCTACAGTCATCATCTTAATAGCTGCAATTATGGTCAGGCCTTGGTCCTGGTTATTCAAACCTCAGTTTTTAGCTGTTCTTTGGTAATTGATGCGAAAAAATCCTCCGACCAGATTTGCACCCTCTCAGGTTTTTTAATGAACGGAAAGATGTCATTTTTTGCTTTACTGTAATCAATTTCCCTAAACTTGTTAAGCAGTAATTCAATGACCTCTGCGTGTTCAATTTTATTTTCATTTTCCAAATGTCCTGTCTGTTTCATTCTGCCTGCGAGATAGCTTAACTGCAGCGGAGTTTTTCGGGAAATGAACCAGACGTAGTCGTATAGATCACGCCCTTTAATTCTTCCGCCGCCCCATTCCCGGCACAGCAGGGCGTGAACCTTGCCGGCGAAAAGATATGGTTCAGCCATTAAATGAACACTAAACGGCAGGGGATTCAAATGGTATTTAACATTATGCTCTGCCTTGCCGGGAGGGTTAGTGTCCACCTCAAGTTTCACCTTCAGGTTCTCAGTTTTTGCCGGCCGGGGGAACAATCCTTCACGCAAGCCGACCTTAAGAAAATGCACTTCCGTTCCGGCCTTAATAAATGCCGATTCAATTGCTGTAGGTAAAGTTTTAACTTTTTTTTGCACCTCTACAACAAAACCAAAAGCGCTTAATTCACTTTGCACATATTTTAGGTATGGGTCGAGATTAAAATCCGGATCCGGTTTGTTAAGAGAAAAGTCAAGGTCTTCGGAGAACCGGTCTAAACCATAAAAGATGCGCAGCGCAGTTCCACCGTAAAAACAGGCACGATCGAAAAAGTTGCTCCGATAGAGACCAAGCAGGGCAATTTCCTGGATGATTTCTCTTAAGGCCTCACGAAAATCGTCCGCCGTCTTACAGTTATATTTTTCCAGCATGTCGTTTACGGCGCTATGCATTAACTTGTTCCTTTGCCAGCCAGGCGGCAAACTGGGCAGTTACTTTCTTGCCGTAGCCGGGGGCCAGGGTTTTAACCAGCTTGAGATCTAAGCTGTTTATACTGTCTCTATCTATTCGCAGATCTCCATAAATCAGCTTGCTTAAACCCTTTAAAGTTGTGACCTGACGATGCTGGTAAAGGGTATCTAAAATTGCTTTTTCGGCTGTAGCGATCAGGAAGGGGTGGCCATCTTCTTGCAGCCTGCGGTACTCCATAAAATAAACTGCGGCGGGTATGTGGCTATATAAAAATGACCCTACCGGGGTATCAAATCTCTTGTGCTTATTCTTGCCATAGATTGCCGAAGTAACATTAACAACTCTTTCCGGAATTAAACCATGAAAGGCAAGGGCAGATTCAAAGGATACGTAAGAAGGGCCGGCGATAATATTGGCCAGGGTTTTAAGCGAATACCCGGCTTCGCTTCCAGCCAGGAAGAGGCCGCGGCGGATATGCAAAAGCTCTCCTTCATTCAGCATCCTGGTCAGCTTGGACCGAGGCGATGCATACTCTTGTAAAGTTTCCTGAACAATTAGCTTGTCCAGGTAGGTCTGATCGTAATTTGCCATTACACTTTCCTCCGTTAAGTATGAATTTATCATACTATCCGGAGTAAAGCAAGCGCAAGCTTTCTGACCAACCCATAACTTCTCCCTGCCTCACCATTACCGGCCGCCAGGGAAAACAAAAATCCATATAGGCATATGATTTATAGGGAGTATGTTTCGACATAAAAGATGGAACTCCAAGAACATAAGCCCGGATAGTTGAAGGGTACAGGCCAGGACCTGGGCAGACGTCCAGGCAAATAAAGTGCGGAATTCCGGGTTTACGGCGCAAAATTAGATGTAAAAGGAGCGAATTGAACTAAAACGCGTGGTGTGTTATGATGTATATGTGTAATAGCACATATAGGAGAGAATGCCATGAAAAGGACACAGATACTTGTAAAAGAAGAACAACATGACTATCTTGTTCAACAAGCAGCAGTAAACAATATT
>SLPH01000039.1 GCA_007132095.1 Syntrophomonadaceae bacterium | reverse complement strand
TGGCGCTGCGTTTTAACGCTCCCATCTACATGGAAATGAAACTGGTTGAATTTACCTATGATTACCAGGACATCATCGCCAGGGAAGGCGGGGAAGAAGGACTGCATTAACCGTTTCCGGGTTCTTTCTTATACCGGGCTATCTTTGAAAACTTTTTTAATCTACAGGGTTCCAAACGCTTTGCTGAAAGTATAAACTTTTGGCCTAAAGGGAAAAAGAATAGAACCGCCTCTTATATCAGGGGCAGATATTACCGGGTCAGATATTGGATTAGGAAAATACTAATATTAGAGAGAAAAAAAGCGGCGATACACTTGCCGCTTTTTATTTTGGTTCCGGGCGAGAGATTTTTGTTGCCGGTAAAAAGCCGCTGCCCGGCCTGGAGGGTTAACCTGTAGTGCGTTTATGCTTTATCGCTGCAGGGTGAAAGCTGAATAAAATTAGCAAAAGGACCTGACCATTATTAGAAGTATATAAAGCTAAACCGGCCTGATAATGACCATGGCCCAGGCTTATTGCGGCTCGGACACTGCTTTTTCTGCCGGCGGGGTTTTTGATAGCTGTACCAGCAAAACCCCGAGGAGGATAATTGCTGCTGCTATTATGTTCTGGCCGGTTATCTCCTCCTGCAGCACCAGCACTCCCAGCAGCACCGCTACAACAGGGTTGACATAAGCATAGGTGCCCGCTTTGGTTGCCGGCATCGCTTTTAGCATGTAGTTGAAGGCTGAATAGGCCAGGATTGAGCCGAAAAAGATCAGGTATAACAGGGCCCCGTAACCGCTCCAGCTGGCCTGGCGCAGCGAAAACTCACCGAATATGGGGGCGACAACCATGAAAACGAGGCCGGCTGTTAGCATCTGCACGCCAACCCCGGGCAGCATCGCTCCACTTACGGTGCGCCTTTTCAGGTATACAGAAGCCATGGCCCAGTTCAGGGCCGCGGCAAGAGCGGCCAGCATGGCCAGAAATTCTTTCTGGGTAAAGTCAAAATGCGGCCCCACCAGGGCGGCGACGCCGCCGAAACCGACTATCAAACCTGCCCAGCTTAGCGGGCTGATTCGCTGTTCGGAGGGGAACAGGGTTTCAATTAAACCGATAAAGAGGGGGATTGAGGCCACCAGCAGTGAAGTAAGGCCGGAATCAATCCATTGCTCTGCCCAGCAGATCAGGCCGTTACTGATAAAGAGAAGCATGAATCCCGCAAAGATGTGGGTCTTGTAATCGCTAAATGTTGCGGGGAAAGGCCATCTTCTAAACCTGGATACGGCGAGCATAATTAAGCCGGCAGCAGTAAAGCGGATACCGGCAAAAAGCAGGAACGGCATATCTGTGACGCCAATTTTTATAAAGAGGTAGGTAGAACCCCAAACGATACAGACTGTGATATAAGATAGAATTGCCAGGTGCCTGGTTTGCAATTGGATCAGCCTCCGGGTCATTTTTGCCCATACTTCCTAATCATAACCGATTTTTGGGGAAAAGGGTGATATAATTGGTAACGGTCTGGCAGGATTTGTTCTCCTTGCATACGAATACATCATAGGCGCTGTTTGCCGGATCGTCATTTTTCCCTGAAATGAGGCTAATCAGATGACAACCAGAAAGTACAATCCCTTGAATGCAGAGCTTATAGCAGAGCTGATCAAAATCTGTGGCGAAAGCAATGTTATTCACAATGACCCTGAAAAAATGGAAAAGTATTCTTTCGACGAGGGCTACAAAACCGAATTGAACCGGCACCAGATGCCTGAAGCGGTAGTAACGGTTACCGGCACAGAAGAGGTGGCCGCAATTATGAAGCTGGCCAACCGGGAGCTGATTCCGGTTACACCCCGGGGAGCCGGCAGCGGCCTAACCGGCGGAGCGGTGCCTCGTTATGGCGGCATAGTGATCTCCTTTGAAAAAATGAACCGGGTGCTTGAGCTTGATAAAGAAAACCTTATGGTTACAGTTGAACCGGGTGTGATTACAAATGAACTGAATCAGATGCTGGCCGCTGAAGGCCTCTTTTTTGCCGGCTACCCCATGAGCGCTGAAACCTGTTTTATCGGAGGCAATATCGCCGAAAATGCCGGGGGCGGCAGAGCGATAAAGTATGGTGTCACCGGGCGGTATGTTCTTGGCCTCGAACTTGTTCTGCCCGATGGCCAAATTGTTAAGTTTGGCGGCAAGCTGCTTAAGGATGTGACCGGCTATAATTTGCTCCAGCTGATTGTCGGTTCGGAAGGAACGCTGGGCGTTGTTACCAAGGTTATCTTAAAACTGCTGCCCCTGCCAAGGGCCCGGGCTGTAATGATGGTTTTTTTCGACAGCCTCCAGGCTGCTGTAGGCGTAGTTCCGGCCATGATCGGCACCCTGCGCATAATCCCATCCAGCATTGAATTTATGGACAGTGTTTCGATTGAAACTACCTACGCCAGCCTTGGCCAGAAAAAACCCCACCCCGAAATGAAGGCTTTGCTGTTAATAGAACATGATGGCAACGATCAGGATATAGTGAGGCAGGAGGCTCTCGATCTTGCCGATTACTGTCTCGACAGGGGCGCTCTTGACGCCATCATGGCCGAAACTCCCGGCGAGCAGGAGAAACTCTGGAAAATCAGGACCCATTGCCCTGAAGCCCTTTATGCAATCAGCGAACTGAGGGTCTCCGAAGACCTGGTTGTTCCGCCCTCAAATATTCCCGGCCTGGTCAGCGCCGTTTACCGGCTGGCTGAAAAGTACGATGTTATCGGCGCCTGCATGGGTCATGTCGGAGATGGCAACGTCCATGCTATCCTCTCCATGAATAAAGAAGATTCAAACGAGAGCTGGTATGAAAAACGCCCCCTGCTTTTGGCCGACATGTATGAAGCGGCCCGTGAGCTTGGCGGAACTATCAGCGGTGAGCACGGTATCGGCGATAAACGCATTGATTACCTTGACCGGATCATTGGCCCCGTTGAGCTGGACTTAATGCGTAAAATTAAAGAGCAATTTGATCCCAACTATATTCTTAACCCCGGCAAAGTGATCGGGAGATAACCCCGTTCTTATATTTTGGGTTTTCAAACTGTGGGCAATATTGCGGCCGTATATATTTGAGCCTTAGACGACAGGCAAAAACCGGCGGAAAGCCGGCAGTCAGGAACAGCAGGAGCTGAAAACATTGAAAACTATTCTGGAAATACCGGTCAGGTCGACCGAAGTTGATTTATACGGCCATGTCAATAACGCCAAGTATCTTGAATACCTGGAGTGGGGCAGGGAAGAGTGGTACAGGGAGGCTGGTTTTACCTTTACCGGTTTAGCCGGGCAAAATATTGGCACGGTTACTGTTAATATCAATATCGATTATCTTGGCGAATGCCGAATAGGGGATCTACTCATGATCGAAACTGCCCCGGAAAAGATCGGTAAAAGCAGTTTTGTGCTGCTCCAGGAGATCTTCAAAAAGGAAAACTATGAAAAAGTAATCTCGGCCAGGGTAACAACAGTGATCATTGACCTGGAAAAGAGGAAGAGCATCCCCATTCCCGGCGAACTCTTGCGTTACCTGCAGGCAGCAGACTTATAATAAAAGTGTTGCAGGCCATTATTTACAAGTAACCCGAACAGTAACAGTGAATAACGCAGCAGGCAATTAATTGCCTGCTAAAACAACAAGGGGACTAAAGATGAAAAAAGTAATGGTGCTTGGCATCGGGGCCCAGGGCAGCATAATTGCCAGGAGGCTGATGGAAGAAGAGGGGATTGTTGAAGTCGTCTGTGCAGACTATGATCAGAAGGCGGCTGAAGAAATAGTTAAATTCTCCAACAAGGGCAAGGCTGTCCGGTTGGATGCCACTATATTTGACGATATTGTCAAAGCTGCTAAAGGGTGTGAGTTAATCGTTAACGCCCTCCCTCCCGAATTTAACATGACCGTAATGGATGCATGCCTGGAAACGAAAGCGCATTACCAGGATTTGGCCTCCGGCCCGGCCAGAGATATGGGTTTTATACCGGCAATAGAGAGGCAGCTTGGCCGATCTGCAGAGTTTGAGCAAGCCGGACTGGCTGCCCTGACCAATACCGGCTCAGCCCCCGGCATGGCAAACGTGATCACCAGGGAAGCCTGTGACCTTTTTGAGTCAGTTGAAACAATAAAAATCTGCGTTTATGATGGAATCTGGTCTAATAAGTTTACCCCTTTCTGGTGGTCTCCGGAAACAGCGTTTGGCGATATGGCCGCCGAGGGTGTCATATATGAAGACAAACAGTTCAAAACGGTCCCGCCCTTCAACAACCCGGAAATGATGGAGTTCAAGTATCTTGGCCCGCGATTGATGTTCGATCACGAGCATGAAGAACCGGTTACCATGGGGTTACTGAGCGATAAGTATCTTAAAGGGGTTGAAAATGTCTATTTTCGATTCGGGGGACCGGGCTGTGAACTGGCCAGGCACTTCTGGAAAATGGGTCTTCTTTCGGAAGAAGCGATTGATATAAAGGGCCAGAAAGTCGTTCCCATGGACGTGGTCAGAAAGCTGACCCCTCCAGCTCCAAAGTATAAAAATGAAATCAAAGCTGTTCTCGAAGAAGGGATGGCCAGTGAAGAGAACGCATTCCTTGTCCGCGTAGACGGTATCAGGAACGGTAAGAAAGCCAGGGTGGATGCTTATTTTATGGGTCCCGGGCTTACCGATTCATTCAAATTGGCCGGGATTTCTCATGAAACTTACGGCACCGGACAGTGCGCTTTCCTGTTTTCCAAGATGTTCGTAAACGGCATAATATCAACCAGGGGGGTATTCCCACCCGAAGCGCTGAATGCTGAGGAAAGGCAATACTACTTCAGGGAAAGCGAAAAGCTGAAGCTCACCGTCGAGTTTAACATGGAATACCTGGTTTAGATTAACAAAAATTATTAAGCAGTATAACGCAGCCTGTGCTTCAATTTCCTGGCAGGTTGTTTTTAAGCCCTCTCTGTATGGGGGGCAAGAGGTCTGGGCCATTACAGTGGCTTAATCAAAATATGATGCGCTTTTTACCACTTATACCACTATAGAGTGCAGGCTTAAGTGAGCGGCAAATATTTAACGCAGTAGAGAGGCTGGCCCTTCATCGGTCAGCCTTTAATCTTTGACAAAGCTTTCTATGAATTTTTTGACTAAACATACAGGACATTGTCTTTAATAACCCCTGCTATTCAACACCCAGCAGGGTGGCGGCATTTTGATAAAAAAGCATCTCTTCAAGAGCACGATCTCCCCTGCAGGCTACTTTAACCGCTTTTATATTTGGCT
>SLPH01000008.1 GCA_007132095.1 Syntrophomonadaceae bacterium | reverse complement strand
CCAGGTAATCCCATCTGCGTTGACAGGATGTTCAATCGCTTCAAAAAGATTTAACACCGGTTCGCAGCAGGCTTCCACTCCGCTAAATATCTCTTCCCACTCGCCTCTGCTTTTTCTTTTAAACATGGCCCGGATTTCGGCGATCAATCCCTCCTGCGCCTCTTTTTCGTGCTGCAGGTTAATCCAGTCTTCCCTGCCCGCGGTTTGGCAGAAAGCGCCCCAGAACACCGGTTCAACAGCGCATAGGCTCATATATTTACCGTCGGCCGTTTCATAGATATTGAAGTAGGCCGAACCGCCGCTCATTTCGGCAGCGCCTCGGCGGGGCAGGCCCCGGTCGCCCAAAAGCCCTGTCGCGGCATAAGCGAGCAGGGGAAGCAGCCCCCGGGTCATGGAAACATCGACAAAGCTGCCTTTGCCGCTTCGTTCCCTGCTGTAGAGAGCAAGCAGGATCCCGGAAAAAGCCATCATGGTGCCGCCGAGCATATCGCCGAGCTGTACCGCAGGCATAACCGGTGCGCCGTTCTCTTCGGCGCTTAAATCAAGCAGTCCGGAGAGGGCGCAAAAGTTCAGGTCATGGCCCGCCCTGCCGCGGTAAGGGCCGCTCTGGCCATACCCGGTTATGGCAGCATAAACCAGGGCGGGGTTAATCTTGATCAAATCATCATAACCAAGGCCGAGGCGATCCATCACCCCCGGCCTGAACCCTTCCACCACCACATCGCAGTCTGCCGCAATCTTTAAGGCAATGGCTTTACCCTCAGGGGTTTTAAGGTTTAGGGCAACGCTTTTTTTATTGCGGTTCAGCTGGCGAAAAAATGATCCGCTGCCCTCAATAAAAGGGCCGACGAACCTTGAAAGGTCGCCGGCATTAACATCTTCAACTTTTATTACCTCGGCCCCGTAATCGCCCAGCAGCATGGTGCATACCGGCCCGGGGAGCAGTCGGGTAAAGTCTAAAACCTTCAGCCCGTCAAGGGGCTGTTCTCTGTCTTTAGCAAGCCCTTTCATCAGCGATGGGTGTAATGGGGCAGTAATATGGGGGAAACGCGCCCGTTACCTGCTCCAGACTCCTCAAGGGCTTTATTGTAAGCTTCCGCGTGCTCTAAGTTCAGACCTGCGGGAACGGCCATATCCTTGCTCTTGGCTGCTGCGTCCCGCCCCGCTCTTCTTCCGAAGACGATGATATCAAGTAAAGAATTGCCCATCAGCCGGTTGGTGCCGTGAATACCGCCTGCAGCTTCACCGGCAACATAGAGGTTCTCGACCGTGCTCCTGGCATCAGCGTCGATTAAAAGCCCCCCGTTTTGATAATGAAGAGTGGGGTAAATAAGCATCGGCTCCTTGCGAATGTCAACTCCGAACCGCTGGAACTGTCTCAACATGGCCGGGAGCTGGCGTTCAACAGTTCCCTCTCCATGGGTCAGTTCGATCAACGGGGAATCGAGCCAAACCGCTGTAATGCCTGTCGGCAGCGGCACTCCTAAGTTACGCTCTTCGCACTCGCGGATAATCGCCGATGATGCCACATCACGGGTTTCAAGATGATAAACAAACTGCTCGCCCTTGATGTTGAGGGGGGTAGCCCCTAAGCCCCGCGTCTTCTCTGTAACAAGCAGGCCCAATAGCTGGGGCGGATAGGCCCCTCCGGTGGGATGGTACTGGATAGAATCGGCATATATGGTCTTTGCCCCGGCCCTGTAACCGAGAATCAGACCGTCTGCCGTCGCTCCATAATGGTTGCTGGTCGGAAAACCGCGGTAATGCAGCCTGCCCGAACCGCCGGTGGCAATAATAACCGTTTTTGCCCGGGCAATCTCATATTGTTCCGTCTCCAGGTTTAAGAGGACAGCGCCTGCAGCCCTGCCTTCGCTGTCCAAAAGCAGTTCCGCGGCAGCCGAGAACTCGACCACCTTGATCCCCTGGTTGAGAACTTCGTCGCGCAAAGTGCGCATGATTTCGGCGCCCGTATAGTCACGGGCGGCATGCATCCGTTTACGGGAAGTACCGCCGCCGTGAATCGTTATCATCGTGCCGTCGCCTTTTTTGTCGAACATGGTGCCCATATCTTCGAGCCACTTAATCACCAGCGGGGCATCCATAACCAGGGCCCTGGCCAGTTCCGGCAGATTTTCAAACCTGCCGCCACCGAGGACATCCAGGTAATGAATGGCCGGGGTATCATTCTCTTTATCGGCAGCCTGGATACCGCCCTGGGCCATCATTGTGTTGGCGTCGCCGAAGCGAAGCTTGGTGGCGATCATAACGTTTGCTCCCGCCTTGTGTGCATCCAGGGCTGCTGATGCCCCGGCGCCCCCTCCGCCGATAATCAATACGTCAACGTCATAGTCCGGATCTGCCGTAAGGTCGAGCTCTGTCCCGGATACGCGGCTTTTTGCCTCAAAGACATCAGCCATCTCAACCGGCATGCGGGCGCCCTTGTCGACCCCCACGGCAATCTCGCGAAACCCGTCCACGATATAGTCCGGGTGGAACTTCTGCAGTACATCCCGCCGCTCTTCAGGAGTCATGCGCGGATAATTGACTCCAACCCGGGAGGCCCTGCTTTCTTCAACTTTTTTCATCAACTCTCTGAGCTGTGGTGTATAAGTCAACTTATAAATCACTCCTCTCCGGGTCTATTTCTCAATTTCGCGGTTGTTGTAAAGCTCCTGCAATTTATCCTGGTCAGCGGTCACCAGGGCATCAATTTCGGCATCCAGTTCGCCCTCTTCAATCTTCCTGGTCCGTTCGGCCAGGAAAGCATCCGGTTTGGCAATGTAGCGGCTGTAGAGGCGGCGCGCTGTTAGGGCGGCATTGTAATGAACAATATTTGCCGGGCAGCGTGAAACGCAAAGGCCGCACATGAGGCAGTCAAAAGATATATCAGCCGCCTTTTCAAAATCGCCGCGCTGAATATAGGCGATATACTGCATCACATCAATATCCTGGGGGCAGACCTTTGTGCAGGAACTGCAGCCAAGGCAGCGGTATACTTCAGGGTATAGCTGGGTAAAATGAGCCGTGGAAGGCTTGATCTCTTCCAGGTTAAAGGCAGCCTTGCGCCCCGGAAAGAAAGGAATCTGGGCCAGGTACATGCCGTCCTCAACCTTGGTCTGGCAGGCCAGGCCAACTTTCAGCTCATAATCGCCGGCCATACGGTACACTGTAGCGCAGGCGCCGCAAAAGCCGGCCCGGCAGCCGCAGCCCCGTTTAAGCTGGTAGCCCGCATATTCCATGGCATCCATGATGGTCAGGGTTTCGGGAACGGTGTACTTCTTGCCCATTATATAAATGTCAACCATTTTTATCTCTTCGCTCATAGTATCCTCTCCTGTTATTCAGCGGGTGCCTCCGGGATAAAGCCCTGTTCCATGGACGCCTTGGTCTGATCCTGGGCCCGCTTGATTGTCTCTTCCGCTTTCTTGTAGATCTCCTCGCGGCTCAGCTTGATCCTGGCCACACCTTCTTCAATAGCCTTCATGGCCGTAGCTGTAGCCACCCGTGGAAAGACCTCCCACATATCCATGGTAGGCAGAATTTTCTCCGGGTTCATGCCGCCGTCAGGCGCGCAGGCTGCCAGTTCTTCAGCAGCGGCGATGCACATGGTGTCGCTGATCTTTGTCGCCTGAACATCAAGAACACCCCTGAAGATAGCGGGGAAACCGAGCGAATTGTTAACCTGGTTCGGAAAGTCGGAACGGCCGGTAGAGACAATTTTCGCCCCTGCTTCGATCGCCTCCCAGGGCCAGATTTCGGGAATCGGGTTGGCGCAGGCAAAAACAATCGCATCTTTGGCCATGCTCTCCACCCATTCCTTCTTGATTGTATCCGGTCCGGGGGTAGAAAGGCCGATTAAAACATCAGAACCCTTGATCGCTTCTGCCGGATCTCCGGTCACGTTTTCTCCGTTCGTGGTCTGGGCCAGTTCCCATTTAACCGGGTGCGACTCCTTAAGTTCCGTCCGCCCCTTATGAAGCGTCCCCTTGCTGTCAATCATGATCACTTTCTTCGGGTCGGCCCCTGCGGCTACGAACAGGCGGATCGTGCAAATATTGGCCGCGCCGGCGCCCATCATCACAATTTTTACATCCTCTATTTTCTTGCCTACTATCTTTAAAGCGTTAAACAACCCGGCCAGCGTCACCAGGGCCGTGCCCTGCTGGTCATCATGCCAGACCGGTATATGGCATTCTTCCTGCAGCCGGTCCAACACGTAAAAACATTTCGGGCTGGCGATATCCTCCAGGTTAATGCCGCCAAAACAGGGCTGCATCAGCTTGACAAAGTTAATCAGCTCATCTGCATCCTTGGTGTCTACACAAACCGGGAAGGCATCTACCCCGCCCAGGTACTTAAACAACAGGGCCTTGCCTTCCATAACAGGCATACTCGCTTCAGGGCCGATATCGCCCAAACCGAGAACCCTGGTACCGTCTGATACTACCGCCAGGAAATTCCCCTTGTTGGTGTGCCTGTAAACCTCTTCCTTGTTTTCAGCAATCGCCTTGCATGGCTCCGCTACCCCGGGGGTATACCAGATTGCGAAATCGTTGATGTCGCGTACACAGCACTTCAGCGCGGTCTCCAGTTTTCCCTTGTAAAAGGGGTGCAGGCGCATTGCGTCCGCAGCCGGCTTTTTCGCCTTTGCCAGCAGTTCTTCTTTGCTTAAACTCATTATTTTCCCTGCCTTCCTAAAAATTAAGTTTTTATTGCAGCACAGTGTGTCAAGTTATCAAGTTATTGCACTCTTTAGCGGGCGTATTTTTTGGCCCCTTCGGCATACAGATCGTTGCCGTAAGCGTCGTTGATCACCGTAGCCGGGAAATCTTCCACTTCCAGCCGGTGAATTGCTTCAGCGCCAAGCTCAGGGTAAGCGACGACTTCGCTTTTCTTGATCCGCTTTGAAAGAAGCGCCCCAGCGCCGCCGACTGCGGCCAGATAAAGGCCTTTATATTCCTGCAGGGCATCTTTTACGGCCTGGCTGCGCAGCCCTTTACCGATACAGGCCTTCATCCCTTTAGCCAGCATTTTAGGAGTATAGGCATCCATACGGCCGCTGGTTGTCGGGCCGGCCGATCCGATCGCCTGGCCCGGCTTGGCCGGAGTAGGCCCGACGTAATAGATAAACTGGCCGGTCAGGTCAATGGGCAGTTCTTCTCCCTTATCCATTAATTCAACCAGCTTTTTGTGTGCGGCATCCCTGGCAGTATAGATTACGCCATCGATTAAAACATTGTCGCCGGCTTTTAATGACATCACGACCTCGTCGGTCAGGGGAGCCTTGATTCTTTTCGGTTCCATACCGGTCTGCCTCCTCTTTGCCAAAAATATTAAAGTACCTTCTCCAGGTGGCGGCTGGCGTGACAGTTAATGTTCACAGCCGCTGCCATGCTGGCGATGTGCGAAGGAAATGTTTCAATGTGAACGGCAAGGGCAAAAGTTCTGCCTCCGAAACCCTGCGGCCCTACGCCCAGGTCATTAATTTTTTCCAGCAGGGTCTTTTCCAGCTCGGCAAATTTTGGATCCGGGTTTGGCTGCCCCAGGGGGCGGAATAAAGCTTTCTTTGCCGAAACGGCTACCCGGTCAAAAGTACCGCCAATACCGACGCCAACCACGATGGGCGGGCAGGGATTAGGACCGGCTGCCTTAACATGATTGACTACAAAGTCGATCAGGCCGGCCTCCCCGTCAGAAGGTTTAAGCATTTTCACAGCGCTCATATTTTCGCTGCCCCCGCCTTTTGGGGCAAAAGATATTTTCACTTTATCGCCCGGTACTAAATCGGTGTAGATAACTGCCGGAGTGTTGTCGCCGGTGTTCTTGCGGTTGTAAAGCGGATCATCGACAATTGATTTGCGCAGGTAACCTTCGGTGTATCCGCGCCGGACGCCTTCGTTGATCGCTTCTTCCAGCGTCCCGCCGGTCAGGTGGACCTCCTGTCCCCATTGGACAAAAAAAACAGAAAACCCTGTGTCCTGACAGATCGGTATCTGCTCGTTTCTGGCGATCTCAACGTTCTCAATCAACTGTTTTAATACCTCTTTGCCTGTGGGCGATTCCTCTTCTTCAAGGGAACGCTTAAGGGCCTCATACTCTTCTTCGCCAAGATAGATGTTTGCGTCCTGGCACATCTGGGCCACATTTTCGGAAATTACAGAAGCATCAAGTTCCCGCAAAACCAGGCACCTCCTCAAATTATCGATCAGGGCGGCCATAAGGCCGCGCCCTTATAAACCCGGTGTTTTCATCCGGCTTATGCCTGGCGGAAATTTACCGGGCCTTATCTATTTTTCAACCAAGGGTTTATAAATTCCTGCCGGCTCATTATAATATTTACTATAATTCTAAAATTTATTTTTGACAGCAGGTCTGACCGGGCCAATTTTGCCGCCGGTTGATTCAGGTGCCGCTTGGTTAAGCAAGTTGTCCTCCCGACAGGAAGGGCCGTAACACGATCTGCCCGTTACAGCCCTGCCGGTTGCTATTGAGCTCACCCTCTGGTTATTTAAACTAATGACTATGCCCGGTCAGCATCTGTCTGCCGGGCCAACCTTGTTCATCAGAAAGTACCACTCGTCGTCAAGCTCTTCCTGGAGGGCGACAATTTTTTCTTTATCCATCTGCTTGAAGCGGCGCTGCCGGTCAAGATAGGCAGACAGGGGCAGCCTGCTTTTATCAGTCATCCAGGTCATTTTCCAGTCGACCCCGTTATGGATTTCGTAGAGCGGAAAAAATCCGGTCTGCACAGCCAGTCTGGATAGATGCACCGTATCCGCCGACTCGCTGCCCCAACCCGGCGGGCAGGGAGAGAGGACATGAATAAAGCGAAAACCTGTTATGGACTGCGCTTTTTTCAGCTTTGCTTCCATGTCGTCCGGGAAAGCGACCGTTGCCGTGGCGGCATATGGAATGCCGTGCGCAGCCATGATCTGCATAATATCCTTTTTGCGCCCTTCCTTAAAAAGCGGGTACGGCGCCGTATTGGTCCGTGCTCCGAAGGGAGTGGCGGAACTGGTCTGCATTCCCGTATTCATGTAGGCTTCGTTGTCGTAGCAAACAAAAATAATATCTTCGTTACGCTGCGCAGCCCCGGACAAAGCCTGCAGGCCGATATCAAAAGTGCCGCCGTCGCCGGCAAGAACCACCACCGTAGTATCGCCTTTGCCTTTTGCTTCCAGGCCTCTCTTCAGGCCGCTGCCGACCGACCCGGCGCTGGGAAAGGGGCAGTGCAGGATTGGGCATTTTAGCGCCGTCAAAGGAGGCGCCCCGGCAATAATACTCCAGCAGGAAGCGGTCAGGACAATGGCAAGATTGGGACCAAGCGCCCTGGTCAGGTAGCGGACCGCCAGAGCCGCCCCGCAGCCGGGGCAGGCATTATGCCCCGATATGATCATCTCCCGTTCCCTGTTCAGATCATCTACTAACATTATCACTCCACCCCCCATAGTTCAGTGGACCTATTCTCAAGCGGCATTTTAGACAGCGCATTTTTGATCAGCGCTCCGGTCAGGTCGACGCCGCCGGCCAGGATCAGGTCGTGCACGGCCGGAGGCCTGGCCAGCCCATAGAGGGCCGACTTCAGCTCCTGGGCAAAAATTCCGCCGGCCCCGATTGAACAGTTACGGTCGACGACAAGGACCTTTTCGATATCGTAGGTTTCCAGCACAGCGCAAAGCTGTTTTGCCGGAAATGGCCTGAACATGCGCAGCTGGATCAGGCCGGTTTGCTCTAAATCCGGCAGGCACCAGCGAACAGTCTCTGCGGTGGCGCCGGCAGTCAGAATTGCCGTGCGGGCGCCGGGGGGCATCACCGCATCGATCGCTCCGTACTTTCTGCCAAAGAGACGTTCATACCTGCCGTTAATCTCTTCATAAAGGGCCGGGGCGCGCAGCATCGCCTCGTGCCGGCTGCGGACCAGGCGCTGCTGGTTTTCCGCCGAAGCCATGCCGTGCAGGTTCCCCGGTTCCCCGGGGATAACCTGGGCCCCGAAGGAAGGCGGGCCGATAAATTTACCAACATCCTGAATTTCGGGAATATCGACCGCTTCGTAGGTGTGCGAGATATAAAACCCGTCAAATACTACCATGCAGGGCAGCAGCAGCTCTTCGCTGAGAGCGAAGGCCTGCAGGATTGTATCGAAAACCTCCTGGGCCCCGGAACAATAGATCTGCAGCCAACCGGTGTCACGCTGGCTAAGGCTGTCTCCCTGGTCCGGGTCAAGACACCAGGGCGCCCCGATAGCCCTGTTTACGTTGGCCATAACAATCGGGAAACGGGCTCCGCTGCACCAGTGAATCATCTCATGCATATAGGCCAAACCGTGCGAAGCGGTTGCGGTAAAAACCCTGGCCCCCGCAGCCGAAGCCCCGTTGCAAAATGAGAGAGCAGAGTATTCCGATTCAAGGCTGACAAACTCGCCTCCCAGCTCTCCCTTGGCGGCAAAATCAGCCAGCGTTTCCACGATCACGGTCTGGGGTGTAATCGGGTAAGCGGCAACCAGGTCGATTCCGGCTCTCTGGACGGCAATCGCTGCCGCCTGGCTGCCATTGATCACTTCAAAAGCCATCATTAAACCCCTCCTTCCATAACCAGGGCCCGGGCCGGACATTCTTCGGCGCATATTCCGCAGCCCTTGCAGTAATCGAGATTGAATTCGTAACTGCCGTTTGACCGGTCGACAGCAAGGTCCGGGCAAAAAAGGTAACAGACCCCGCAGGAATTACAGCTGCCGCAGCCAAGACAGCGGGCTGCTTCTTCAAAGGGCAGGGTCTGCTTTTGCTGCAGCTGAAGGTTCACTTTTGCTGCCAGGTTCAGGTCTTCAAAAGACACTTTCTTAAGCGGTCTGGCCCCGAAATCGGGTAAAGGCGTTCCTTCCAGGTCGGCAAGAAGGCTGAATGCAGCCAGGCGGCCGGCCCTGATAGCTTCCGGAACAGTGGCGGGGCCGCTGACCAGATCGCCGCCGGCATATAAAGGCCGCGTCTCTTTAAGCTGCCCGAATATTGAATAGTCGGGATCCTGGCCCAGGGCCATGATCACCGTGGAACAGCTCTTTTCAAAAGACCTGTTCCGGTCAACGATAAGACCTTCAAGACCGGTCCGGCAGTAATCGAACCCGATCCCCACAGCCGCCCCGTTCTTCGTAATAATCTCTCTCGGCAGGGCGTTAAAGATCAACTCAACCCCTTCATCTTCAGCCGCTTCAACCTCGGAAGGTTCAGCGGGCATCTCCGCCCTGCTGCGGCGATAGACCAGGCTGACATGATCTACCCCCGGCTGGCGCAGCGCTGTCCTGGCGCTGTCGATGGCGGCATTGCCCCCGCCGATGACAACAACGGTTCCGCCGCTCTCAGGATCGCCGCCCCTGTTTACAAGGCTGAGAAAATCAAGAGCGTACCAAACACCTTCAGCCTCTTCCCCCTTAATTCCGGCCCGGCGCGATAACCAGGCGCCGGTAGCCAGGAAAAGATGATCATATTCAGAATAAAGCCTGGCAACTTCCACATCTTTACCAACTTCACAGGCAGTGACAAAGTCGATGCCCATATCTTCCAAAATTGCCAGCTCACGCTGCAATACCGTTCTGGGGAGACGATATTCCGGTATACCCAGGGCGGCCATCCCACCGATCACGGCGCTCTTTTCGAAAACAGTAACAGCGTAACCGTTGACGGCAAGGTAATATGCGCAGCTTAAGCCGGCCGGCCCTGATCCCGCCACCGCTACTTTCCCTTTTGAGGTAACCGCTTTTCCGCCGGGTTCGTAGTTATCCAGGCGCCAGTAACCGATCGCCTTTTCTACCTCCCTGATATCAACCTCTTCATCAAGCCTGCCCCGGTTGCAGTTTGCCGTGCAGGATTGATAACATACATGACCCGTTAAAGCGGGGAAAGGATTATTCCTGCTCATGATCTGCCATGCTTCAGGCCAACTTTCCCGCTTGACAGCCTCCAGCCACAGCGGGATTTCTCCTTCCAGCAGGCAATCACTGCTGCAGGGAGAAAGCGATTCCCGCCTGGTTGGGGTAAGCAGGCGCCATTCGCCGGTTTTGTTCACACTGATCGGGCTGGCGCCGCAAAAATAAGGAGCTTTTATCTTTTCAACTCCGGACAGCAAGGCGATCAACCTCCTTTACCAGTTCGTAACCCTCGCCGGAGGCGGCCAGGTTAGCCTCAATTTTGCTGGAAACCCTTTTCCGGATCGACTCTTCAAGATATTTCCTGTCAGCCAGGCCGCTCAACCTGGCCATTGCTCCCAGCATTACCGTGTTGACCATGGGAAAACTGCCGATAGCAAGATCATGCTTCCAGGCTATGTCAGTTGCGTCAAGGGCATATATTTTTACTCCAGGGTTAAGTTGATCCAACCAGGAAAAGCGCTCTTCCAGAGGTTTCCTGGCATTGATCAACAGGGTTCCCTCATCTTTTAGCCCCGCTGCGAGATCAACCCCGGTAAGAGTTGGATCACAGACAACCACATAATCAGGCTGGTAGATCCTGCTTCTTGGCATAAGCCGGTCGCTGCTGACCCTGATAAATGCCGTTACGGGAGCCCCGCGCCGTTCAGCCCCGAAAAGAGAAAATGCCCGGGCGTAACTTCCGCCTAAAAATACAGCTTCGGCAAATATGGCTGCTGCCACGACAATTCCCTGCCCGCCGCGGCCGTGCAGCCTGAACTCCAGCATCCGATCGTTCATAAACGCTCCCCCTTTTGCAATATATTGCAGGGTGCAATTTTCTGCTTGCAAAATATTGCATGTATTCTTGGCCCCACTACATATATTTCCTGACAGCGCCCTCTAAAATCCCTTGCAAAAAAGCTTATCGAAAGGCGCTAAACCCCTTGTCCCGGTTCTTAAAGCTTCCTGAAAATTAACGCTGAAACTTAAAACAACAGGCGCCGGTTTTAAGACCGCCTGTCATATATTTTCGCAATTTTCGTACCAGGTTTAGGTTATTTTATGACGGTTTAACTTATTGTAGAGATTACGGATGGAAATATCGAGGATCCTCGCCGTTTCAGCCTTATTGCCACCGGCCTGTTCCAGGGCCTGCAGGACAATCTCCTTCTCCCATGAAAGGTGCAGTTCGTTTAAGGTCCCTTGCAGCGGCGCACCCGGTGAGCAATCTTTCGCGGTTTTTTCGGCAATAGAGATCATTAAATGTTTTTCTTCGATCAGTTTTTCCTCCCGGCCAAGGTTAATCAGGGCCCGGGAGATGACATTCTGCAATTCACGCATGTTTCCGGGCCAATCGTAAGCTTTCAGGCGGCGGAATACGGCAGGGGAAACATCAATTCCGGTCCGCCCGTACTCCTGGGCATAGCGGGCCAGGAAGTGCTTGACAAGCAGTGGAATATCGCTCTTTATTTCCCTTAATGGAGGCATTTCAACTGGAAATACGTTGAGGCGGTAATAGAGATCCTTGCGGAAGCGGTTTTCTTCTACCATTATTTCCAGATCGGCATTGGTTGCGGCGATAATTCTTACGTCTATCCGGCGGGATCGCGACTCTCCCACCCTGATAATCTCGCCTTCCTGGATAGCGCGGAGCAGCCGGGCCTGCGCCTCTTTGCCCATGGCCCCTATTTCATCAAGGAAAAGGGTTCCGCCTTCCGCTTCTTCGAAGTATCCCTTGCGCCCGCCCTTTCTGGCCCCGGTAAAAGCGCCGTCGGCATAACCGAACAGTTCGCTTTCAAGCAGGGTATCTGTAAGGGAAGCGCAGTTGACGCGAATAAAAGGGCCTGTAGAGCGGTCGCTGGCGTGATGGATAGCATGGGCAAAAAGCTCTTTGCCTGTACCGCATTCGCCGCGTAAAAGCACGCAGGCCGGGGTTACTGCAGCCTGCCTGCCCCTTTCGATTACCTCCTGCAGGTGTTTGTCATTACCGATAATGTCTTCGAACGTGTACCTGGATTCAAGCCGCCTGACCAGGTGACGGGTTCTCTCCAGTTCTTCCATAACCTTGCGCAGTTCGGAAATATCATGAATAATTCCCACGCTGCCTTTAATTTTGCCGTCAATAATCAGGGGGTCGCAGTTAACGATCACTTCGCGCCTGAAGGGGCCTACTTTCATCCGAACACCCCTGATCGGGCGTCCGGTCTGCAGGACGCGCAGGTGCACGCTTTCTCCTTCGGCAATATCAACCGTGGCCGGCTTGTTAATCACATCTTCTTCGCTGAGGCCGGTGATTTTCGTGTAAGCGCGGTTGATCATGATCCCGATTCCCTTTTCGTCAACTACCGATACAGCATCGGATAATGAATCGATGATCGACTGCAGGAGAAGCCGTTTCTCCTGGTCAGCCCTTAAGTCGGGCAGGCGCTCCTTCATTTTACCGGACCTCCTTAACTTCCGCTATTTATCCTGCCAAAGCTAAAGCAAAGCGAAACTCTGTCAATCAGGTGGGCGGACCTGCTGTTTTTAGAACAGGCTGCAGTAATGGCCACCGCTTCTCACCTTGCTGAAAAAAGCCCGGGTTAGCGGTCAAGCAGCTGCTTAAAAGCGGCTTCATCGAGTATTTCGACACCCAGATCGCGCGCTTTTTGCAGCTTGCTGCCCGGATCGCTGCCGGCAACCAGGTAATCGGTTTTTCCGCTGACCGCAGAGGATACCCTTCCCCCCTGGGCCCGGACCAGGGCCGCGGCCTCGTCGCGGGTATAAGTTTCCAGCCCGCCGCTGAAAACAAAAGCTTTACCGGACAGCCTGTCCCCGCCGCCTTTTTCTGAAGTCTTAAGAGCCTGAAAATTAAGGCCCGCATTTTTCAGCTTTTCCAGGACTATACCCGTCTGCTCGTTCTTAAAAAAGAGGATCACCGCTTCGGCTATCCTGGGACCGATCTCATCCACGGCTGTCAGCTCTTCCATCGAAGCTGAAGCCAGTTTCTCAAGGGAGCTGAAGCTGTTCGCCAGCAGGGCGGCTGCCCTTTCTCCGACAAAACGGATTCCCAATCCGTGCAGGAGCCTGTTCAAGGGATTCTCTTTACTCTTTTCAATTGCCTGAACCAGGTTGGCTGCCGATTTTTCGGCCATCCGCGGCAGCCTGGCCAGCTCTTCCTTTTGCAGGTAATACAGATCGCCAACATCGCGGACCATGTCGTGTTCATAAAGCAGTTCGGCTACTGCCGGCCCCAACCCCTCTATATCCATCGCCCTCCGGGAGGCAAAGTGGACGATCCGTTCCACCAGCTGAGCCGGGCAGGTCGGGTTTATACAGCGCAGCGCCGCTTCTCCACTCAGGCGCACCGTTTTCGAACCGCAGGAAGGGCACCGTTTTGGCATCCTGAATTCTTTTTCATTTCCATCGCGCTTTTCCCTAATCACCTTCACAACTTCGGGGATAATTTCGCCTGCTTTGCGGATCAGCACTGTATCGCCAATCATAACCCCTTTCTCGCGCAGCATATCTTCATTATGCAGGCTGGCGCGCTGCACGGTTGAGCCGCTAATCGTCACCGGATCCAGGACCGCCACCGGCGTAATCGCGCCGGTTCGTCCTACATTAACCAGGATATCAAGTACTTTTGTCATCTTTTCTTCCGGAGGGTATTTAAAAGCAATCGCCCAGCGCGGGCTGCGCGCTGTTGCGCCCAGCCTTTCCTGCAGCTCAATATCGTTCACTTTAACGACCACGCCGTCAATATCATAATCGAGGCTGCGGCGCTCTTCATCCCAGCGCCGGCAATAAGCGGTTACCTCTTCGCCGCTGCCGCAGAGAGCGTGGTAAGGGTTGACCGGTAGCTGCAGATCCTTTAGACGCTGCAGCAGCTGGCCCTGGGTTTCAATTTTCAGGCTGTTTTCTCCTGAACCATATATGAAAAGGCGCAGCGGTCGTTCCGCAGCCAGGCGCGGATCGAGCTGGCGCAGCGATCCGGCAGCGGCATTACGGGGGTTGGCAAAGAGGGGAAGTTCGCCCGAGCTTCTTTCCCGGTTCAGCTTTTCAAAGTCAGACCTGGTGAAGTAGGCTTCGCCCCTTACTTCAAGGGTGAGCGGTTCAGGAAGACGCAGCGGCAGCTGCCTGATTGTCCTTAAATTTGCCGTAATATCTTCGCCCCGCGTCCCGTCGCCCCTGGTAGCGCCCCTGGCAAAAAGGCCCTTTTCATATTGCAGCGAAACGGCCAGCCCGTCAATTTTTAACTCGCACAGGTATTCTATCTCCTCCAGGCCGCTCAGCCTGCCGACCCTGGAGGTAAAAGCGGTCAGTTCATCCTCGTTGAAGGCATTGTCCAGCCCCAGCATGGGCCTTTTATGTTCCAGAATGCTGAAAGCAGCCAGGGGCTCTCCCCCGATTCGCATCGTCGGCGAATCACCGCTTTTTAAAACCGGGTATTCTTCCTCCAGTTTAATCAGCTCGCTCATCAGGGCATCAAATTCAGCATCGCTGATCTCCGGGCTGTCCAGGACATGGTAATTATAGTTATGACGGTCAATTTCACGGCGCAGTTCCCCTGCCCGCTCTTCTGCAATTCTTAACTCTCGCTCTGCCATCTTATGCCCTTCAGTCTCCTTTTCCGCCCTTTTCAAATATATAGGATATAATCTTCTCCAGCGGATCGCCGGGGGTAAATACCGCATCGGCCATTTTGGATTGGATCAGTTCAGCTGCATCGTCTTCGGGAATGATTCCCCCGACCAGGAGCAGCACATTTTCCATTTCGTTCTTCTTTAAAAGCTCCCTGATCTTTGGTACCAGGGTCATATGCGCCCCTGAAAGGATGCTCAGTCCCACAACTTCGGCATCTTCCTGCAGCGCCGTTTCCGCCACCTGCTCCGGGGTTTGGTGCAGCCCCGTGTAGATCACTTCCATCCCGGCATCCCTTAAGGCCCTGGCGACAACCCTTGCTCCCCTGTCATGGCCGTCAAGGCCCGGTTTGGCGATAACAACTCTAACATTTTTTCTGGTCACTGCCCTAAACAACTCCTTTACGGCAAAGGGTCGGTAAATCTGCCGGCCTCATTTTTAAAATTGCGGCTTCTCCCTGTATTCGCCGAAAACTTCTTTCAACGCCTGGATTATTTCGCCTTCGGTTGCATAAACCTTAACTGCATTCAGGATATGGGGAATCAGGTTGTCGCTTCCTGCCGCTCGTTTCGTCAGCTCCTGCAGCCCGGCCTTAACAGCGGAGTTATCGCGTTTTTCTTTCAACTTTTTAAGCCTGTCAACCTGCTTCTTCTCAACGCCCGGATCTATCTTAAGCAGTTCAATCTGCGGTTTCTCTCCCGAATTGTAGCGGTTCACTCCGACCACAACCCTTTCGCCGCGATCCACTTCCCGCTGGAATATATAAGCGGAATCAGCGATCTCCTGCTGGAAAAAGCCCATGTCGATCGCCTTTAAAACCCCGCCCAGCTCTTCGATCCGGCGAAAATATTCTTCAGCATCCGCTTCCATCTTATCCGTCAGCGATTCGATGAAATACGAACCGGCCAGGGGATCAACAGTATTGGCGGCGCCGCTTTCATGGGCGATTACCTGTTGGGTGCGCAGGGCTATTTTAACAGCCTTTTCGGTCGGCAGGGCCAGTACTTCATCCATCGAATTGGTATGCAGCGACTGGGTTCCTCCTAAAACGGCCGCCAGCGCTTCGATCGTGGTCCGGACAATATTGTTCTCCGGTTCCTGTGCGGTCAGGCTGCAGCCTGCCGTCTGGGTGTGAAAGCGCATCTTCAGCGAGCGGGGATCTTTAGCCCCGTAACGTTCCTTCATGTGACGTGCCCAGATCCGCCGCGCTGCCCTGTATTTGCAGATTTCTTCAAAGAAATCAAGGTGTGAATTAAAAAAGAAGGAGAGGCGCGGGGCAAAATCGTCCACATCAAGACCGGCTTCAATTCCCGCCTCTACATAGGCAAATCCGTCAGCCAGCGTAAAGGCCAGTTCCTGGACTGCCGTCGACCCTGCTTCGCGGATATGGTAACCGCTGATGCTGATTGTATTCCAGGCAGGCACATGCTGCGCCGCAAAAGCGAAAATATCGGTAATCAGGCGCATGGAAGGCTCAGGGGGAAATATCCAGGATTTTTGGGCAATATATTCCTTGAGGATATCGTTCTGAATTGTCCCGCCGACCCGGTCCAGGCGGACACCCTGTTTCTCGGCGTTGGCCAGGTACATGCACCACAGGATCGCTGCCGGTCCATTGATGGTCATCGAGGTGGTAACCCGGTCAACGGGAATGTTTTCGAACAAAACTTCCATATCTTCCAAAGAATCAATGGCCACCCCGCAGCGTCCCACTTCGCCCAGGGAACGCTGATGATCGGAATCGTAGCCCATGATCGTGGGCATATCAAAAGCCACGCTCAGGCCGGTCTGCCCCTCTTCAAGCAGGTAGCGGTAGCGGCGGTTCGAGTCGTAAGCGTCGCCAAAGCCGGAAAACTGGCGCATGGTCCAGTAACGGCCGCGGTACATGTTGCCCTGCACCCCGCGGGTATAGGGATATTCACCCGGAAAGCCGAGGTCTCTTTCGTAATCAAGTTCTTTTATATCTAGCGGTGTGTAGAGAGGCTGCAGTGTTTCGCCTGAAATGGTCCGGCCCGAACTGCCCTTTTGGGGAAGATTCCCGGCCGCAGTTTTCCATCGCTTCAGTTTTCTCTCCAGCTCGTTAAATTTATCTTCTCTTTTCATATTCAACCTCCAGGAAACCGGTCTCTGTTTCCGGGCAGTAAACACCGGCGCGCCAGGGCGCAGAACTTACCTTACCTTCCGGTCGATTAAAGCCCTTCCAGCGTCTTAAGCTGGGCCGCGGCGTCGTAATTGTAATCAAGGGGATCGCTGACCCTGTAAGAGTCCGGCATGCCCACCGGCGGTTCATCGCGCAGCGATTTAACCAGTTCCAGGGCCGCCACCACTTTATCTTCGTCGCCTTCCAGGGTAAAATGCGCCGAACCTTCAGACCCGGCCACCCCTCCCGAACCGACATGGTATGCCCTGACCCCGCAAAGCAGGGCGAAGGCCTCAATTTCGGTGATCGCCAGCGCCTCGGGCAAAGGCACCAGCTTAACCGGCAGCCCTGTCGAGTAGTCGAAGTGATAAATACCGGTATGTTTAGCGGCCGCCATAACCGAAGGCACCATTTTTTCCAGGCTGACCGGGATAATATAGTGCCCGCCGCGTGGCGTGATTACCGGCCAGGACATACCCATGGTACCGCATTTTACCGAAGAGGCATAAGTTCCCGTCAGGCCGGTGTGATCGACCGCATTGGCGCCTTTTATCAGCACATCGCCTTTTTTAAAACGCATAATTTCTGCGTTAGAGTCGGCATCTTCAATGACCTTTCCCTTCTCGATCACGTGCCAGGTAAAAGGCGGCGGCGCAGCGGTAGAATTGGTCATGCCCGACCCGACAAAGCCGACGGTCATGTTAGCCTTATTTATGATCTGGGCCTTAAAAAATTCCTCGCAGACATAGGCGTTGGTAATTCCACGGGCGATAATAATCATGCCGTCCCGGTAAGCTTTTTTTACGATCGGACAGGCAACGGCGCCTTTGGCCACCAGGCGCCTGGACTGGGCCGGGTTCAGGACCACCAGGGCTGCTGCCTCTCTCTTTCCTTCACTAGTTGCGGGAGCTTCAACAGGATAGAACATTGGATCTCCTTTCGGTTTACCACATTTTAGCCCGGGCCAATAACGGCATCATGCAGGCAGGATTAGCCTCAGACCGGTTATTTCTTGATTAGTAATCCGATCCCAACCAATCAGTCAGGATCAGGCGATACGTCGGGTTCCACCTGGTAAGCGTTTGCCAGGGCATTGGTTCCGCTGAAAAGATCAACCACTGCAATAAGCTCGGCAACCGCTTCATTGTCAAGACCAAGCCGCTTCACGGCGGCTGTATGCGAGTGTATTCAGTAGAGGCAATTGTTCGAAATAGAAACTGAAAGGGCAATGATCTCTTTAGTTAAAAGATCAAGTTTGCCCGGCTTCATGACCGCTTTCAGCTTGTTCCAGGTTGCTTCCAGGTGATCCGGATTGTTGGAGAGCGCCAGCCAGAAATTAGGTATGAAGTCAATTTCTTTGGTCGCCTTAATATCATCGTAAACCGCTTTCACTTTCCCCGTCGCTTCAGCCTCCGAAACGGTTCTCAAAAGCGCCATTTCCCTTCACCTCCGAATAGTTTTTAAGCCCGGCATACTCGCAAGATCAGGCCGCTGCCGGAAAAAAAGGCCCCTGATAACTTATTCAACCGGGCTGTTTTCAAATAAAAGCGCCCTGCATGAAGCGCCTTCCGCCCCTTTAATTTTCAAGGGAGCCGCAACCAGGAAGTATTCACCATCTTCAACGCCGCT